>JAGPMT010000004.1:0-24023 GCA_018052735.1 Phycisphaerae bacterium | reverse complement strand
CATAGTCGGCCGCTGCGCCGTTGAGGTTGCCGGTGATGGTGCCGTCGGTGCTGCTGACGGTCAGCTGGACATTGTGGCTGACGCCGTAGCTGTTGTCATAGGCAACGGGGTCGGCGTTGGTCAGATTCAGCGTTACTGTTGTCGTATTTGATTCATTGAAGCCGTCGGTAACTTTGTAAGTAAAGGAATCTGTCCCAGTCGTATTGCCGGCTGAGGGTGTATAAACGAATGTCCCGTCGGGATTGAGAACAACCGTTCCCCAGACGGGTCCATCAACCAGAATGGCTTTCAGTGTATCGCCTGCATCAAGATCATAGTCGCCGCTTGCAGCCGGAATCATGCCTTCAATAACGCCGGCCGGCGTGCCGTCGGCTTGCAGCAGAACATTGTGGCTTTCTGTGTACTCATCCGGCTGTGCAACCGGAAGCAGATTTCGCACTTCGATGGTTACAGTTGCCTTATTCAGAGAAATATTGCCGTCGGCATCTTTTGCTTTATACCGGAATGTATCGGTAAAGGATGCATAATCGCTGGTGCCGTCCCATTCAAAAACGATTGTGTCCAAATTTGGCGTATACTCAAAACCGATAATCTTCGTCGGGTCAGAGGCGTCATAAATGGGTGTAATCGTGCCGCTGGTGCCATTGCTCCACCAAATTATCTCGCCGTCCAGCGCCGTCTCGTTCGGACCGTCATTGCCGAGAACATCCAAACCAAAATTGACAACATATTTGTTGTTGATCAGATACGCATCGTCCAGAATCAGCAATATTGGCGGCAGTGGCGGAAGGAACGGCGGGGTTGGGCAATCCACGCAGGGACTGGCTGGATCGGCAGGGGGCACTTCTTCTGTATTATCAATCAAAATGCTGGCTGCCGCTGTTGCGCTTCCCTTTGATTTTTCATCCTTCCAGAACTTGTGCGAGCCGTCATCTGAAGCCGCTGGAAGCGGATCGTTCTCGCTCCAGGAATCCGATGTTTTAACACTGGCATTTTGTCCTATGCCGGAAACAGAGGCACTGACTTTAATCAGTGAGGCATAAGCGCTGTTGCTTCCGCCGGGCTGGTCATTATAGGCAATGCCGTTAAGGGTAATGATTCCGTCAGCGTTGTTCTTATTCCATCCTGCCTGAAGAACAACCGAAGCATCCGCTTTGTAAGGTCCTTGCTCAGAGGTTTTGGCTTCCGCCGTAATAGAGGAAGAATTGCCGATAACAACATCCCATCCTCCGGAAACACGAATGGCTGCCGTTGTCGCATATTTCCCGTGGGAAGTAGAAGCAATATCTCCCCTGACGGTTACATTTTCTCCGGCTATCAGGCAAACCAGCGCCTTGCGGACGCTGGGATCCTGCTGCGGAACACTGTTGCGTGTGGAGATGACATCTCCATTGACCGTCAGCGAGCCGGTGGCGATGACGCTGATTTCTGAATTGCCGCCGCCGTTAACCGTAATCGAGCCGGTGGAAATATCCGCTCCGGTCTCCGCTCCCTGAGGCCAAGAAGTCAGCAAAAAGATTTGACCGGAATCTGTCACTTTATCGCTGCTGGATGTATAGGTTTTCAAATCCCCTACCGAAATGCCTCCGCTTCCGGCCAGCATAAATAGATTGCCGCCGTCGGAAGTGGCAATCAGGTCGGCAATGTCGGCAAGGGAAATGCCGCCGTCCTGAAACATTGTTCGAAATGACAAATCGCCGCTTCCGCCGACCAAGCCGAGGTCTTTCGGCTCACCGGGATTCAAATCGGCGATTAGAATGTCAGCAGGCGACAGCAGATCCACATTGATGCCTGCCTTTGAGACATCTTCGATCCATTCTTCGTAAATCGTATTTGCTGCCGGCATTCCTGCAGCATCGCCGTTGGCAATATGCAGGTCTCCGGTCAGCGGTCCTGCTGTCAGCAGTCCAACCTGCTCCTGATTGCCGGACCACGGCATCAGATCAATGTGGTTGCGAAATGCGGCAGCGGATGCATAATCGTCTGGCGAAGGCAGAACGATATAGCGGCCGGCCACCTGAATAGAACCGCGGAAATCAGGGTCTGTACCCAAGTCATAACGAAGATTGTTATCGATATCATACCAGCCGTTGCCTTTGGCTTTGACAAACGCATCGGTATCCATCCGAACGGTATTGGCCGAAGACAAGACGATGCTGCCGCCATCCGGACGATCGGGACCGATGCCGTCTGGAATGGCATTGGCAGTCGTGGAACTGCCGGCGGCCAAAAGCACTTCATCGCTGGCGGTCAGCAGGATGCTTCCGCCGCTGCCGGAGCCGGCGGCGGTGCCGTCGGCATGCATGTGACCGCTCTGGATGACTCGGCCGATGCCTTCCTCAGGCCGTATGCCCAGTGCGGATGAATAAATGTCTCCAGCGGCCAGAATAATCTGCCCTTCATCCGCCTGAATGGTTCCGGAATTGATGACATCGCCGGCCCCGGCGGCTGCGGCATTCACGCCGTCAACCTCAACAATTACATTGCTTCCGGAGGTGGAGAGAAAAACGCTTTCCCCGGCGGCCATCAGAACCAGCCCGGATGGGCTTACAATTGTTCCGCTATTTGTTACCATGCGGCCCAGAAGAGCAGCCTGCTCGGTAACATGAATTCTGCCCTGATTCACCACATCGCCGGTTACGCCTCCTGTGAAGGGTACGAACGCATAAACGCCGCTCATGAAGTTGGCATTGGAGATGTTCAGGCCGGCTGCTGTGAAGGCCGATGCCGTAATGACCGCATTGGGGCCAATAACAACCCCATTGGGGCTGACGACAAAAACATGTCCGCCGATGCCGTTTAGGGAGCCGTCAAAATGCACGGCCGACTGGACCCGGTTTAACACGGCAAATCCTGAAGCACCGGCAAAATTGAGTGTCTCGGTGCCGGCGGCATTCATCTGGGTCCAATCCACCACGGCACGCGGGGTAATCAGATCCACAGAAACCGTATTGGCCGCCGGACTGTGAATAACAGCCGTTCCGGCAGATACCGAGGCATCCCCGGCATCCAACGCCCATACGGGCAGATTGACCATGCAGAATGTCAACAGGCAGGCAATGGTCTTATGCGCGATCTGCGCAAACGGAAAATGTTTTAGAGTTTTCATTTGTTTCCCCTCAACAATTTTTTATCAGCAGTTTGCGATTTCTACCACCGAAGCAGCAGGCCCACATGCACCCGGCCTTTGCCGCTTCGTGTATCGTCAGTGGGTATCAGTGGATACCCATAATAGACTGTACCGGTAAAATGGCTGCCTAGTTCAGCAATCAGGCCGCAGCCCAGCGAAGCCAATTCCTGATCGGTTGTTTCAGCAGCTGCTGAAACGGCATCTTTGATGCGGGCCTGTCCGTAGTCAAAAAAGCCCAAGGGAGCCAGTTTCTTCAGGAAAGGCTTGCGGCTTTTTTCGTTTACTTCCTGACCGAACAGCTCTACTTGGCTTTTCCGCACCAAATCGTATTCATACTGGAAGGAACCAATAATGCCTCCGTCGGCAACGATTTCATATTCATCATATCCCCGTACGGTATACATTCCGCCGAACGATGTCATTTTGGCAGGCACAAGGCGGTCATCGGAGGTAATATAGCGCAGCGAGGCAGATACCCGCTGGATCTTGCCGGAGTCCAGATACCGGCTGTGGCGGCCGCTGACATAATAAATGTGAAAATTGTCCACGGCGTTGGTGCGGGCTGTTCGAATCTCCTGCAGCTCGGATGTATCCAGCGGACTGAGCATACTGACTCCCAAGAAGGTGTCAGCTGTATCGGTTGTTTTATACAGGTCAGCTCCGCAGCCCCACAGCACCATGCGAATATCCGTTTCAAAGAACTCCGGGAAGAATTCGGGAGTGATTCTGCTTTCTTCGTAGCTGAGTGTGCCCGTAATATCAAAGAACCAGTCATTAAACTGCAGGGCATTGTAGCGCAGGATGCCGCCGGCGAATTTCCCGGCGCCCAGAAAATTCGTATCCGGATCCGTAATGCTGAACTCGTTGTAGCCGGCAAACAGATTCAGCCGAAGTCGGGGGCCCATAAGGGGAAAATCGTAGCTGCCGTAAACGGCATACTCGTCATCCCAGGTTGAATCCGGCGTTGTCTGATAGACGGCTGTAAACTTGTCATCATATCCCAGAAGGCTGGTATTGATAACACCGATGCGAGGCCGCCACTGGATATCCTTTGTGCCGGAGTTATCGAGCTGTATGAAATAATGCCACGGATTGGCCTCATACACATTGTACTTCACGGCCAAACTGTTGGTCTGGGCTCCTTTTGAGACCAGCGCTGCAACATAGCGGTCGGGATTCAAATTCAGCAGGTTGAGATAATCATCCAGCTGCTTGCGGCTGAGCGCGCCGCCTTCCTTCACCGGCGACCAGCCCAGCAGTCTCTCTTCGCTCAGATGCCGTTTTTGCGCGGGCTGATTGCTCGGATTATAATAGGCAGACGAAACAGAAGATACGGCAGCCTCGATAATCTCAATGGGCAGAATCCCTTCGGACAGCTGTCCGCCGGACGCAAAGGCAGCCGCAGGGATATAAACATAAATGCCTGCATACTGTTTCTTCTGATAGACCGACAGAATATATTGCGTAAAGCCCTGAATGCTCCGGGCCGAGACCGTCTGCTCTGTGCCGGGGTGAGCTGCAAGTGCCTGCAAGGGACGCAAATCGTAAAGCGTCTGGCCGTCAGCCGCATAAACAGCGGGGATAGCGGCCAGAATCTGTTTGTCTGTCAGCAGGGTGTTGCCGCTGAATACAATCCGCCGGATGGTAAAGCGGGGGGTTGTGTCCTCAGGCAATCCTGCCGCCGAACTGTCGGCAGGCCGAATGTCCTCCGCCGTTTTGATTGTTTCTTCAGCAGCGGCCTTTTGTTCCAGCAGCTGCTGCTGTTCTGTCTGCGGCTCGGGCAGCCGGACTGAAAGTACGGGCAGACTGATAAATGCTGCCAGCACCACCAAAGCGATTATCTGCAAATTCTTCTTTTTGTTCGATGGTGTCATTGGACCTCCTTGAAATTATTGCACTGCCTTGTTAAGGCGTTGTACAAATTGCGGCTCCCAATTGTGATAGGTCTGTGCTATTATGTCAGTTATGCTTATTATACTTATTTTTGATTATTTAGTCAATCCCGGAAGCAGCTTGCTGTGTGCAATTGCCTAAATGCATACAAAAACAGACCCTAATGCGGGAATTACCAAGAATTATCGGACTTATCTTCGGGACTCCGCAGGAGTCGTCCTGAAATTTAATAGGCAGATGGCATATGGCAAAAAGAAAAAAAGCGGTATTTATCCCGCTGGTTATACCCAGCGGGCAGCAGCTTCATCAGCACAAAATCCCGCTGACTATCTCCAGCTGTTTGTGCGGGTTGAATGTTTAAAGAATCAGAAGCTGCCGTCCGAATTCCTATGGAAGCAGCTGTAGTTGTACCGCCGGCACGTCCAATGCAGGGATTATTCCTTCATGCCTATAAGACCATGTACGTCAGGAGGTTCGTCCGCAGAACCGGTTCCGGCCGGCTTAGCCGGCGGGTATGGATGAATCAGAAAACCAGTTGTAGATTTAAGCAGTGAAAATATCACTGTTTTTCATAGGTAACCTCTGGGCTGATAAGAGAATCGGCAAAGATAAAAAAGTGAGTTGCAGTAATATTGTTTTTTTTGAAAGACGTGTTAACCGGAAAGTCAATATGAAGCGCTGTCAAACAGTATAAATGGTCAATCCCGCGAGATCTTTCTGCTTTTGGGGAAAAACAAATGACAGCAGATAGCCGCTCAGCATACAGACAGCGATACCTATAGACGCATATATTAAGACAGATGTATGGGTTTTCCCTTGGATCAGAAACAAAATTACTACGCTGAAGGCTGCACCTGCAAGGGCCGCTGCGGTGCCGACGCGGCGAGTGAAAATTCCCAGTAGAAACAATCCGCACATGGAACCACCGAAAAGCCCCAGAACCTCCATAAAAGATTCCCAAAGAGATTTGATGTCGGCGCTGGCTAACAGCAATGACAGACCCGTCCCCAAGATTCCAAAGAAGACCGTGCAGAAACGGGCCATATTCAGATACCCTTTCTCAGTATTTAACAGGGAAAAACGTTTTACAAAATCTGTTACAATCACCGTCGAAATGCTGTTCATGCTGGTTGAAATCGTTGATTGTGCCGCTGCAAAGATTCCCGCCACTACCAGCCCCGAAATTCCGACCGGCAGCTGACGGGCGATAAAAAGCGGGAAGATTGCATCATTCTGATAGGTCGGATCCAGATTTTCAGGATTAACCCTGTAAAAAACAAACAGGGCTGTTCCGATTCCGAAAAACAAAATTGTAGCCGGAATAACAATGATTGCATTGGTCAAAATGGATGTTCTAGCGGTTTTTATGTCACGAACAGATAAATACCGTTGCACAACCGCTTGGTCTGAAACATAGGGAACCAGTGACTGGCCGATCCCGCCGATGACCATCACCCACAGAGATGCAGTCATATAACTGGCTGTGCTGAAATCCCAGTTAATCATATGGAACTTGTTATGACTGCAAGCGGCGGCGAAAAATTCTCCTCCCTCTCGCTGGATGCCCAAGATGATAACGGCCAAACTCATAAAGGCTCCTCCCAATAAAACAAAGCTCTGAACGGCATCCGTCCAGATCACCGCTTCTATGCCCCCCAGTGTACAGTAAATAATGCTCACAACTCCCATAATTAGAATGCAATAGGGGACGCTTACATTGGTGATTGCCGAAAGGGCCAAAGATGGCAAAAATATGACGATCGCCATTCGGCCTGTCTGAAACAGCACAAATGACAAACCGGCAAACAGGCGGGCAGCTACATGAAACCTTTTTTCAAGATATTCATAAGCACTCGTGGCATCAATGCGTCTGTAAAACGGAAGGATATACCACATTACAAAAGGAGCAACTGCAACGGCCATCATATTGACAATAAAGAAGGTCCAGTCCGTCGCATAGACTTTGGCCGGGATGGCGATAAAAGTAATCGAACTGAGCATTGTAGCAAATATACTTAATCCCGCTGCCCATCCGGGAATCCGCTGTCCGCCTCGGAAAAAGTCATCGGTATTTTTATTCCGCGCGGAAAAATAAAAACCGACAGCTATCATGAGAAATAAATAAATTCCCAAGGTTGTGAAATTAATAATCCCAAAGGAATTTTTTATTGTAACGGGAGTAATTTCCCAGATTTTGGGGGAACGCACGCGGGGTTTTATTTCTCCGCTGGCAAGAATAATGGAGTTACCCCATTTGACGGGAATAGTCGTTACTTGATTGGCAGGAGTCCGGCCTGCGTCTATCCAAGTATCGGTAATTGTATGGTAGGCCCACGCTTGCAGGGGAAATCCGGGATGGTCATCCTTCAGTTGTGTGCTCTTGAAGAACAGGGAACTATCTGCACCGCTCAATATAAAGATATGGCTCTGCCCAATATCGATTCCTGCGCCTGCCATCACACAGGCAGGGACATCACACCGCTTGCGCCACGGTCCTTCCTTACTGTTAACTTTCAGCGGATTATATTCATACACATCCTGAAGAAATTCGGTTTCTATTGCGTCAGCTCCCGGATTAAGCCGTCTGCCGCTGATTACGTAAATACAATCTGTCATGCCGTTATGCTGGGCCACGGTGATGTTGAATGCCCGAGATGGTCCGGGCCAGGGCGTCCATTCTTTCCAAGCGAAAGCCTCCGTGCCTTCCTTTGATAGATCAAGGGACCAGAAGTTGGTCATCGCAGTATCCAGAGAGATTCCCGATTGGCCTCCGGCCACATAAATGACGGAACCGATTTTGGCAGCGTACGTATACACACAGGGTTTTGGCAAGGAGGGAAGGTCTTTTCTGCATACAGTTCTTTTTTGAGGATCCCATGCAAGGGCAAAAACGTTCCGGAACACCTGTTCGGAATTACAGCCGCCAATGCAAACAACTCCCTGTTCGGTAGAGACAGCCGCTCCGTAAGCAACCGGAACATCCAGCCTTCCGGCATCTATCCATTGGTATTTTTTTGCTGTCTTCTCCTCGGAAGACGGTATCTTTTCCAATGCCCATATTTTATCGAGCCACTGCTTTTCGCTTTCCCATACAGGCGGAGTGAAATTTGCACCCCCCGCAACCAGCAATACGTCATGGTGGACGCCCACAAAAGGACCGGCTACACCCAAAGATTCCGGCAGGTCCGGAAGAGGAGTCCACCTTATATATTCCCTATCTTGGTCTATTGCTTTGGAGGCAGAAAGATAGCTGCAATTCATTACCCCCATAAACACAACCAACACGGTCAATTTCGCTGCCCACTTCATTGTATCTCCTTTTGATCAGTATTTATCTCATAGTGTTTTTGTTCTGCAATGCGGCAAGTCCTAAGTGTACAAGTGCGTACACTTTCGACCCTCATCCTGCTGTCCCGCATTGCCGGTGTCGCCTAGCCGATCCTGTAATGTACTGGTAATCAATGGTGACCAGCAGCGGCTATTCGGCAGATTGTGTATAGGTTTATTGCGATAAGAACTTTTCTGGGCGTTCGCATACCATCAATCCAGACCAGAAAGGCGAAGCCGGTAAACCCGCAGTATTATACAAGGTTGCCTGCGGATTGGGAGCCCATGCATAACGCACTGCAACAGGATTTGATACCTCGGGGCTGAACAGAATTACCTGATGATCCTCGATGGTTGCGTTAGCCGAATACCATCGGCCCGCAGAATCTGCAACCTCAAATCCCCTTAGCGTATCCCCATCCCGGGAACACAACGGTCCTGTGGCCGGATCAAAACCAACTTTTAATGTATGAGCATCTTTTTGAATAAAACCATTGTGCAAGGGGCCGGAACAGACTGCCATCGGACGCCCGTAGAGATGCGTTTGCGCCCATAGACTCAGCCGCCGGGCCACCTCCCGTTTGGCCGGCGGATGCACATTTGTGGGATGCCCCAAGTCAATTGTCACAGCCATCCCCAAATTAGGCAGCTCGTTTAACATTCGACACTGCATATCCCGGAACAGCATCCACGGTCGGTTCAGATTCGGCAGCTGCACATAATAAAAAGGAAAATCTCCCTGTCCCCACCTGCGGCGCCAGCTTTGGATCAACGTCTTGAAAAGCAGACGGTTTTGCTCCGGATTCCAGGCGATTTGATTCGATGCATCGGTTGCATTGGTTTCACCCTGGTACCAGATAACCCCTCGAATAGCAAAGGGGATTAAATCGGCGATGTCGGCATTGAATAAAAAACTGGGTTCAAAGGGATGATGCGGCATCGGAGTCTGGCGCGGACCGTCAAACCAGATGCCTAGGTTTTGGCGTGCCCGCTTACGATGCCAGTCTGGTGCATCGGACGCCTCGATCCACTGTTTGGTCAGAGGATAAAGGGACTCGGCTGCCAGTGCCTCCGGCGGTATAAATGCCTCCATCGAAGCCCCTCCGACAGCGGCTTCAATTATTCCTACCGGAACGCCGATAGCCTGATAAATCTCCCGGGCGAAGTAATACGCCACTGCCGAGATGGAAGCTGCCCATTCTTGCGATCCAACCTGCCAGCAGCCGCTGTAATAAGCGTCAATCGTTACCCGATCGATTTGTTCCTGCGTCCACCTGATAGGGCCGGTGGACGGATAACCTTGCCGATTTAGCAAACGAATCTGGGGAAAGCGGTCAGCTGACGGCGCCTCGTTTTTCCAGTCTGCATCCAGCTGACAGGGCCAGTCCATATTGGATTGTCCGGCAGCATACCAGACTTCCCCGACCAGTATGTCTGTAAATCTCAATGTCTTGGACCTATCCGAACAGACTAATTCATAAGGGCCTCCGGCCTCCATTGCAGGCAGATCTATGCGCCATCGCCCATTGGCATCCGTTGTTGTCTGGATTGTGGTATTGCCCAGCTTTACAGAGACAGTCGAACCAACATTGGCAGTGCCGAAAATCGGTATCGGCATATGGCGCTGCAAAACCATATGATCCCCGAACACCCATGGCAGTTTCAGACCGCCGTAATCGCCGGTAATGGCCTTGGCTACAGTTTGAGCGATAATAGCCGCTCCGTTTATATCGGGGTGCAGTCCATCGGGAAAAAACTGCGGCTCAGAAATCAGCGGACTGAATAAGTCAATTACTGGAAGGTTCAGTAGATCAGCCACCTGCCGAATCATTGCATCAGCTTCGGTTTTTGTTTGCTGGATCTCTACATAAGGTTCATAAGGCGGCATCACCGGAAGCAGCGTGGTCAGCCAGATTTTGGGCGTTTGGATTTTTGGTACATTGGTAAAATGCTGGATTAACTCCAGATAATCCCGGACAAAATTAGGCTTGTTGTTGTGCCATTCCGGCACCGAGGCATCATTAATTCCCAGACAAACTATGATTATGTGAGGCTTAAAAGAAACAGCATTCCGGCATTCCGGCTGATTCAAATAGGGTACGCGGGTAGCTTTGCAGACTCGCGCCCCGGAGCAGCCGAAATTTTGGACCTCGTATCGGTCTCCAAGAAGTTTCTGAAGTTGTGCCGGGTATGAATTTTCCTGCGGATTTTCAATCTTGAGACCACAGGTAATACTGTCACCCACGCACGCCACCCTGACCGTCCCGGTGCTATCATCAGGATGAACAGAAAAAAGTTCGGCCGAGCTAAAGGCCGCAGCAAGCAAAAAAATAAAAATCCCTAAAATGTCGATTTTCTTTTCCAAAATATTCATTATTTCTCTAATCATGCTTCTGGGTGTTTTTCACATCCACAAGCAATCCTTTGCCCCGACCCGAATAGCCTGCTCCATCTGTGGATAAAAAGCAGCCCTTAGTAACATTAAAACCATCTGTAAAATATGCCGGACAACAATGGCCGCAGTCGGCAGAAGGTTAATGTCCAGCATGTTAGGAATACTTATAAACTTGCAGTATTTAAAAGCGTTGATGGTGCAACATTGGGAAGTGTATCTGGTAGAGAACACGCTGGAATGTATAGCATCCATTTAAAAGTTCCTGCTGAGACAAAAGCTTTGCTTCCCTTCAGGCCGTCATTATAATCCGATGCATCAGATCTCAAAACGCCATTTCATAACATCGACTGTATTTATCGCATGATTTGAAGCAACAGCTACGGTATTCCGCATCTTCAAATCAATATGAGAAATTATAGTCTTTCCGATAACGGTATTCTTAAGACAAGAACATCAGGCAATACCACGACTGGTCCAATAAAAAGCCGACAACCTGCTGTGCAGGACAGTCACAAAACAGTTTATATGCTGTAGCCCCGTCACTCTCAGCTGGAAGGCAGTTGCAGGGGAATCGATGCCAGCGCGAGGATTTCAGCATAAGCTAACGCCCTGTCGTAGATTCGTACCTCATCGAGAAGGCCTTCAAAGAAAACTGTTCCAATCAGATTAACGCCGATTAATACATCGCTGTCGGCAGCGGTATGAACCGAGCAGGGCAGCACCCCGCCGATCGATTCAGGTTGGCCGTCGACAAACAACACGGCCTCGCTGATATCCGGCGAGCCGTCATCGGCAAGAACCACAGCGACATGATGCCAATTGCCGTCGGCCACATAGGTGGTGCCGTACATATAGCCGTCTTGCACCTCCGCCCGAAGAGTTCCATCATTGTTAATCCGGAGAGTCCATTTCTGGCCGGTCAGGGAGGTCCCCCAGTTGAGAATCTGCGAGCCGGGCTTGATCGTCTTGATCCAGACGCTGCAGGTGCGGGAAGCGGTGCCGCTGATGCCCTTGTAGCCGGGCACCACAACATAATCATCAATCCCGTCCAGATTCAGCGTGCCGCTGCCGATAACCGACTGACTGCTGTCAATGGCAGCTCCATTGAGCAGCGTGCCGTTATGACCGGAGATGATGTCTGAAGCGTCTGCATCAAAAGGCCAGGCCGCAACAAGGCCGCCATAGGTCCTCTTCATAAGCCACATGCTGGCCATAGACACGATGTCGGCAGCATTGACTGCACAGTCACCGGTCAGATCGGCTCCGCCGCAGGCAGGGATATCTTGACAGTTGCTATCCATCCAGCGGGAAGCCAGAGCAGCGAAGTCCAGCAGACCCGCTTCGCCCGTAAAGGTGTTTACAACATTGACTTTCAGATTAACATAGTTTGACTGTCCGTGGCTGTCTGTGGCAGTAATTGTGAACAGATTGGTTCCGACATCACCGTCGCCGGGGATGCCTTCCAGCGTCATATCATCGGATTCCTTCAGCCACAGCGGTCCGCCGGCTTTGTGATAGGTTATTGCGCCGCCGTCCAGTGCATTGGCTACTCCAGCCAGCGAAAGGGTAAAAGAATACCCCTCCGGAATAGTATCGACTACAATCGGATCAGTCTCAAACAGCGGCCCCCAGTTGTAATCGGGGGCATATGGTGCCAAATAAGCCCCATTGATGATTTGCTGACTGATGCCTGGACCCTCCCAGGCCACTGCCAGATTGTCACCGCCGGAACCTTCCTTCTGAAGAGCCATGATATAGTAGGGCATACCGCCGGTCAGGAGTATCGGCGAAGACTTTTGAGAAGCATACTTGGTCCACTGGCGTGAATCTGTCCAAGCCGGATTGCCTTCTATGTATGCGATCTTGACAGCATTGCCTGGATTTTTATCGGTGCTGAGCCAGAGTTGACAGTTGTCATCGCCAGCGATCCAGAAAGTATAGCTGCCGGTTGCTGGCGGGACAATAAAACCGTGGATCCGGCTACCATAGGCATCAGCCCAGTTCGTTGGGGCCTCAAAGGAGCTGATAATCTCACTGAAGCTGGGGTTGTCTGGATAGTTTGCATTGTTTGTTAGGTCGGACACACTGACACCAGTGCCGATGTTTTGCCACACCTGCCGGGTGATGCCGCCGAGTCGCTTCGTCGTGGCTGTAAATCGCCAGACCTGTCCGGGAATGATTGTGCCGTTCGGGGTGATCTGGTCAATGCGCCAGAAGTAGGTCTTCCCTGGCTTGAGAGTACCCGGATTGAAAATATTTTCCGGCTGGCGGCCTTTGTAGACCCGGGAGGTGAGGTCAGCGTTCTGGATAGTCTGGTAATCGGTGCCGAAATAGATATCATTGTTGACTGCACTGGATCCCATTGACCAGCGCAAATTAGTTAGAAGCGGGATATCAGCGGCATTATCAAAGGGATTGGGACTTTCTGCACGGCCGCCGCCGATGACGCCCCGAATCTCGTTTTCGGATAAAGCTATGCCGTAAATGCGCACATCATCCATTGCTCCGCTGAAATATCTGCTGGATTGCCCGTTGTCATCCCGCCCGATCGACGGCGATCCATAAAAGGATTCCGGATTGTGTACAGCATTTCTGATGACTTTGTTTAGAGTCGTGCCGTTGGAGGTGTAAAAAGTAGCCTTATTCGGTTCAATAACCAGTGCCACGAAAGTCCACTGGTCTACGGGAGTGGATAAACCGGAGTTGTAGGTCCAGTTTGCATCATTCCAATGATAGCCCAATTGATTGTTGGTTTTAAAGTTGAGGTTAGCAGCCCCGCCGTCGCGGTTGGAAAAAATGGCCGCATATTCATTTTGTACTTTGTCGGGTTTAATCCAAGCGGTGATTGTGACGGTATTGCTGGTGAAATTCAAACTGGGCAGGTTGATATAATCGTCTGTCCCGTCGAAAGTTAATCCGCCGGCAAACTGCCCAGCGGCTGCATTGTTATCAAAAGTGATACCGCCGGTCAGCGTACCGTGTTTGCCATTGATAGTCGAATCTGCAGCTGTGGTGCCGGTTGTTTCGTCCAGTTTCCAATGGCCGCGTATGGTTTGGGTAGGAATATCTACGGTGATAGCAACGTAACCGCGTGCCGTTCGCCCGGTAGCATCTACGATAGAATATTTGAAATTATCTGTGCCGAATTGTCCTGCCGGCGGCGTGTAAAGCAGTTCGTCACGCCCGTTTGGTCCTGTTCCGGCGGAAAATTCAAGAGTTCCGCCCAAGGGGGTTGTGTTTGGAAAATCTGCAAGGGCAATTTGATCATTGTTGGCATCATAATCATTACCCAAAATGTCCAGAGTTCTCTGGATACCTGCGTAGGCGGTAAAATTGTCAAGTTTGGCATAGGGGGGCACCGGATAAGCGAAGGGACCTATGTTGCGAAGTTTCGCCGAAACGGCCCTATTGCGTCGGCAGTTCATAATATTATTGACTTCCGCATTGGACAGGCGGGACAGGCTGATGTTATTGCCGTTCATAATGGTGGCCCCCTCGGCTCTATTCCCATCATAGTCGCCGGCTCCCAGATTGTGACCGTGTTCGTGCCGGGCAACATGCCACCAGTTTTTGTCGCTATTCCAGCCATTGAAAGAACGGGCTGCCCAGTCTGTGCCGCCGTAATCACATACAAATGCTACACCGCCGCCTACAGACCCGACCATTCCGATGAAATGGTGATCTACATCAGGGAACATTGCATTCCAGTAATTGTTGACATTCCACCAGTCAATGCCCCACTTTGTATCGGTGCGGTCCAGTCCTGTATTGCTGGTACGGTACACAACCTTGTTGAGTTTGCACTCAAGCAGAATATCGCGGGTATAAATGGCATTGTAATGTCCCATAGCGTTTTCGGCTTTGCGGGCATAGCTTTGCTCATTTGTAAAATTTGCCGCATTGACATACTCCACCAATACATCATAACCGAAATCCGCTTGGTAAACAGTTTTGTAGTAACTATCCAAGCTGGCTGCAGCGTCTGTGAATGCTGCGCCGGGCCATGCCGTTCCGGATGGGTGTACAGGGGTGCCGCCGATAAGAGTGAAATTATTGATCGCGGCGGCGGTATCGTTGGTTTCATAGGGCGGATCATACCACCAGTCGTCAGCATCTCCTTTAAAGACATGGTAGCGCAGATCCCCGTTAGGCAGCAGAGTAGCTTCAACATAGCTGTCCGGTTCTTCCTCGCACCAACCGCGGTAGGTACGCACTGGACCGGGATCCAGCGGTATCTTTGTAACACCATCGCTGTCCAACAGAATGACTTCGAAGTGTTCACCCCGCATGTTGTATTTTTCCAGATTGAATGTCCGAATTTCACCATTCCGATATACGATGCCCCTCATCGACATCGGGGGATTAGTCGGGTCGATGGGAGGCTCCGTAACTGTGCCGTTATAGGTTGCAGAAAAATGCGCTTCCCAGGTGGGCTGGTTAACCTTTACATGGCCGGTCTGGATGCAGCCGTTGGTGGTTGCGTTTGTGTTATCCAGCTCCACACCGCCGGTGCGAATGGCACCGCTGCTGTCAACAAACATCATGGCATACTGGGTGTCCTTGTCCAGAGCGATGCCATCAAAGTACCATGTCACCAAAGCCAGCGGAGCCGCAGATGATAAATCGATGTAATTTGTTGAGGTGCCCAGCAGGGTGTGATATCCTGTATCCGCATCATACATGTAAACCGCAAGATAGGTTCCGTTAAGACAGCCGCCGCCGCTGGACGATCTGGCATAGGTCCAGCTGGTCAAATAGGCCGTCTGAGGCATCGGATTATAAGTTTCAACATATTGGGGAAGGTCCGGGGTGAATACAAAACCAGCGATGCCGGCCTGGTCATCATTAAAATCACCGTAGGTTTGTATTGTCAGGCCCCAAGCATATGCAGACAAAGCCATGATTGTTACTGATACTGCCAATCTTCTCATTGTTCCGAATCTCCAGAAAAAAATCATATCCATTTATAGATTACGCCTGTGAATTTGCTGTACATCCGGTCTTATTATCTGCATAAATGTCCGCTGTTTGCCGGATTGTTACTAAATGCATCTATGCAAAGACAGTCGAAAATAAAACAATTATCCTGAGAATATCTTAATGCTCAAACCTCGTTAACTCCTATCTGTTCATTATATTCTGTATATCATTGCTATCCAACGCGGCTGTATAGATTTGTACCTCATCGAGAAGGCCTTCAAAGAAAACTGTTCCAATCAGATTAACGCCGATTAATACATCGCTGTCGGCAGCGGTATGAACCGAGCAGGGCAGCACCCCGCCGATCGATTCAGGTTGGCCGTCGACAAACAACACGGCCTCGCTGATATCCGGCGAGCCGTCATCGGCAAGAACCACAGCGACATGATGCCAATTGCCGTCGGCCACATAGGTGGTGCCGTACATATAGCCGTCTTGCACCTCCGCCCGAAGAGTTCCATCATTGTTAATCCGGAGAGTCCATTTCTGGCCGGTCAGGGAGGTCCCCCAGTTGAGAATCTGCGAGCCGGGCTTGATCGTCTTGATCCAGACGCTGCAGGTGCGGGAAGCGGTGCCGCTGATGCCCTTGTAGCCGGGCACCACAACATAATCATCAATCCCGTCGAAATGCAAAGCATTGCCAAATATGCCCTTCATCCACTGCGTGTTATCTGATGGGAAGTTGATCAATGTGCCGTCATACCGATTAGGCCCCTTGTCGATAGCCGTATTGCCGCTGTTTTCGTCCATTGCCCATCGAGCGGCACAGCGGGAGACCGAACCATCAAGCCATTGATCTGTAAGAAGAGTCAAATCGTCCATGTTGACATCAAGATCGCTGTTTAAGTCTGCACCGAAACAGAATCCGCAATTAACAGAGAGCCATTGTTCGGCGAACCGGGAAAAATCGGCCAGATTGATAGCCCCGTCGGGTTCAAGATCCCCTTGTATAGATGCCATCCTAAGGTATGCATCGGCAAAACGCCTGCCCAGCTCGACCAGCCCGGCTGCACTGTAATGCACATTGTCAGCATTTACAGGCAAGTCGTCGGTGTCGATCCACATGACCAATGGGTCCGAAGCGGCTACTTCCTGCATTGCTGTTCGAACTGCAGCGTTGTAGGTTCCCGTTACTGTCCGAATGCGGCCAATAAAAAACCGCATTTCAGGTGCACCGAAATCTGTCCGGACCGCCTCAATGAATTTTTTCAGATTTGCTTCATATTGACTGGCCGCTGCTGAACTGCCGGCGTCTGTTTCTCCCTGCATCCAGAACATCCCCGCGATCTCAGGCAAATCCCCCCGATTGACAATTGCCTGCAAAGCCGGAAGTACTCCCGATGTTCTAAATATGTGATAGCGAACGCCGTCAAAACCTTCACTTGGGCTCCAGTTTGGCGGACCTGGATCCCAATCCCCGGCTCCGTCACTGCTGCGAAGTCCCCGCATGAGAGCCGAACCGCTCATGCCGTATTTGACCAGCGCAATATTGTCATAGGGGAGTGCATCTTTCAATGCTCGGCCAAGCGACATTTCAAAACCGGAATGCGTTCCGGCCGGATAATTACCTGATCCCAGCTGCAGGGGGCGGAAGGCTGTATCGGCAGGACGATCCCAAACGCTGTAATCGGGGACACCGTCGCCGGGTAAACGGCCGCCAACCCAGAATTCCACATCGTTTTGCGGAGTCTGATAAAGGGCCGGATATTCGGTATTCAAGCCGGAACCGGCCGCGTTGGACTGGCCGCCTATCAGGAACACTTTAACCCGCTTGCCGTAATAATCGTTGTCGGCGATGTTAACGCTGACATCTGGTATCACAAGGTTATCATAAGCCCAATCGTCGCTGGAACAGATGTGGCTAATAACGACAGTATGCGTCCCTTCAAAAACCCTATCATCCACGGCAGTCAGCGAGATGGTTTGTGGCTGGCTGCAATTGGCCGGGGTAAATACGATTGTATCTTTTTGCATACCGTTTACTTTAATCAAAACCTGTTCCGGATCCGATGGAGTCAATGTGACAGCAACATCCTGTTTGGGTATGCCGCCCAAGACGATTGTGTAAGCATCTGAAGTCGCGCCTTCTTCCTTAACCGACAGAAGACAGTGGCTGATATATACATCAGGTTTTATTGCTCTATAGACGGTTTGGGCAATAACCTGAGCCCCGTTACGGTCTGGATGCAGTCCGTCAACAGCATAATACGCCGAATGAGACTCCAGAGGCGTATACAGATCGATCAGGGGCAGTTTTTCCTCTGCGGCAACCTGTTCAATCAGAGGAGAGCATTCAGCCATATTGCTGTAAATGGCAGGATAGGGGTAAGGAGGGCAAAAGACCGGCATCAGAGTGCCGATATAAATCTGCGGATGACTTGACAGATTTTTGAAATCGCTGATCAAATCTTTGTAATGCGCAGCAAAAACCGGTTTGTTTGTCTGCCACTGGTTGACTGAGCAGTCGTTAATGCCCAAAGCGATGAAAACGATATCCGGTTCAAACGCCATCGCTGCATAATATTCGGGACTGCCTTTGTACGGATTCGATGAGATTTGTGAAACTCTTGCTCCGCTGCGGCCGAAATTGCCCACCTGATAATAAGCCCCCAACAGCGCCTGAAGCTGAGCCGGATACGAGTTGGTTCCGATATCTGGAATGCCGTATCCGTAAGTAATACTGTCGCCGACACAGGCCACTTTTATAATATGTTCCGGCCGTGTGGTGAAGGACCATATTCGGCCGGGGTGCTTAATTGTACCCTCATACGCGTCGACTTGCCAATAATAGGTTGTTGAGTAGGCAAGATCCGGATCATAGGTTGTCTGAAGGGCATTATCCAAAACCTTCGGATTGGCAGCGGCATCGGGATTGGTGCCAAAATACACATCGTAGCCGGTCGGAGTATAAGACAAAGGTGCTGACCACTCCAGAATAGCAGTAGTCTCTACTCTGGTGGCCCCATTGGCCGGCCGAATGTTGACCGCCGACACAGAATCTGGCACGCCGAACAGAACCTCATGATACACCACGCTGCCTTGTCCGGGGCTGGTATGAGCACCGAACAGCACCCGATTATTGCCGAAAGTCGCCTGCTTGGTCAGTGTAAAATCACTGCCGCCGTAGGAGAGCACTGCCTTGGTACCATCATAGGCTACGGTTACCGTATACAGGGTATCATACCCGTTATTGCCGCCGCCTGCGGTCAGCACATGGGTCACCGTCCCGTCGTTAATCGCCAGATTGCCGCTTGCATCGGCTGTGGCAACAATGTAGTAGCGGAAGGAATTCTCTCCGGCCGTCTCAATCCACAGGCCGTTGTTGTTCTGGCGGCTTTGATTGGGCGGCAGGTAGTAGTTTGTCACACTGCCGGTGCCGTCGTTCTTCCAAGCCGTTGCATCCAGCTTGAAGGTCCATGAGACAGAGAAACCGGTCTTCATGGCTTCAGTCTGGTCGTCGGTAAGAGTAATCTGATAATTGGCATAGCCGGTGCTTGTTCCGTCAACGATCCGCCAGCCGCTCTGACCGGGGTAGTAGATAGAGGCATCATAACCGCCTAAATAAGCATTGGTAGCATTCTTTAGATAGGTCCACCCTTGGGTCGTCGGATCAGCCCCCAGACTGCTGGTGTAGTTGTACGATGCGATATTGGATGTATATCCGCAAGCTGAAGGGATTAATAACAGCAGGATCCGTACAATCAATTGAAATGTCATGCTGTCATCCTGGTTGTCCCATTCAGAATGCTCCCCCAATACCCTTGTAGACTTGTAAATGGTCATTGCTTTCATTGCTGCATTCGGTTGTTTAGTCTGGTTATAGTGAGAGTTCTGCTCCGGAATAATCTGAAATCAATTTACACTGCGGCATTCCGTTGGATTATAGGGATCGGTGCAATCCAGCCAGCCGGCAGCCAGCCCAGCCATATCATCCATGTTGACATCACAATCCCCGTTAATATCGATCTGCGGATAAATCCCCTGTTCCGAACAGCCCGGTGAAAGCCAGTCATTGACCAGCAATACAAGATCATTCAGATTGACATAGCAGTCGCGGTTGATATCGCCCGGCAGATAGCTTTCCGACTGAGAACAGTCCGGCCTGCCGGCAACAGAATAATAGGTTGTACCGATGCGCACCTCATCCACGGACCAGACCGCATTAGCACCGGCAGTTATGCAGATCCGGTCCAAAACCGCGGCTGCATTCTCCCCCGATGCACCGATGAGCGTCCAGTCGATGTCCATTTCCTGCCCGGCAACAGCATCGGCGCCGGAACGAAGCACTTTCAGATAAATCCTGTCATCCTGATCCGGTTTTGTGATAATTTTGGCAATCATCAGATAAGAACAATCCATCGCAACGGCATTATCTGCTGTCGTAATCACACTGCCGGGTTTGCCCACATAAAACGCTTCCCGGCTGTTAACGCCAAAAGAGATATAAGGCTGCTGGGAACTGTCTTGCAGCATAATGTTCAAATCTTCCTCAGAATCGTTATTGGCGGTCGTATCCAGCGCCCGGCTGACCAGCAAAGACAGGTAGATAGTGCCGTTGTCATGCATATCAAATGGGCTGTTCAGCAGACGCGTTATATGCATCCCGCTGCCGGCGACAGAATCGACGCGGCCGGGCTGATTCGTAAACCGATACCGTTCAAAAGGAATACTGGAGCCCCGAAAGGCGGCACAGGCGGAGCGGGTGAATGAGCCCAATCCGGTCCATGAGCCTGTCCAGCCCACGCCCCCTCGGCGGATATCGACGGCATTTCCAAATCCGTCATACTGCGTCAAAGCCGGATCATGAGGCCCATTTTCAAAGACATCGATGTTACAGCTTGCAAAACGGATAAGCGTGCTGCCGGTTTCCTCATAGATAACACCGATGCGGCCATTGGCCAGCCGCTTTATGTCTGAATAAGCAGCAAAGCCATTATTAATCTGAATCGGATTGATAAAAGTTTTGCCTTCGTCATAGCTGGTCCAGACGGCCAGATTGTAGCGGCCGGGTGTCCCGATGGGACTGCCCAGAGGCCCGCTGAAGACAATCCGGTCACGGTCATGACCGTCCCGTCTGGCGGAGTACCGGTCGATACCGCAATCCACTGGTGTAATATAAATATCGCCGAGTCCCAGATACTGCCAAGTCTGGCCTCCGTCGGTGCTTTTAAGACGATAGCGGTATAATCCGCTGCCTTGACGGGCATCCCACAACAGGTCGCCGTTGGTCAATTCCACTACATCGGACTCATTCAAACTGGGTGCTGTCGTATCCACTGTACCCGATTGCCAGCTCAGACCGCCGTCATCGCTGTATACCGATACGGCATCAACGCCGTTGATATGGCAGGGAGCCAGCAGACGTCCGTTTCGGGTCGGATTGGTCTGCCATCGCAGCTGGATGCCGTGGCCCGGTCCAGAATTAAGTGCCTTCCACGTCGGATTCTTGACCTGTGTGTTCAGGTTGATTGGTCCCGACCAGGTCAAACCGTTGTCTTCGGAAGTTTGCAGGAACACCACTGAAGAATTATCGCCCAAACCGGCCGGTACGCAGGATTGCCCGCACAAATTGGGCCATTGGGTATAAAGAAGATGTATCTTTCCTGTCAGAAGATCTGTCACCGGACGCGGGTCGGAGTAATCAAACGAGCTGTTTTGATGCAGCACTACCAGCGGCTGCCAAGTTTGGCCCTGATCAACAGACCGTTTCATCACTATATCAATCGGCTGGGTCGCCCCGGGGTCCCCGCTGTTGCGGCGGCCTTCAGCAAAGGCCAGAATAGACCCATCCGGCGCTACGGTTATGCTGGGAATCCGATAATTGGATGTGCCTTGAGGACCTTCCTGACCACCCACGAAGACATTCGAAACAAACTGAACAGGTAAATCGTTGTCGGTAATTGTGAATTCCAGCGACGGCAGATTAAGTCCGTCATAATCGGCCAATAGGGAGCTTGAAGTATGGGTAATCAGACCGCTGTGCGTACCTTCCCAAAGCGCATCGTCGATAGCTGTAACGGTAACCGTCTGCGGAGCAGCTGGGTCTATAGGGGGTGTAAAGACCAGTGTAACTTCGGATTGCCCGTTAACACGAACCTGATCATCTGCCGTCACTGTGACGGAGACGGCTTCGGCGGGGCTGCCCTTGACATAGATGTCATACACTGCCGAAGGCCCGCCTTCGGTCAGGACGGTATCGGATGCGATGATCTCAATGGGCTGTATTTCCGTTAGGCAGACATCATCCACCCCTAAAAAGGCCGTGCTTGAGCTGCTGATGCGCGTGATTTTTATAAACAGCCGGTCGCCGGGATTAACCGCCGCGGGCGTAAAGTCATGGATAAATAGATGATCGGTCTTGGAATTGGGGATCTGCCAGCCGTCGCCGTGTGCGGTGATGTAGATAGGGCCGTGGATGATAGAGGCGGCAGAGGCGGCGTCCTGACCCAATAATAAATCATAAGAAGCCAGCACCGTTCTGGTTTCACTGCTTGTTTCAGCACATAAAACCGCCCGGAACATATAGCTTTTTCCGCTCTGAAGACCTTCGATACCCCGGCTGATTAGGCTGGCGTTATCCCAGATGCTGACCCATAACCGGGTCCCGCCAAAGTTTATGGTGTTGTAAATTTCATTTGAGCGGGAAACAGCCGGATCGTAATCGGCTGTCCAATTGCCGCTGGGGATTCCCCCGATGGAAAAATCGGACGGCTGTTCCACATCGTACGCCTGAAAATCATCGTTGAATAAAATCCGTCCGGCAGCAGTGTTTGTACTTCCGAAAAGGCCTGTCCAAGCAAATACAAAGATAATAGCCTGCGTCGTTTTTAACAACTTCATTCTAATTCCCCCAGTGTGATTGCAGTTTCAATGTTCAGTTCCTAAAGCAGCGGACTGTTTGCACATGCTAATGTTTTGTTTCCGCCAGCTCTTTCTGTACTTGGCCGATTGCAGTCGGCTTTTTTGCGCTTATCCAATCGAAAAATCCCAGCCTTTCCACCTCTCTGCACAGCCGGGTCGTTTCTTCATTGGTCAGCGCCCGCAGCGGCAGACGAGTCGGCCCGCAGTCCAGACCGATGAATTGCATCATTGTTTTGATGGCCGGCATACCCCTGTATTCATGCAGCAGCCGGCAGAGGGCTACCGAATGGCCCTGCAGCTGACAGGCAGTTCCGTGGTCTCCGCGTTTGAATGTTTCGATAATCCTATAGTATAACGGCGCCGCGAAATTATAAGTGCTGCCGATAGCCGCACGTGCCCCGACACTCAGGGCGCTGAGCAGCATCTCGTCGCAGCCGAACAATATCTGACAGCGGCCGCGGGCATAATCCAGACAATCCTGATAGTCATGGATGGCAACGGCACTGTATTTGATGCCGGCAAAATTCGGCACGCGCTCACAGGCCGCATCCAGAAACTCGCGCATCGAAAATGCAATTCCCGACAAGGCTGGTATATGATAGTAAAACAACGGGGTGCAGGGGACCGCTGAGCCAATCTCGGCAAGACAATCCACCAGAGTATCCACCGAATCCATCTTATAATAGTGCGGAGCGACCATCGAAATGGCATCGGCCCCGATAGACCATGCATGCTGGGCCAGATCTTTGGCTTCTGCCAGACTGTCGTGGCCTACCTGAACTATAATCGGAATCCGTCCCCCAGCAGCTTGGGCATAGGCCTGAGCGACCTTTTTGCGTTCTTGACTGGACAACGACGGACCTTCACCGGTGCTGCCGCACACATAAATACCCTTGAGTCCATAACGCCTCAGGTGCTCTACAATTGCCGGAATCATGTCCAGACGGAGATTGGCCCGTTTATCCATGGGTGTGAATCCAGCCGCAATCAGGCCTTCATAAAGGATCATAGTCTCATTTCCTTAATTTCTAAGATCAATATTTAAAAGACTTAAGAACCAAATATTGTTCAAACAACAGGCCCTCCCTCATCTCCGGATAGACGGCGACCCCCTACCTGCCGACGAGTCGCCGTCTATCCATTATACGTTAAAAATACCGAGCATTCAATATTGGATGCAAAACCATTACACACCGCGCCGACGCAGCAGCAGTCCGCCCAAACCCAGCAGAACTATCGTCATTGGTTCGGGAACAGCGTCAAAAGAAACGGCGTGATACACCACGCTGCCTTGTCCGGGGGTGGTATGAGCACCGAACAGCACCCGATTATTGCTGGAAGTCGCCTGCTTGGTCAGTGTAAAATCACTGCCGCCGTAGGAGAGCACTGCCTTGGTACCATCATAGGCTACGGTTACCGTATACAGGGTATCATACC
>JAGPMT010000043.1 GCA_018052735.1 Phycisphaerae bacterium | reverse complement strand
TGCGGCAAATACAGTACAATCAGAGCAATGAAGTGGGGTGTTCAGACGTTCTGAGCACCTTTGTAACCGACTGCAGATGTCGAAAACCCTCTCATATGAGTTGGTACAAAGAAAAGGGGCAGGTCAGGAGAATGATGTCAATTTTGGCAGGGATTGTTGAAGACCGGAAGGGCTCGCCTCTGTTATCGGCAGGAGGATTTACAGAAAAAACACTCCTTAAATTAGCCCGCGCATTTATGTGGATGATGAATAATTCAGTCAATCTTTTCGAAAAGAGCGATCTGCATGAAAAGCCGCATACATTGGAGGAAGATTTAACGCCTGCTCAGGATCCGGGAAAAATTAAGGGCATTTTGGCTCTTTATCACAAGAATAAAATACAGGAAGGGTATCATTATCTGATTGCCGGTCATACGCATGCTGTTGGCCGATTTCAAGATTGGTACTATAATTGCGGCTGCTGGGTAGGACTGCGAACACATTTTCTCGAAATTCTTCATGATGGACAAATACATGTCTGCGAGTGGAAGAGGGATCACCCGATCGTAATGGAAAAAGTAAATCTGTGCGTGGAAGAGACGGAAAGTTCCCCTTTCTAACAACGTCTTAACAGGAGAATGCAGTTTGGATATTAGCTTCGTCAACTCAGATATTTTTACTTGGATAGTTATCCCTGTGCTGATTTTTCTGGCTCGTATTGTAGATGTAACTATCGGCACAGCCCGTGTGATATTTGTCTCACGCGGATACCGTCTTCTGGCTGCTGCTGCGGGTTTTGTGGAGGTGCTCATCTGGCTGCTGGCAATCGGGCAGATTATGAAAAACCTGTCTAATCCGATTTGCTACATTGCTTACGCGTCAGGTTTTGCGGTTGGCAATTATTTAGGCATAACATTGGCTGAGCGGTTGTCGCTGGGATTTGTTCTTATTCGGGTTATAACCAACAAGAATGCCGCAGGATTGATAGAATCACTTAAAAACAGCGATTGCGGCGTTACCAGTATACAGGGGTCGGGGGTTTTCGGGCCTGTGGCCATTGTCTTTACCATTGCCCCGCGTCATCAGATAGACCAGATTATCCGGATTATTCACCAATTTAATCCGCAGGCATTTTATTCTGTTGAAGAAATCGGGCGTGTCTCGGCAAGTCGTCCATTCAAGCCATCCGGTCCTGTGCTGGGCAGATTCGTAAATATTTTTCGTCCCTTCCACAAAGGCAAATAAACGGAGATTGTGTGATGAAAAAATCAGCCGCCAAACTGGAACAGCTGAAATCTGCTCTTGAAGGCCATACGACGCTGCTTATCATTTTGCAGGACAATCCGGACCCCGATGCAATCGCCGCCGCCGCCGCTCTTCGCAGGCTGGCCAATTCGCTTTTCAATATCCAGTGTTCGATTGCGCATGGCGGCAGAGTCGGGCGCGGGGAAAATCGGGCAATGGTAAAATACTTGGGGCTTAATTTGCGGCCTATGAGTCAGATTGATATTGTTCAGTTTGAGTTAATTGCCCTTGTAGATACCCAGCCCGGTGCCGGCAACAATTCTTTGCCGCAGGGTATAGAGCCCGATATTGTCATCGACCACCACCGGTGCAGGCCGCAGACAAGGGTCTGCCGCTTTACTGATATTCGCAGCCGATATGGGGCAACCGCTACAATCATGACCGAGTACCTGCAGTCGGCCAAAATAAAACCGGATGTTCCGCTGGCTACTGCACTGCTGTATGCGATTCGTTCTGACACGCAAGATTTGGGGCGTGATACTACCCGCGCTGATATTGCAGCTTTAACAAGGTTAATGCCTATTGCCAATAAACGGATGCTCAGTCAGATTCAGCGGGGCAAGGTGGATCGCGATTATTTCCAAATGCTTGAAAATGCCTTAAAAAATGCGTATGTATATAGTAATGCCATTGTTACGACGCTGGGGATTATTGAAAATCCCGACATGATTGCCGAAACGGCGGATTTGCTCTTGCGGGATGATCTAACCAATTGGGTGATGGTTTACGGTTTTGTAAATGACAAGATGCTGATTTCACTTCGAACGGAGCAGGATGAGCTGGGTGCTGATAAAGTGATACACCGGATGGTTGCCCGCAAAGGTACCGGCGGCGGTCATCCAAGCTATGCCGGAGGTCAGATTCCTCTCGGGGCTCTTAGTGAAGTGCAAAAAACACGACTAGTCAGAAAAGTTATTGACCGATTTCTGCAGCAAGTCACAAATGAATTATCCAAACCGCAGCCCCTTCTTCCGAGATAGAAATTTTTCTGGAAATTTAGATAAAAAAGATTTTTATTTATGAAATAACTGTATAGAAAGGACATTATGGATTCATTTATCTATAAAAAAGGAAAACTGTTTGTCGAAGGCGTAGATGTAACAAAAATTGCCCAGCAGGTTGGTACGCCCGTATATATTTACAGCAAAGCCACTATTTTAGACCACTTGCGGAAAATTCAGACCGCTTATGCCGGGATTGATACGACGGTCTGCTATTCTATCAAGGCCTGCGGCAATATCAATATTCTGCGTCTTATGGCACAGGCCGGCAGCGGCTTTGACATCGTCAGCGGCGGCGAATTGTACCGTGCTGTGCAGGCCGGTGCGGATATGAAAAAGGTTGTCTTTGCAGGAGTCGGCAAGACAGATAAAGAAATTCTGGAAGCCCTTGATGCCGGCATTGCTTATTTCAATATAGAATCCGAAGCCGAGCTGGAAAATCTGATTCAGCTTTGCAGACAGTGCGGCAAAAAGACTAAGGCAGCACTTAGGATCAATCCTGATATTAGATATGATTCTCATCGGCATATAACTACAGGGGTCAAAGAAACAAAGTTTGGTGTGGATATTGAGCGGTCGCAGAAGGTTTTTGACCAATATGCCGGCAATGGCGTTGTTGAGTTGTCTGCCGTCCATGTCCATCTTGGTTCCGGCGGCAAAACGATAGACCCTTACGTCAGCGGCGTCAAAAAGATTCTTCCTTTAATAGATATTTTGCGAACGAAAGGGTATAAAATTGACACCCTCGATTTGGGCGGCGGCTATGGTGCAGATTATGAAACCGATACTGTGCCGTCAGCAGCGGATTATGCATCAGGCATTGTGCCGCTGCTGATGGAAAAGAGTTTGAAGCTGATTCTTGAGCCCGGCAAAAGCATTATCGCTAATGCGGCTATTCTCCTGACGCAAACACTTTACAAGAAAACCGGCGGCCAGAAGACTTTTGTTATTGTCGATGCTGGAATGAACGATCTTATCCGGCCGTGTTTATATGAGGCATTTCATTTTATCTGGCCGGTACAGGTGGATGATAAATTTGTTCCCGAAAAGCGCAGCAAAGACATGGAGATGTCCGGCACAGAAATTGTGGACATTGTCGGTCCCATCTGCGAAAGCACCGACTATTTTGCCAAAGACAGGGCTTTACCGCCTGTGAAGCGAGGCGATTTGATTGCAATTTTCACCGCGGGTGCGTATGGATTCAGTATGGCCAGCAACTACAATGCCCGTCTGTTGCCTGCTGAGGTTCTCGTTGATGGCGATACCTTTTCCGTCATCCGCAAACGCCAGACCTATGACGATTTGGTAGCGTTGGAAAAATAGACAATAGCCCGAAACGCAGAATTTGTATCAGTTGTAGTCCGCTTTTATGGCTCAATGCAAAGCGGAAGAGGCCTTATAGTTCATTAAGCGAAATTCGCCCCAAAGCGGCTAATGCGATTTTCACATTGCCCAATGGTGCACTGACGGCAAATCCTGCTACGTGCGGGGCTAATACGGCAATCATTTCGTGCGCAATTTCGATGCCGATTCGGCGTCCATCTTCGCGTGTCTTGGCTTTAGCCATCCGTTTGAGCAATGCATCAGGCACTGTTACTCCCGGGACTTCGTTGGCCATAAACTCGGCATTTTTATAGCTTGTAAAAGGCCAGATTCCCGCAATAAACGGCAGTCTGCAGTCTTCAACTGCTGCTGCAAATGCAAAAAACATCTCGGTATCAAATACCGGCTGGGTAATGGCGTATTCAGCACCTGCGGCAGCCTTCTGGCGAAAACGGTCTATTTCTCTGTGCAGTTCGGATGCAGCCGGATTGGCTCCTACACCGATAGTTAAAGACAGTTGCTGCGGCAGTTCATTTTGGGCGATATCGAGCCCCCGATTCAAACCGGCTGCCACGCGTGTCAAAGCCACCGAATCCAAATCAAAAACACCTGTAGCATCTGGATACTCGCCCAGCTTCGGCGGATCACCGGTTATCAGCAGAACGTTCCGTAATCCCATCGCGTGGATTCCCAACAGGTCTGACTGTAAACCAATAAGATTCTTATCCCGACAGCAGATATGCAGAATCGTTTCTATGTCTGTTGCCTGTTCGATCTTCAAAGCTGTTACAAGCGGCGACAGCCGCGCACTTGCTCGAGGACCATCGGGGATATTGATGGCATCTATGCCATACGCAGCGCATAATTTTGCATTTTCAATGACTTTTTGAGTATCTGTCCCCCGCGGCGGCGTCAATTCGATGCAGGTAATTGGCTTGCCTGCTGCAAGTTTTTTCCCCAATCTGCTTTTTTCTATAAGCGGTATTGGTTTCATCCCCGCCGGTTTGGAGTCTTTTATGGTAATTTGTATCGGAACCGGTTTGGCAGCGGCTGCCTTGTCCAGCGGCCGAACAGCTTTGACGATTTCGGCAATATGGGCCGGCGTTGTGCCGCAGCAGCCGCCAATAATTCGTGCGCCATTTTCGAAGAAGCGTTTGGCATATTCAGCCATATATTCGGGAGTACACATATAAAGAGTGCGGCCTTCAATCCGTCGGGGCAGGCCGGCATTCGGTTGAATCGAAAGCGGCTTATCTGTTATCTGACGCAGCCGCTTCAAGGCCTCGAGCATATCGGAAGGACCGATAGAGCAGTTCAAACCGACTGCTGTTACCGCATTATGAGCAGAAATATGGGAAATTGCTTTTTCGATAGGTGTACCGAAAAAGGTTTCAAATTGTTCTGTACAGGTCAGCTGGGCAGTTATCGGCAAGCCGGTTTTGGACGCGGCTTCAATGGCAATCAGAAGTTCAGAAGTGCTTGTAAATGTCTCCAAAATAAGAAAATCAGCTCCGCTGGAAGCCAATGCCTGTGCCTGAACCGAAAAAGCTTCCAAAAGGGACCGCTGTAATTCATTATCAGGGGCTGGATTATTGATGCCGCTGGGGCCAATCGAACCGGCAACAAGAACTCCTTCTCCCGCAACTGTTTTTGCAATCTCGACAGCGGCGGTATTGATTCTTACGGTATCTTCAACAAGCCCGAAGCGGTTTAACTTAAAAGCATTAGCCCCGAAACTATTGGTTTCAATAAAGTCGCAGCCTGCCCGAATATAGTCGCTGTGAATCCGTCCCACCAAATCCGGTTTTGTCAGATTCAGCTCATCAAAGCAAGTGTTCACGAAAACGCCATGCTGATAGAGCATTGTTCCCATAGCTCCATCACCAATGACGATACCGCTTTTCAGCCGTTCTATAAAGTTAACTTTTGACATCCAAAATCTTCTTTCATCATTAAGAGTAAAAACAATATCTCACAAAACATTCGAAAATTATCGACTAAAACGTATAAAAATCAATGAATTTGAAGCAAATTTAATAAAAAGCACCTGCTATGTCTACAATATGAGATAATAACATGCTTAGGTCAGCAAATGTTCTTGCATTTTTAGAAGATACGACTATACTGAGCGGCTAAATCCCTCAAAAAAGTCGATTTGCCATATACAGAAAAGGATGCCAATACGATGTCGGATAAAAAGAGTATGGACATTAAAAAAATAAAAGAACTTATAGATTTAATGAAGGAAAATGATTTGATAGAACTCGAGATCGTCGATGACGATTCCAAAGTTCACCTAAAGCGTCCCGGTGCTGAGGCCCCTGTCTTGCATCCGGCTCCGGCACAGCCGGTTATGGCGGCTCCAGCGCCATCTGTTGTGTCAGTTCCGCCTGCACCTGCGGAAGATGCCACACTGCTTAAAATTACATCGCCTATTGTAGGCACTTTCTATCAGGCACCCAGCCCCGATTCTGAACCGTATGTTAAGGTTGGAGGCAAGGTCAATCCGGATACGGTAGTATGTATTATTGAAGCAATGAAGGTGATGAACGAAATTAAGGCGGAAGTTTCCGGCACTGTCGTTGAATGTTGCTGCAAAGACGGCCAAGCAGTCGAATATGGTCAGGTATTATTTAAAGTCCGACCTTAAGATTCCATACTCTTCCTGAAATCCTGATTTATCAGCAGAGGTTTTTATGTTTTCGAGAATATTAGTCGCCAATCGCGGCGAAATTGCCCTTCGCATCATACGCGCCTGTCACGAGCTTGGAATAGAGGCGGTAGCGGTATATTCCGAGGCGGATAGAGAAGCGTCGTATGTAAAAGTGGCTGATGAGGCGATTTGTATAGGTCCAGCTGCACCAGCTAAAAGCTACCTGAATATTCCAGCGATTATCAGTGCCGCAGAAATTGCAGATGTGGATGCAATTCATCCCGGTTATGGTTTTTTGGCTGAAAATGCTCATTTTGCTGAAGTTTGTACAGATTGCGGGATTACATTCATTGGTCCGGATGCTGCTGCAATGCGGCTTTTAGGCGATAAAGTAGCAGCCCGCGATTTAGCCCGCAAAGCCCGTGTACCCTGTGTCCCGGGGTCAGACGGCGAAGTTCGGGATGAGGCCGAAGCTGTTAAACTGGCTAATAAAATCGGATATCCGGTCATTATAAAAGCCGCCGCCGGCGGCGGCGGCCGCGGAATGCGCGTTGCCCATAATGATATCAGCTTGCACAAAGGATTTTCTGCTGCCCGAATGGAGGCAGAAGCGGCCTTTAAAAACGGTGCTGTTTATCTGGAAAAGTTTATTCAGGAACCTCGTCATGTTGAGGTCCAGCTGATAGCTGATAAGAGCGGCAATGCTGTTCATTTCTATGAACGCGACTGTACGATTCAGCGGCGCCATCAGAAATTGATTGAAGAATCGCCTTGTCCGGTATTGGATGAAAAAACACGAGAAGAGCTTTGCAAGGCAGGCCTGCGGCTGATTAAAGAGGCCAAATATCACAATGCCGCAACCGTAGAGTTTCTCTTAGATAAAGATAAAAACTTTTATTTCATTGAGGTTAATACCCGAATACAAGTTGAACATCCGGTAACCGAACTTGTAACAGGATGCGACCTGATAAAGCTTCAAATAAAAGTTGCAGCCGGACAAACGCTTGAGCTCCGGCAGCGGGATATTGTTCACAGGGGCTGTGCAATCGAATGCCGCATCAATGCGGAAGATCCGGCACGCGGTTATGCCCCTTGTCCCGGAAAAATTGAAAAATTTAGAATTCCCGGGGGATTTGGAGTTCGCGTCGATACCCATATTTATCAGGGGGCAACAGTATCTCCCTATTACGACTCAATGATTGGAAAACTTATTGTCCATCAGCCCACGCGTCAGGAGGCCATTGCAACAATGAAAAGGGCCCTGCGGGAGTTTCAAATTGAACCCATTAAAACGACTATTCCCGCTCATTTGGAAATTCTCTCGCATAATCTCTTTGTTAAAAATCAGGTAGACACCCATTTCATTGAACGCCATTTGAGCAGCTAAATCCTATCAGAGTTAAGGGACACTATTGGATTGTGTCTGTCTGACAAATTATAAAATTCATACAATACCCATACTATATCCAGTAATTCCTGTATATATGCAGGATGGTGTTTTTTGTTTGACTTATTGAGTTTTTGGGCTAAACTACGGGGTCTTTATTATGACCGAAAGCAGAAAGTAATCTCATGGAGGTAAATATCAGTGGGATATAATTGCGTTGTTTTAGTAAAACAGGTGCCGGATACAAAACGGATTACAGGTCAGGCGATGAACGAAGACGGTACGGTCAATCGTGCAGCGCTGCCGGCCATTTTCAATCCCGAAGACCTTAATGCGCTGGAACTGGCTCTCCAGATTAAGGACCAATATGGCGGAACAGTTACAGTAATGACAATGGGTTTACCGGCAGCAGCAGATGTGCTGAGAGAAGGTTTATATCGAGGTGCCGATAGAGCCGTGCTGATTACAGACCGTCGCTGCGCGGCCTCCGATACATTGGCGACCAGCTACATCCTGAGCTGCGGGGTTAAAATGCTTCATCCCGATATTGTATTGTGTGGCCGACAGGCCATTGACGGTGATACAGCCCAAGTTGGGCCGCAGGTAGCAGAGAAATTAAATTTGCCGCAGATTACCTATGTTGAAGCGTTGTTGTCATTAGACGGAAAAACTATCGTTGCCAAACGCAATCTCGGCAACGGATGGCAGGAGGTCAAAAGCCGTCTGCCAGTACTGCTGACGGTTATTGATGCAGCCAATGAACCCCGAGTGCCGCGGGCTAAGCAATTGATGAAGTACAAATGGGCAAAGTGCCGGATTGAAGTGGAAGCGGCAGCTCAAAGTAACCCTTCGGTAGATGTAGAAGCTGTATGCCGCGATTTGCAAACGCGGGGTTTACTTATTGACCAGTGGGATTTGGATTATCTTAAAGCAGATTTGCAGTGGTGCGGTCGGGATGGCTCGCCGACGAAGGTCCATCGTATTCAAAGTGTGGTATTGTCTGCCAAGGAAAGTAAAACCATTGAGCCGACCCAGAGCGGTATTGATGCAATGATTCACGAGCTGATTGTTGATCACACGATTGGATAAACATATTTACCAAAACGGTTTAAATCCCCCCTCGGGGTGTATTAACGCAAGGAAGAACAAATGATAGAAGTCAACAAACAAGGTGAAGTTTGGATTTTTGCCGAACAGCACAAAGGACATCTGGAAGATACCTCTCTGGAACTGTTAAGCAAGGGACGCCAGCTTGCCGCACAGTTGAAGGTTCCGCTGGCGGCGGTTCTGCTGGGTGATCGTATTAGCCATCTTTGCGAGCCGCTGGGGCATTATGGTGCTGACAAGGTATATCTGGCCGAACACCCTCTGCTGGAACATTACCAAACCAGCAGTTTTGCCAAAGTGATTGATGGATTGATTCACAAATACAAACCTCAGATAGTGCTGTACGGCGCTACCCCGTGCGGACGCGATTTGGCTCCGCGCATTGCCAGCGCGGTCAAAGCCGGCCTCACGGCCGACTGCACCGACCTGCAGATAGGCCATCATGAAATCAAGAAAACAGGCCAGATTTTCGAAAACTTGCTTCTGCAGATCCGTCCGGCTTTTGGCGGCAACATCATCGCGACAATTATTAATTACGACCGCTGGCCTCAGATGGCTACTGTCCGTGAAGGTGTAATGCCGATGCCGATACCGGATGGGACCCGCAAGGCAGCGGTTGTCAAAGAAACTGTTCATTTGTCGCATTCCGATTTGGCGGTTGAAATTCTTTCTGAACATGTGCAGCAGAAGAAGGTTAATCTGAAGGCCTCGCGTGTTGTCGTAGCCGGCGGGGCAGGAGTCGGCAGCAAGGACAATTTCCGTCTGATTTGGGATCTGGCCAATTGTCTGGGCGGAGCGCCGGGAGCGACCCGCGCAGCGGTGGATTTAGGATTTATTGACCGCGACCATCAGGTAGGCCAAACCGGCACAACTGTTCGCCCCAGCTTGTATATTGCTATCGGCATCAGCGGAGCCATCCAGCATCAGGCCGGAATGGCAGACAGTCAGAAGATTATTGCCATTAACAATGATCCGGATGCCCCGATTTTCAATATTGCCCATTATAAAATTGTCGGCGACCTTAATCAGGTTGTACCGATGATGATAAAAGCCATTAAGGAAAAAGTATAATCAAGAGTTAAGACAGGAAGTCCCCAATTAAAGGACAGTGACGATGGGAAATTTTTATACGGATAATGATGACATTCAGTTTTTGTTCCGGCATCTCAATTTGGCAGAAATTGCCGAGCTGCAGGAAGAAGGGTTTAAATATGCCGGTCAGTATGATACAGCCCCGGTAGATGCCCAAGAAGCAATAACGAATTATGACTTGGTGCTTCGTGCCGTAGGTCAGCTCAGTGCCGATTTTATTGCTCCGCGCAGCGAGAGCATCGACCGCGAAGGTACCACCCTCAACGAAGACGGTTCTGTCAGCTATGCCAAAGGGATTGCGGAATCGCTTAATGCACTGGCAAAAGCCGATGTGATGGGCTTTACGCTGCCGCACCGTTTCGGCGGATTGAATTTCCCGAACCTGATTTATTCTATGGCGATTGAGGTTGTATCGCGGGCAGATGCTTCACTGATGAACATTTTCGGTCTGCAGGGCATTGCGGAGACAATCAACTATTTTGCAGACGAGGAAATCAAGCAGCGTTATCTGCATGATTTTGCCGCCGGCAAAGTAACTGGAGCAATGGTGCTGACCGAGCCGGATGCCGGATCGGATTTACAGGCCTGCAAGCTGCGGGCGTTTCAGGACGATGAAGGGCAGTGGTACCTGCACGGCGTCAAGCGGTTTATCACCAACGGCTGCGGCGAGGTGCTGCTGGTTCTTGCCCGCTCGGAGCCGGATCGCAGCGGCGGGCTTGGCCTGAGCTTGTTTGTGTGCGACCGCGGACCTACAGTCAAGGTACGCCGGCTGGAGGACAAACTGGGGATTCACGGTTCCCCGACATGTGAGCTGTATTTTGACAATACTCCCTGTCAGCTTATCGGCGAGCGGCAGCGCGGACTGGTAACGTATGTAATGAGCCTGATGAACGGGGCCCGTATCGGAATAGCGGGACAGTCCATGGGCATTGCAGAAGCAGCCTACCGCGTTGCACGAGATTATGCCGCCAGTCGCCAGCAATTCGGGATGCCCATCGAAAAACTGCCGGCTGTTCGGGATATGCTGATTCGAATGAAGATGGAAATCGAAGCCGGCAGAGCGCTGCTTTATGAAACAAGCTGGGTGGTGGATCATGAAATTGGGTGGAGCAAAATTGCAGAAGCCGGCAGCGATAAGGACAAGGTCAAAGAGGCCAAGCAGCAGCTGAAAACTGTCAAGCGTCTGGCCGGCATGCTGACTCCAATGAGCAAATATTACTGCTCTGAAATGTGCAATCGGATAACATATGATGCCATTCAGATATTGGGCGGCAGCGGCTATATGCGGGATTATGCCTGTGAACGCTACGCACGCGATGCACGCATCACAACAATTTATGAGGGTACTAGCCAGCTTCAGATTGTAGCCGCTGTGCGGGGGGTTTGCGGCGGGGCCTGCGAAAAGTATTTGGCGGATTTGTCGGCTAGGTCTTATGTCGACAGCGTAACAGATTTACTGGCCTTGCTGTCTGACGGAAGTCAGATGCTGCTTAAATGTGTGGCATTCACCAAAGAACAGGGCGTGGAATATATGGATTTATACGGGCGGCAATTGGTGGATATGGCAATTGCTCTGATTAATGGATACCTGCTTTGCGGACAGGCGTCCAGCAGCGTCAAGATGCTGGTGCGCACGGCCGGCGGCAGTGATGCTGTGATCCCGATGATCCAGCGGAAAGAGGCGCTTGCCCGACGCTATGTAACGCGCAGCGCGGCGATGATTAAATCGCTGGCTGAGGAGGTGCTGTCGGGCGACCGCTCTACTTTCAAACAGTACGAAGTTCTTGCAGGACCTGTACCGGAGCAAATATAAAAAGCTTAAAGCAGGAACATTTGGTTTTTGTTGCTGAATTCCTTAGAACATAAATGAAAAGCTCTCGAATAGAGAGCTTTTTGTGTTATAAGCGCAATTCCAATATTTCGGACTGCTGCGGTATAATTATTGCAATTTTCTCTGGAAATTCTTATAATGAAGCGGCAGAGAATATAAGGCAGGTGCTATTGTAATAGGACTCCGATTATGAATAAACGCAGTTTTACGCTTATTGAATTGCTTGTTGTGATTGCTATTATAGCACTGCTGCTGTCCATTATCCTTCCTGCGGCAGCCAAAGCGAAAGATTATGTCAAGCGTACGATTTGCCTGAACAATATGCGGCAGGCAGGTCTTGGTGTTCACCTGTATGCTCAAAGCAATGATAATCAGATCATGCCGCTTTATACAATCAGTACAGCAACTATTGCCAATCCTCCGTCGTTTATACCGCTGCCTTACAACAGCTATATGGTCTATCATCCCAACCAAACAAAGCCCGGCGGCGGCTTCAGGCCGTTTCATCTGGCTGTGTTGTATGACCAGCATTATATTGGCGATCCGAAAGTCTTTTATTGTCCCGCTCAGCCCCGCACCACTCGTCATTATGTGATTCCTTATTACTATGAATTTTATATTGGGCAGGGGGATCCCGCTGATTATTTCAATCCTGCTGACAAGGGCAGCTATGAATGGGGCAAGCGGACGCCGGCGGATCCTCGAGGTGCCAGCAGTCAATTGGTTAGAACCTCATTCAATTATTGGAATTACGGTTATTCAAAAATTGAAAAAATTGCCGGTTTTAAGCCGCTGATATTCGACAATATACAGGATTGGAGGGTTGTCCCGCACCGCAAGAGCAGAGATATCAATTCTATTCCTCAAGGTTTGTCAGCCCTTTATGCGGACAACCACGCCGCGTTTTGCAATGATTCCTATATCTTTGAAGAAACGGCAGCCAACTGGCCGTGGAACAGAGCCGGCTCCACATCGGCAGCACCCACGGATGTTGGCCAAGGACCGGGAAATTTTTCAGATCGATTTGATGAAATATTAAGACGCATCCAAGCACGGTAAATGTTCTCCTTTTGCCCGGGTAGAAAATCCGGGACGAATTTGTCGGTTTAAATCTTAGAAAGCCATGTATGCGACTCTTTTGAGGAACGGGATTTTTTTGAAAAAGCGGCAGTAAAATACGGGGGATTTAAGTTTTAAGGAAAACGTATGCTGAAAGCGGTAATCTTTGATTTTGATGGTGTAATCTGTGATTCTGAACTGCTCCATTATAAGGCGCTGAATAGGGTGTTTAACCGGTACGGTGTAGATGTGCCGAAAGAAGTGCATTGGGCTAAGTATCTGGGTTATTCGGATTTGGAAAATATCGAAGCTGTTAACCGTGATTATAAAATGGGTTGGGATGCAGCGGTTATTAACCGACTGATGAAGGAAAAAAAGATCCTATTCGAGGATCTGGCAGGTCAAGAATCGATTATCATAGACGGCGTGGAAACATTTGTCAGACGTCTGATGGACGCTGGGATACGCTGTGCGATATGCTCGGGAGCATTGCGGAGTGATATTGAACTGATGCTGCGGGGAGCTGATTTTGCTAAAGCCTTTGAGGTTATTGTATCGGCTGATGATGTGCGGTATGGAAAACCTCATCCCGAGGGATACATATTAACCTTAAAACGCCTCAACCAGAATTCCAATACTATTATCAATCCATATGAGTGTGTTGTTATTGAGGATTCCCACTGGGGTCTTGAAGCCGCAACTGCGGCAGGTATGCATCCGGTTGCTGTGACAACAACTTATCCTGCAGAACAGCTCAATGGCAAAGCACAAATGATTGTTAACCGGCTTGATGAATTGAATATGGATGATATGGAGAACATATGTCGCAATTGAGTTTTATGTGTAGTTGCAGACAATTCTAGTAGATTATATGTTTCGTTTGTTCAAGTGTCCATTGTTTAGGAAAACGCTGTTTTTCTATATTAAAATGCCATTTCTGATACTAAACTTGACTTTTTGACTTTCCTTTCTATACTTTATTATGTTTTTAACATTCTCAGAAAATAGCTTATTAGTAATTTTGCACACAGAGCACGTAACGAGTATTAAATTTTATTGAACTATAAGAAGATTAAGAGACTTTGAAGGGGCGACCCCTTACGGAGTGTTTGTGGCCGGCAAATGGGAATTTAGTTTAATCAGCCGGATTCAGCAGGCTAACGATATTGTTGATGTTATTTCGGAGCATCTGAGTCTGGAAAAGAGGGGCAAGGAATTAGTTGGTTTATGCCCATTCCACGCAGACCACAAACCAAGTCTATATGTGAGCCCTGCTAAACAAATCTTCAAATGTTTCGCCTGCGGAGCAGGGGGGGATGTTCTGAAATTTGTCCAGATGAAGGAAAATTTGACTTTTCCGCAATCAGTCGAACGCCTTGCCGAGAGAGCTGGTATTCGCATAGAACCTTTGCGAAAGCGGAATGTAGGGGCTTCTGGCAGTCTGTTGGATGCTGTCTCGATGGCAAAGCTTAATAACTGGGCAATGGCACACTGGGTTTCGAACCTGCATCATCCGGAAAAGGGAATTCCGGGGCGGACGTACTTGACCGGGCGTAAAATCAATGAGGCCTCCATAAAAAAATGGCAGATTGGATTAGCCCTCGATGCATGGGATGATCTTGCAGCAGCCGCGGCTGCAAGAAAAATCGGATGTAAGCATCTTGTTGAAGCGGGTCTGGCCGTAGAGAAAGAAGCCGGGGGCTGTTATGACAAATTTCGAAATCGGCTGATGTTTCCAATAGTGGATGTTACAAATCGAGTGATTGGTTTCGGAGGCCGAACTCTTGGCGGTGACCCGGCCAAATATATGAATTCTCCGGCTACGGTGTTGTTTGAAAAAAGTCAATCCATGTATGGATTGAACCACGCACGGCAGGAAATCACCCAGACGGGGATAGCTGTAGTCGTAGAAGGCTATACTGATGTTATAATGGCTCATCAGTTTGGTATTTGTAATGTGGTAGCGGCATTGGGAACAAGCTTAACGGATAGCCATGCGAAATTGCTGAAACGTTACTGCAAGCGAATTGTGCTGATTTTCGACAGTGATACGGCCGGCAGGGCGGCAGCGAATAGGGCACTGGAAATTTGCTTGGCCGAAAAAGTGGATGTACGTCTCGGATTTGTACCGACAGGCAAAGACCCCTGTGACTATCTGCTCGAAGCCGGCGCGGATGCGTTTCGGCATGTTATCGATAATGCAGTGGATGTGCTTGAGTTTAAATGGGAGTTACTGGAAGAGCAATTAAACGCCGGGCAGAATTTAGCTGACAAGGCAGAGGCCATTCGCCAGTTCCTTCAGACAGCCGCATCCGCCTTCAGTGCTCGGCAGATGGATTCGGTAACCAGGGCGGTTGTGCTGGCTCGTTTGAGTGCATTATTGCAAATTCCTGTAGGCCGAATTGAAGAAGAAATTCATAAAATTCAGAAACAAAATCAGAGGATACAGCGTAAATACGAAACTGAAACTTCTGCAAAATCCTTGGGGCAGGATTTAATCATTCGGACACAGCGTGAAATACTGGAGGTATTGCTTCAGGAGCCGACATATTATCCGGCAGTTAAAGAGCGGTTATGTCTTGATGATTTTGGCACCTCCGGCCCCATCCGAGAGATTGCAGAAGCTTTTTTCGGTTTGGCTGAGGAAGGATTGGAACCTTCGCTTGCCCGACTTTACGCTCGTCTGGAATCGTCTGAAACGGCTGTAATCCTTGCTGAGATGGATGATGCAGGACACGGCAAAGGAGATTCCCGCCTGCGGCTCGAACAAGCGCTGAAGGTATTAGAAGACCAGAAAAATCAGCTCAAAATAGAAGAAAAAAAAGGTTATTTGGATAGAGAAGAAGTACTAAAGGACATGCTCAAGCAAATCGCTCACAAGGGGCCTGATTTGCGAAAAGCCGGCATTTAATGCTGGGAAGGACTTATTTTTATTTCTTTTATAACGAACAAGGAAAAGTCTATGACTCCAAAAAAAGGGAAAAAAGATATCGCCTATCATCGTGATACTACGAAAACGGAAGATATTGCGGATGTGAAATCTATTGAAAGAACAGAATTGCTTGAATCTGACGAATCAATTCATCCGGATATTTCGGACACGAAACATAAGATAACCGAGACCACTGACAAAACGATCGATATATCCGTTCTGGACGACGAGGACGTATCATCTCTTTCTCAAAACGAGAAGAATGAGGAGGTGATTAAGGCGATTGTCGCCAGAGGCAAAGAAAAAGGATTTTTGACGTATGAGGAACTGAATGATGCTCTGCCTGATGATGTTATCAGTCCGGCACGGCTGGATAGTTTGCTGATGACGCTGGATGAGCAAGGCGTTCAGCTTATTGATGAAACCGATGTGGAAAAAGGCGTCGAGGATGATTTTGAAGAACCCGACAAGGTAGGCGCCGATGAGGAAGAAGAGGGGATTGAAGAAGATCTGGTTCTTGAGGAGGAGCTGGCTGAGGGTGAGGGACGAAGGATTGATGATCCGGTACGGATGTATTTAACACAAATGGGTGAAATTCCCCTATTGACGCGTGAGGAAGAAATCAGCTTAGCCAAGAAAATAGAGTTAACCCGTTTGGTTTTCCGGCGGAAGGTGCTGGAAAGCGATTATTGCGCTAAAACAGCAATAGAGATTCTTCAGCAGGTGGATGATGGAAGTCTGCCGTTTGACCGTACAATGAAAATGAGCAGCGGCGAAACGCAGGAGAGAACAATCGTAAAAAATCGGCTGCCTGCCAATATCACCACAATTCAAAAGCTTCTCGAACGAAATTCGGCTCTTTTTCTTCAGTCCCGGTCGGGTACGATAGAGGAAATTAAGCAGAATGTGAAGCAGATTCATCGCAACCGCCGGAAAATTGCCTCACTTTTGGAGGAGCTGAGCCTTCGAACCAGTCGGATTCAGCCGATGATGAAAAAACTGCAGGGTATTCAGCAGAAAATGCATCAGCTTCAAGCCTTGATTGAAGCCGGCCCGGGGGGAGATTATGAACCGGAAGATATTGAGGCAATGAAGCAGGAACTGCAGGGTCTGGAAGAATTGGTGCTGGAAACTCCCAAGCAGCTGGATAAGCGTCTGCGGGCAATTGAGGCTGTCTATGCTCAATATGAAGATGCTAAACGGCGTTTGTCCGGCGGAAATCTGCGTTTGGTCGTTTCAATTGCCAAAAAATACCGCAACCGCGGCTTGAGTTTTCTGGATATCATTCAGGAAGGCAACACCGGCCTGATGCGGGCGGTCGATAAGTATGAGTATCGCAGGGGCTATAAATTCAGCACCTATGCGACATGGTGGATTCGTCAGGCCATTACACGGGCTATTGCCGACCATGCACGGACCATTCGTATCCCAGTGCATATGATCGAAACGATGAGCCGGCTGCGGACCATCAGCAAACAGCTTCTTCAGAAGCTTTGGCGGGAGGCTACCATTGAGGAAATAGCAGAAGCGGCCAAAATGAGCATTGCGGAAACGCGGCGTGTGCTGAAAATCAGCAAGCACCCGTTCAGTCTGGATCGTCCGATCGGCGAAAGTGAGGACA
>JAGPMT010000042.1 GCA_018052735.1 Phycisphaerae bacterium | reverse complement strand
GGTCCTATGAAATCGAAACCGTATGATTACTATGAACAGATTGTACGTATGAAGCACAACGCTGACAAGTTTGAATTACGCCTGCGTCTGGTCCGATTCGCCCAGCAGCACGGCGTCAAGCCCGCCGTCCGAAATACTCCTCATCGGGGGGCACATTTCCTATTGCTTTATCATAACATCTGGTATGGTACAATGCAACAAGACATTCTATCTCTTTTAAGTTCTTATGGAGATTCCATCAATCCGGCCGCCGCCGGCAAGAAAAGGATTGTCGTTGCGCGTGCCGTCTGAGACCTGTAAATACCTGCGTCTATGGATTTTTAGCTCATTATCCATAGGCGCAGACTGTGAGTATGGATTTTTAGCCAAATTTTCCATAGATACAGGTATTTACATATATTCACATATAACTCCCTAAGGGGGGGTCTTCTGCTTCCATCGTCTAGGCGGTTTGTGCTGGAGCCGGTCAGGGGTGGTCTTTGCGGGGGTAAAACCCGTTAGGTTTGGTGCAGATGCTCTTGACGGTAGCGTTTGGGATTGCATCTGAGACCTGTGAATACCTGCGCCTATGGATTTTTAGCTCATTATCCATAGGCACAGACTGTGAGTATGGATTTTTAGCCAAATTTTCCATAGATACAGGTATTTACATATATTCACATATAACTCCCTCATAGGGAGTCTGCCCCCATCGGCGGCATCGGACAGATAGAGTCGCCATCTACCGCCGCAGCCCCTTATCCCTCTGCGGGGGGCTGTCCCGCTTTCTGCTGACGGCAAACACAGACCGGTAAATGTCTCGAATTTTAATCCATATTTTTTAGGCTATTATCGCCGGGATAACAGTATTAAGGACAGCACAACTCGATTTCTATATATGCAAAAAAACGATTCCGTATTGCACTTCTGATGATGCTGGCCGGGTAGATTAACCGCGTACCTTATCAAAATGTTATCCGCCTGCAATGTCTGCAGGTAAAAATTTTCTTTGATTAGACCCCTTCGTAAGATGTTTCCTTTATTTTTCCCACGGGAAAACATATATGGACAACAATACTCGTAATTGGCCTTTCTTGCCCTAAGCTAACAGCAAAGTCAGGCAATAGGTTGAAAATGCCAGCGGGTATCGGATAAAAGGCTGGAGGCAGTGCGGTCGGCAAGCCAACGTATGAGGCGTGATTTGGCTTTTTTTAGGACGCATAATGGCGTTAGTAAAATCGGGCTGTTTTTGTTACATTTATCACTGCTGATGAGGTGGTGGCAGAACATTATGAGAACCTACACAATTGCCATTTCATAAGATGGACTGGGTATGAGGTTTTTTAGGAAATTCATGTTTTTAACGGAGGATTCTTGGCATATGAGACAGACAGCATTACTCTTGAGTCTTTTAGGGATGATCGGTATTGTGCCGGCGGCTATCCCCACAACAGGCCTTCAGCTCCATTTAGACGCCAGCAGTTTGGTCGGATATAGTAATGGAGCGGTTGTATCGACTTGGCCGGATTTGGCTGGAGGCAACCACAATGCGACATCGGCTGGTACGCCGACTTTTCTTGCCAATAGACTAAACGGCAAGCCGGTTATTAAAATTGACGGCACCAGCGACATAACCGGTGCTGACATGCCGCACAGTTTTGACTTTTATGCGATCCCAACGATATACAATGTCAAAACTATTGCGTTTGTATTCAAATCCACCAGCAATACGTATTATTCGTGGGCTCCCATCATGGCCGGCCCAACGAGCGACGACTATGGCTGGCATGGCGACACATGGTGGGGGACTCCCTACTGGGACCATCTTTATTCCATCAATTCTATTAGAAATTCCGATTTGGCGATTGACGGCATTGGCGGTTTTAATGGCGGCTATACCGCTATGGATTACAACAATTTCCATGTGATTACGGTTCAGCTCGCTGCCGGAACGCAGTTTAATCTGGGTTTTTTGGCACATACCGCACGGTATAACGACTTTAATGTTCACGGAATGGAAATTGCTGAATTGCTCGTTTATGATCAGACGCTGAATGCCGCTGATTTGGAAACGCTGCAGTTTGAACTGGGGCTTAAATACGGTCTCTGGGCAGCCAAACCGATATATCCGGTCTCCGGGGCGACGATGATTCCTGTCAATGATGATTTGAGCTGGAAGGCCTACGACCCATCCTGGAAGGTGGATGTTTACTTTGACCCCAATCAGTCCAATGTTGTCACCGGCGCGGCATCTGCCCGGATAGCCTCAAATCAGGTTCTTACAGCGATTGATCCCGGCACGCTGGCTCACGGCACGACCTATTACTGGAGGGTTGATGTGCATGAACCCAATGCGCCCGGAGCGGATATTATTGTCAAGGGACCGGTCTGGAACTTTACGACAGTTCCGCCGGATCCGGTAATTACTGAGAATCCGGTTTCTCAAACCGTGCCCGCCGGTTCGCCTGTTACATTATCGGTGGCAGGCCAAAACATTACCAGTTATCAGTGGTATCTCAACGGCAGTTTACTGGCCGGAAAGACAGCAGCGATCCTGCATATTCCCTCGCTGGGTATTGCCGATGAGGGTCTCTATACGTGCGTGGCTTCCAATGCAGTGGGTTTCGTTGCGAGTAAACCGGCAATCGTTGTCAGCAAGCGGTTGATGGGCTGGTGGAAACTGGATGGCGATCTAAACGATTCGGTTGCAGCGGTTGTTCCCGGCGCGTTGGCCCATCACGGCAGCATCAGCAACCCGAACTTTTCTGCATCCGGCAAAGATGGCGGCGCCTATGAGTTTACCGGCGACGGCCGGGTCATTATGATTGCAGACAGCAGCGATTACTTTAATTTCTATCCGCAGGGACTGACGGTCAGCGCCTGGGTCAATACGGCTCAGACGGGCTGGGGCGGTTTTGTCTGCAAGAACAACCTGACCAACACCGCCGGCTTCTATTTGGAACACCAAGGTGACAGTTGGCTTGTCTCCGGTCTGCGGGGAATTGACGGCCAGTGGTCCGCAGCTGCAGGTATTTATAACACTTGGCAGCTTCTTACGCTGACGCTGGACGGACAGACAAAGACTGTCAGGCAGTATGTCAACGGGGCATTAACCGCAGAGGCCAGCTATACCATAGAACTGCCCTTAAGCGAGGAGAGTTTGTTCTTCGGTGCGGAAAAAACCAATGGCGGCTTCCCGTATGTCGGGCTGCTGGATGATGTGAGGATTTACAGCTACCCGCTGGATGCCGTGGCGGTTGCCCGTCTCTATACGGATTTGACACCCGGCAGCGAAGTATGCGTGGAATATTCCCCCTTTGATGTAACCGGCCCGAACGGCCAGCCTGACTGCAGAGTTACAATCTATGATTTTGCTGCGATGGCAGCGCAGTGGCTTGACTGCAATCTTGTGCCGACGTGTCTGAATTAAGACCTTAACGGCCCTGCAGCGCAGCCGGCGCGGCAGGGCCGGTTTCTCAAGCGTGTAAGAAAAAGCGTTTAAGATTGGATATATTGTCCAGTAGAGAGAAACATTTTTTCGGAGGAACAGGAAGATGAAAAAGTTTACAGTGTTTATGGCAGTGTGTGGAATTGTCTGTTGGGCAGAGGCCGCTTATACCAGCACGGGGCTGGCGCTGCACCTGGACGCAGGCAGCTTGGCGGGCTACAGCAGCGGCGATACCGTGGCAGTCTGGACGGATTTGGCCGGCGGCGATCACAACGCGACATCGGCTGGTACCCCCACGTATGTCGCCAATGCCCTCAACGGTCTGCCGGTTATTAAAATTGACGGCACCAGCGACCGTTACGGCAATGGTCTTCCGAACAGCTATGATTTTTACGCCATCCCGACTGTTTCAGACGTAAAAACCATTGCAATGGTTTTCAAGCCCACCAGCAACAGCTATTACACATGGGCCCCGATAATGGCCGGACCTACCGGAGACAATTACGGCTGGCACGGTGATACCCATTGGGGAAACGCTTATTGGGATTATGCGTATTCCGTCAGCTCAATTGCAAATTCCAATCTGGCAATCAATGGCATCGGCGGCTATAACGGCGGCTATACGGGCGTGGATTATGATGCTTTCCATGTGATTACGATGCAGCTTGCCGCCGGAACACCGTTTGATCTGGGCTTTTTGGCCCATACCGCACGGTACAACGACTATAACACCTATGGTATGGAAATCGCTGAATTGATGGTTTATACCCAGCAGCTAAGCACAGCTCAGTTGGAGCAGTTGACTGCGCATCTGGGTAATAAATACGGTATCGCCGTCGCTGTTCCCGAGCCGGGAACACTGGTTTTGCTGGGATTGGGAGCATGTTTACTCAAGAGGGGAAAATAGGCCCGGGTTTACAATTGTTCTGTGCAGGGATTAGCCCCTGACAGCAATAACGCCAAATAGGAAGCTCCATCAAGCAGGATCGACGGAGCTTTCTATTTGGCCAAGATGAGAGTGTTGGCATCAATGGATACAAGCAAAAGAGATTCAGCATGAGTTGTCCGAAATCCGAAGCGGTACAAAAGAAAGCCCCCAAGCGGCTTGATATTGAAGTGGTTGCAAGGAGCGATAAAACCGTGCGGCATTGCACATCACGGCAGCGGCTCATAGATACGCTCAATCACCGGCAGCCGGACCGTTTGTGCGTGGATTTCGGTGCAGGCGGCCAGACAGGAATGGGGGCCGGTGCCGTGTATCGGCTGCGTCGGGCGCTGATAGGACAATCCGATTATCGGGTCAAGATTATTGAGCCGTTTCAGATGCTCGGCGAAATAGACCAGCAGCTGCGCAATGTTCTTCGCTTGGATGTGGCAGGATTCAACCCGCCGACCAATATGTTTGGTTTTCGAGACGAAGGCTGGAAGCCGTTTGATATGCCCGACGGCACACCCGTTCTGGTGCCTGAAAAATTTAATTATACAGTCGATGCCGACGGGGGAATTTTGATGTACCCGCAGGGGGATACCTCCGTGGCCCCCTGTGCCAAGATGCCGGCTGCCGGCTATTTTTTTGATGCCCTCAACCGCCAGCAGCCTTTTCGGGAAGAAGACCTTGATCCGGCCGATAACTGCCAGGAGTTTGGTCTGCTCAGTGATGAGGATGTTCAGTATTTCGCCGACACAGCATCCAACCTGTATGACCATACCGAGTATGGGATTTATATGACCTTGCCGGGGACCGCATTCGGCGACATCGCATTGGTTCCGGCCACGTTTATGAAAAATCCCCGCGGCATCCGCGATGTGGAGGAGTGGTACATTTCAACCGCACTGCGGCGGGATTATATTTATAAGGTATTTGAGACCCAGTGTGCATTTGCAGTTCAGAATATCCAGCGGCTGGCCCATGCGGTCGGCGACAAAGTTCAGGTCGTATTTGTCAGCGGGACCGATTTTGGCACCCAGCGCGGATTGTTTATCTCCAAGCAAACCTACCGGGAGCTGTTTAAGCCGTTCCATAAGGCCGTCAATGACACGATTCACCGATTGACCAGCTGGAAAACATTCATTCATTCCTGCGGCGCTGTATTTGAACTGATTCCGGATTTTATCGAAGCGGGCTTTGACATACTCAATCCGGTTCAGTGCTCGGCCGAGGGGATGGATCCTAAGGTTCTTAAGAACGAATTCGGCAAACAGATTGTTTTTTGGGGAGGCGGTGTGGATACCCAGAAAACCCTTCCCTTCGGAACCCCCGATGAAGTGTATCGGCAAGTCAGAGAACGGATTGATATTTTTGCAGAGGGCGGCGGGTTTGTATTTAACAGCATTCATAATGTGCAAAGCAATGTTCCCACCGAAAACCTGCTGGCGATGTTCAGGGCAATTGATGATGCCCGTGCATAACTGATTCAATCAATGGCATGCAGAATGGTACCGAATCACTGGCTTGCTGTTGTCTTTCCTGTTATAATCCGGCCAAAAAGAGTCAGCGAAAGGAGTCTTTATGGAACTGCAGGTAATGGACCTTGTTGTATTTGCAGGCTTTTTTGCGGTTGTTGTAGGAACATCGGTTTTTAAGAGCCGCAGAGAGAAAAGCAGCGAAGATTATTTTCTGGCCGGACGCGGATTGACGTGGTGGCTGATAGGCATATCGATTGTTGCGGCCAATATTTCAACCGAGCAGTTTGTGGGTATGGCAGGCCAGGGGGCCGGCAGTGTAGGACTGGCCGTCAGCAATTGGCAGCTTATCGGCAGTGTCGGCATTGTGCTGATTGCTTTTACGCTCCTGCCGCGCTTTCTCCAAGCCGGCATTTATACGATGCCGGAATATCTGGAGTACCGCTATAATTCCCTGGCCCGCGCCATTATGGCAGTCATCACCGTGATTATCTATGTAGCCGTTCTGCTGACGGCCGTCTTGTATTCCGGCGGCTTGACGCTCAAAACCATTTTCGGTTTTTCGCTTGTCCGAAGCATCTGGCTGATCGGTCTGATTGCGGCTGCCTATACGGCTTGGGGAGGGTTGAAAGCGGTGGCGTGGGCCGATTTGTTTCAGGGGCTGGCTTTGCTGGGCGGGGGAATTGTTGTGTTCATTCTGGGATTGAGAGCCTGCGGCGGATGGGATCATTTTGCCAGTCTCAACTCAGAGAAGCTTCATATGATTCTGCCGGCCTCGAATGCAGGTCTGCCGTGGACGGGGGTGGCCGGCGGGATGTGGATTGTGCTGGTGTATTACTGCGGTCTGAACCAGTTTATCGTGCAGCGGAATCTGGCGGCAAAATCGCTGCGCGATGGGCAGCTGGGTGTTATTTTTGCCGGTGCCTTATGGCTGCTGGTTCCATTTGCCATTGTAATGCCCGGGATTATGTCCTATCAGCTTTACCATCCTCAGATGCAGTCTCCGGATGAGGCATTTCCTCTTCTGATACGCAATCTGATTCCGCAGGGATTGCGGGGCTTTATGTTTGCTGCTATTGCCGGTGCGGTTATCAGTTCGCTGGCCTCCATGCTCAATTCTGCGGCAACAATTTTTACAATGGATGTCTATCATCGCATGCTGAAACCCGGTGCCTCCCAAAAAGAGCTGATGGTGCTTGGTCGGGCAATGACTCTTTTATTTGTATTGGCCGGATGCCTGTTGGCACCGCTGCTGGCCAATCCGAAGTTCGGAGGCGTATTTCAGTTTATCCAGCAGTTTCAAGGTTACATCTGGCCGGGAGTAGTGGCCGCCTTTTTGTTCGGAATGCTGGTTCCGACAGCGCCCGGGGCGGCCGGAGTGGCCGCGCTGGTTTCAGGGCCGATTATCTACGGCATTTTTCAGTATTTTGCTCCGCAGCTGCATTTTTTGATTCAGGTAGCAGTGACCTTCCAACTGGTGCTTCTGATTATGATTCTGTTCACCTTTTTTGCACCGCTGCAGCAGCCCCGTCCGCTGCCTGTAAGGCAGGATATTGTTCTCAAAACTGCGCTGGATGTGAAGATTTGGGGCAGTCTGGTTATCGCGGCAGTGGCGGTATTTTATGTTGTTTTCCGGTAGGATGTTCTGCGCTGTTGTTGGGCGGTGACAGGAGAAGCTGAATGAAGTTTGTAAAAATCCTGCTGGTTGTTCTGGGGCTGCTTGTCTGTCAAGCAGCAAAGGCGGAGGGGTTGGAGGTATGCAGGTTGAAGTCCCCGGACGGGCTTAATGCGATTCGGATTTGGTTAAATGAGGACGGACAGCCGTTTTACCGAGTTTATCGCAGGGAAATTATCTTTGTTCAGGATTCGCCGATGGGGCTGCGCTGCGAGGGAGAGGACTTTAAGCAGGGATTGAGACTGCACCAGATAGGTTCTGAAGAATCTTGGCATGAGTCATACCGGCTTCTTGCGGGGAATCGATTAGCCGTTGATACCCGGCTGAATCGGCGGACGCTGACATTAAAAAATGACAAGGGGTCGCTGGTGCATATCGAGCTGGCAGCAGGCAATGAGGGGATTGGTTTTCGCTGCCGCTTTGAAGAAAGCGATGCGTTGCGTCTGATCCATGAAGAACTGACGGGATTTTGGATTCCTCCTGCGGCGGCCGGCTGGCTCCAGCCCTATCATGCAGCCGGCCGTTATACACCGGCCTATGAAGATTTCTATTTTCGCGTTGAACCGGGCGATCCGCCGCCGGTTTCCCGTGAAAAACCGCGCGGCTGGAGTCTGCCGGCGCTTTTCCAAATGCCCTCAGCCGCCGGGTGGATGCTGCTTGCAGAGTCTGGAACCGACGGCTCGTATTGTGCCTGCCATCTGGATGCGGATGCCAAGTTAAAGGGTTTGTATCGAATCGCCTTTGCTTTTGACGATGAAGCGACCGGCGCAGGGAGGTTTAATCCGGATGCAAAACCGGCCCCCGTCCTGACCCGCTCGACACCGTGGCGCGTCATGATTATGGGGGATGAAGCGAAAGATATTCTGCAGTCCACATTGATTACCGACTTGGCCGGGCCGTCGCAGATTGAAGATGCATCATGGATTGAACCGGGGCGTGCATCATGGTCGTGGTGGTCTCATCCTGAACGTCCAGACACCGCCGATCGGTACAATCGCTTTACGGATTTGGCAGCCCGATTCGGTTGGGAATATACCTTATTCGATGCGGGCTGGTGGGATACGGACCTTGCAGCTGTTTGCCGCTATGCCCATGACAAAGGCGTCAAACCGCTGCTGTGGGCGCATGCTGTGGATTTTTATGATGCCCGGAAGCGGCGGCAAAAATTGGACCAGTGGGCTGCCGCCGGCATCCGGGGGATAAAAGTGGACTTCTGGTGCTCGGACCGGCAGGAGACAATCGCGGCCATGCTGGCGACGCTCAAAGATGCCGCCGAGCGAAAACTGGTTGTCAATTTTCACGGCTGCACGATTCCTCGCGGCTGGCATCGGACATGGCCGAATCTGCTGACAGCTGAGGCGGTGCTGGGAACGGAGTGCTACTTTTTCGAGGAGCGCTATCCGCAAAAGGCCGCTGAACTGAATACCATTCTGCCGTTTACCCGGAATGTACTGGCCCCAATGGATGTGACGCCGGTGGCTTTGACCATGCGGAAATTTCCGAGAAAGACAACGGCGGCTCATGAATTGGCGGCGGCTCTTACAGGCGGATCCGGGATTATTCATTATGCCGATTCGGATGAGGTCTTCAACAGTTTTCCAGAGGGTGTTAAACAGGTATTGAAAGATGCCCCGGCACATTGGGATGAGACGATTTGCCTGCTGGGCGAGCCGGGACGGACGGTTGTTCTGGCTCGTCGTGCCGGGCAGAAATGGTTTATTGCGGGTCTGAATGGGACTGCTCAACCGAGGCTGGTTACGCTGGATCTGAAATCTCTGGGACAATTTCCTGCATGCATTGAAATCACCGAGGGCAACGAAAATCCGCTGATGGAATTTTCTGTCGAACGGATAACAGATGTTTCAGGGTGGGAACATCAAGTGCCGCCGTATGGCGGATTTGTATTGGAATCGATGCCGGCTAAGTGAGGCAGGATTGTTCCTGTCTTCGGCGGATAAGCATGATGGGGAAATTGTACATTATCTTGGTTGTAAGTTATAATGACGGTCATATCGGTATGAGAGAATTTCAAGGAAATCGATGCGAAAAGTATTTTTATCAATTGAGCAAAACAGGGGATATGGACGGGGTCTAATCAGCGGTATTACGCATTATTCAAAACTGTACGGCCCTTGGAATTTTTATACCGGCACGCCGTTCTATTACCGGCAGTCCAAAAAGGAATCCTCAGCGATTGATGTGATTAAACGATGGTGTCCAGATGGCATTATCATGCGTGAGGATTCAGACATTGATAAAATTATGAATCTTGGAATCCCGGCCATCTTTATCACCTACACCCGCATGGAAATTCCGGGATTCATTACTTTGCTGGGCGACCACGAGGTGTGCGGAAAGCTGGCAGCCGAACATTTTTTGGGTCGGGGTTTTCGGAATTTTGCCTACTGCGGGATTCCCAGCCAGTACTGGTCTGTTTGCCGCGGCCAAAGTTTCCAGAGCCGGCTTGCCCAGGCCGGATTTACGGTTGACATTTTTCCTTTTTCGGCATCCGAAACGAAAATTAACTGGCTGAAGGATCAGGAAAAGCTGAAGAAATGGCTGATAGGTTTGCCCAAGCCCGTTGGACTGATGACCTGTACGGACGACCGTGCGCAAAATGTCATTGAAGCGTGCAAGGCGTGCCATTTGCGGATACCCGAAGATATAGCGATTGTGGGAGTCGATAATGATGAATTGTTATGCAGTCTGATGAATCCGCCGCTGTCCAGTGTTGCTTTGGATGCGTTTAAGGCAGGCTTTGAGGCGGCTGAAATCTTGGATCGGCTAATGAGCAGGCGTTTATATAAAGGCAGCGGCATTATCATAGCCCCAGCCACTCATGTTGTGGTTCGGCAGTCCTCCGATATCTTTGCGGTAGAAGATCCGGATGTTCGTGCGGCATTGAAATATATATCCGACAATGCCAAGAAGGCAATTCAGGTGCGTGATGTCGCAAATGCCTGCGGTTTAACAATCCGGACAATCCAGAAAAAGTTCAGGTATTATGTCGGCAAGTCTGTAAGCGAGGAAATTGACCGGACTCGAATCGAATTGATTTGCCAGTTGTTAATTGAATCGCCCAAGACGATTAACCAGATTGCACACGATATAGACTTTATCAGTGAAAACCACTTTTCCCGTTACTTCCGCCGCCTGAAGAAAATGTCGCCGACGGCCTACCGGAGGATTCATAAGCATATTGCAAATCATACCATCTGAACGGATAGATTATAGGGCTGGAGGTTCATGACGGTTCCGTGCCTGTCACTGATGCAACCTTTCTTTTTTCCGCGAGCATCTGATCGTTTTCGAGTTCATCTAGGTGGGATTACAGCATCTGCAACTGCACAGGGCCGCCGATTTTCGGCAAACAGGCCGAGGAGAATCTGCAACATGTCCGGATTGTTGGGAATTCATCGGCAGCCTCCTTCCATTGCCGCTAATATGCGGCTGATATCGGCGATGCGTCCGTCATCGGTGTGGGCATGGTCCAAAAACCAGTTTTAATCCGCGTGGGCACAGCCCACCCTACATTTTGCCCAACCTACCCGTCCTAACAGAATATTCAGGATATATTATTTATTGATTGGCTGATGCCGCCGTTGTTTACATACGGCTTGCGGCGGAGATTGCATCTGAGACCTGTAAATACCTGCGCCTATGGATTTTTAGCTCATTATCCATAGGCACAGACTGTGAGTATGGATTTTTAGCCAAATTTTCCATAGATACAGGTATTTACATATATTCACATATAACTCCCTCATAGGGAGTCTGCCCCCATCGGCAGCATCGGACAGATAGAGTCGCCATCTACCGCCACAGCCCCTTATCCCTCTGCGGGGGCTGTCCCGCTTTCTGCTGACGGCAAACACCATCCCGCAGTTTAGCCGGCTTAGCAGGTTCGCATTTGGGCTTGAATTGTGTCTTAAAATGGCTTTTTTTTATACCCCTTTATGCTGGTATATTGAGAACGGTTTTCTGGTAAGCGAGTAGAATGGATAAAATCTGTGGCGGATATGCTATGAATTGGTCAGTACAGCAGAAGAAAAACAGGCCCGCTTTTACCCTCATCGAGCTGCTTGTTGTCATTGCAATCATATCCCTGCTGTTAACCGTAGTCATGCCGGCCCTTAAACGTGCCAAAGAAGCCGGAAAGCGCACCTTATGCCTGTTTAATGCCAAAAGTTTGACCGCCGGCTGGCTGATGTACATTCAGGAAAACAATGGTCACTTGCCCAAGGGCTATACAACGTATGACGGGTGGATTTGCATGGTGGAAGGGTATCCTTACAATCCCGAAGAGGCCCCGGCCCAGCTTCAGATAGAGGCGATTGAAAAGGGAGTATTATATCCCTACTTGAATACGGCAGAAATTTTTCGGTGCCCTGTTGCCAAGGAAAATGAGCTGCGAACCTACAGTATAACACAGGCAATGAACGGCAGTCTCGACCCGACAAGCTACGGCGGTAAAACCATAAAGAGAATAGGAGAAATCCAGAATACCGGCAGCCGGATTGTGTTTCTGGATGATTTTATTCGCGACTGGGATGCCTGCTGGATGGTTTACAACAACCGGCCACAGTGGTGGAATACGACCCCTATCCGGCACGGGGCCGGCGGAAACGTATTTTCCTTTGCCGACGGCCATTCGGAATTCTGGGCGTGGGCGGATGCGCGGACGATTGAGTTATCCAAGAAATGTTATGAACTGAATACGCCGGACGCTCGAAATTACCCCGAATCCATTCAGGAAGGCAACCCGGATTTGGTGCGGATTCAAACGGCCGTATGGGGAAGAGTAGGATATACAGGCCAACAGTAATCAGCTTTGTTGGGGGGAACCGTCCCCGGCTGCATTTTTCGGCGGGGAAGCGGTGAAAGGATTGCGTTGAGTGAACAAGCATAGAATCGGAATCAGCCGAAGGGATTTTATCACAGCGGCGGCCAGCGCAGGGCTGGCAGCTTATTTGCAAAGAGGGATTGATGCTGCGGAACCCGAAACACCGGATAAGGCGGCTCTTCAAGGCACAGTTAACCGACCACGTCTGGAGTGGTTCCAGAATCAGCGGTACGGGATGTTTATTCACTGGGGGCCTTCGGTTATTCACGGCGGGGCATACGATTATTCCGATTTAAGCTGGTCGCGCGGGGGGCTGCCGCCGGACCCGTGGTGCGGCGGGGGGCCGATTCCGCCGGACATTTACGACAATTCCTACAAGACATTTAATCCGACGCAGTACAATCCTGCCGCATGGGTACAACTGGCCCAAGAAGCAGGGATGCGGTATATTGTAATCACGGCACGCCACCACGACAGCTTCAGTATGTTTGATACGCAGCAGTCGGATTTCAAGATTACGCATCCGCAGGGTGCTTACCGAAAATGGATGGCTTCGCAGCATCCCGGCTGGACGGACGAGCAAATCAACCGGGCAGCGGACATCATTGGCCAGCTGGCGGATGCCGTTCATGCGGAAGGATTGGGATTCGGCATTTATTACTCTCAGCCGGACTGGATTCGGGAGGATTACCGGATTGCCTTGACGGGGAAAAATAACGCAGGGGAAACCGTTTCGCAGGCCCAGCGTCAGGCCGCGGCCGAGACCTATCAGGATTTTATGCATCGGCAGCTGCAGGAGTTGACCACGCAGTACGGAAAAATTGACATTCTGTGGCTTGATGCTATCAAGCCGTCTCACGTAAAAGAGCACGGCTGGCCTGCCTTGTGGATTCGTCAGGATACGCTGGAAATGGTGCGCCGCAATCAGCCGGGAATTCTGCTTAATGACCGGCACGGTTTCGAGCCGGACTATCGGACGCCGGAGAATGAGGATGCGCGTTATAGTCCCGGGACGGTGCAGGAGTCTTGCCAGCATGTCGGCTACCAGTGGGCGTGGCGGCCGAATGACCGTGTGCCTTCCGTAAAATGGTTTATTGAGCGGATTGTCATAAATGCCTCCCGAAACAGCAATATTTTGATGAACATAGGCCCTTCGCCGGACGGCACGTTTGACCCGAAACAGGCGGACCGGATCAGAGAAGTCGGCCGCTGGCTGTCGCATCACGCCGAAGCGATTTATGGAACTCGCGGCGGTCCGGTTATTGATAACAGCGATCAGCCTGCCTTTGTGACAACCCGCAGCGGCAATCGGATTTTTGTGCATGTCCTGCAGGATACATCGGCCGGCAGTGAAATACGGCTTCCGGGTGTTATGATTTCTTCTGCCGTCCGCTTCGGCTATCCAGACCAATCCTTGCCTTTTCGTCAAGGAAACGATGCCGGATTTTTACGTTTGCCCAAAACGCTTGATCCGCTGGATGAAATAATTGTGATTGAAGGGACATTTCAAGCCGATGAAGTGTTATAGTATAGGGCAGCAGGATAAAGGATTACGTGAATGAAAGAACATCATATGAAGATAACAATTGCGGGGGTTTTTGCTGCGGCGGCGTGTTTTATGCCGATTGAAAAGAGCTATTCGAAGCCGGCCGGCGAGGTCATTACCCTTTCACGGTCGCCTTTGGTGTGGCGGATTGAAACCGCCGTCTCGGTCTATGAGCTTGGGGTTGCCGATGACGGCATTGTGGTTCCTGTGTATTACGGCCCCAAAGGTCAGATAAGGGAAATCCGGGATTTGCCGCTGCAAGTTGATCCGATTATCGGCAGCAAAATCCGGGAAGTGCCTTACCGGGGCGGATTTGTCGAGCAGACGCCGGGACTGGAGGTTGTCTATGCCGACCACACGCGCGATTGCGAACTGGTGTATCAATCGCACGAGATTGTTGAAATCGGCGGGTATCCTTGCCTGCGAATCGATATGGCCGATAAATTCTATCAACTGGAAGTGTCTTCGTTCATTCGGGTTATTCCTGATAAGGATATTCTGGAAAAATGGCTGTCTGTGAAAAATCAATCCGATAAAGCAGTTCTACTTGAAAACGCCCAATCCGGGTCTGTCTGGCTGGAGCCGGATGAATATGAACTGCTTCATTTTTCAGGCCAGTGGTCCAATGAATTTATGATGCACAAAACCCGCCTGACGCCCGGCGTCAAGACCCTTCAGGTGCGCGATTTCTTCTCATGGACAAGCCCTTGGTTTGCGGTAATGCCGGAGGGCCGGACGGATGAACACAGCGGGCCGGTCTGGTTCGGCCAAGCGGCATATGCCGGCAACTGGCGGATGGATTTTGATAAAAGCAGTTCGGGCAATCTGCAGATTATCGGCGGCATCAACTTCTGGGATACTGCCCTAACCCTGAAGCCGCAGGACACTTTTCAAACGCCCAAAATGATTTTCGGATTCAGCCCCAATGGATTAAACGGCGCCTCGCAGCGGCTGCATGACTATATCCGAAATGATGTGATTCGCAAAGAGACGCGAAATAAAATCCGCCCCGTGCTGTACAACAGCTGGTTTGCGACGGAGTTTGACGTTCAGGAGGACCAGCAGCTCAAACTGGTCGAGCGCGCCAAAGACATCGGGGTGGAATTGTTTGTTATCGATGACGGCTGGTTCAAAGGACGCATCAGCGACAAGGCCGGACTGGGCGACTGGGAAGTAGATAAAAACAAATTCCCGAATGGACTGAAAGCATTTATCGAAAAAGTGAATCAAATGGGAATGGAGTTTGGAATCTGGATTGAGCCGGAGATGGCCAACAAAGACAGCGACCTGTACCGGGCACATCCGGATTGGGTGCTGCATTATCCAAACAGGGTATCGCACGAGCATCGCAATCAGCTGATGCTGAATCTGGCCCGGCAGGATGTCTGTGATTACCTCTTTGCACAATTCAACAAACTGCTTTCCGAAAACAAAATCGCCTTTATCAAGTGGGACCGGAACCGGGCACTTTCGGAAGCCGGCTGGCCGGATGCGCCGGCTGATGTGCAGCGGGAGGTCCGTCTCCGATATATCGACAACCTTTTTAAACTGATTGACGCCCTGCAGGCCAGCCATCCCGACGTGCTGTTTGAAACCTGCTCCGGCGGCGGCGGACGCATCAATCTGGCGATGCTTAGCCGGATGGATCAGGCATGGCCCAGCGACAATACCAATCCTTCCGACAGGGTGATGATGCAGTACGGTTATTTGCATGCATTTCCCGCCAATACGATGGCCAGCTGGGTGACGGATGTCGATTGGCACAGGGCCGCACCGCCGCTGGAATACCGGTTTGATGTGGCGATGGCCGGGGTTCTGGGCATCGGCTCGGATATTACCAAATGGAGCCGGCAGGATGTGGAAACGGCAAAGAAGAAGATTGCACAGTATAAGCACATACGGGACGTTGTGCAGAACGGCACGTTATACCGGCTGGAATCCCCCTTCCAAACACAGCGTTGCGCCTTGCAGTATGTATCCGCCGACAAGACAAAATCGGTGGTGTTCATGTATAATATGTGGGATACGATAAAGCTCAGTACGCCGGCGACAAAGGGGTATCAAAATGTCCGGCTCAAAGGTCTGGATGAACATGCCGTTTATGCGGTATCGGACTTCGGGGACTGTTCTGTCAGCGGTCAGACACTGATGCATATCGGTTTGCCATGGCTGGCGTACGGCGATACGAACAGCCGGATTTTTGTATTGGAGAAAAAACAGATCAAAAATGAGGACAGCAGACGGTAAATGCCGGCGATGCAGCAGGACCTCACAGCGGCTGTTGTGGAGCGTCTTAACAGCTGTTGTTCTGTTTTGTCGCGCTGTATCAATGGCAGCTGTTCCTCCGGGCCGGCCAGACGTTCCTGCCGGTAGCGGTCCAGCCACTTGCGGACAGTTTTGGGGACGGTCCCAAAACGCCCGGGCGGCGGGCTTGACGCCGTGCTGCTGGGCGAATCGGACCAGACGCAGGCGTAATTCAAACTTGTCAGCGTTGTGCTTCATACGTACAATCTGTTCATAGTAATCATACGGTTTCGATTTCATAGGACCCTTTCGGAATCTGATTGTGTTGCAAGCCAACCAGAATGCCGAGAGGGTCTGTGTTTTTCAAGTTCAGGTTTTGATAGGCGTTATTGTGGAGCCGCAAGGCCGCCGGCTGGGGGTCCCCCCAGCCCTGGTCCATAAAGTCTTTACTTCTCGATAGGTCCTATCTGTCATGCAACGAATCCTCTTGAGGGGGATACGATGTTCCTTGGCCATCCCAACGCGGCCCGACTTTTTGATTTGACACCGACTGTGCCGTGCGTTATCATTCATTATCGTTTCGTGACGAGGATGCGAGCATGAGCAGAGGATTCAGATGGACCGAACAAAGTGGTTGACCATAGAGGAACTGGCCGAATATCTGAAGATGGGCCGCACCAAGCTTTACCGCATGGCCCAAGATGGGGACATCCCGGCTTCCAAGGTCGGCAACCAATGGCGGTTCGACCGGGATGAAATCGACCAGTGGATGAAAAGTCAAAGATCAGCGACTAAGATGTCCTCCGGAGTAACGGAATGAACTCGTCGAATTTTCAGGGCATAAATGAAAAAGCCATTCGTTTGATGGATTATCTGCTCCGTCTGGCAAATTTGCGCACAAAGCTGATCCGCGACATCGCCGAATACGAGAAAGTACTTTGGGTGTCGGACATACCGCATGAGCATGGATGCTTCACGCAGGCATGGGGCCGTGTGTTGCTTCCGGACGCCGTGGACCGGAAATATCCGAACGCCCCAAGGGAATGGCGCTGGCAATGGGTCTTTCCGCAGGAAAACCGCTGGAAGAACGAAAGAACCGGAGAAGAAGGACGGCATCACGTTCACAAATCGATCATCCAGAAGGCGGTGAACAACCCGGTGAGAAAGACAGGTTTGGCCAAGCGCGCCACATGCCACACCTTTCGACATTCGTTGGCCACGCAGCTCTTGGAAAGCGGATACGACATCAGGACCGTGCAGGAACTTCTCGGTCACAAGGACGTGAAGACCACAATGATTTACACCCATGTCCTGAACCGTGGCGGCAAGGGCGTCAAGAGTC
>JAGPMT010000041.1 GCA_018052735.1 Phycisphaerae bacterium | reverse complement strand
CTGCGGCAGCTGGCAAGGGAGCTGCTGAACCGGACACAGTAAATGAATATTCTGCCGCATGCGGTTCTTTCAGGAATGTTAAGTATTTTGCCAATGGCTGTCGGCGGGTGTAAAGTTTGTTCCAACCGGACTCCGGCCGCACTTCAATTTGGTGTTGCAGCCGATGTGCAGTATGCCCAGAAACCGCCAGCAATGGGACGGCATTATGCACGTTCGCTGGATGCTCTCAAACGCTGTGTCGAGGAATTCAATCGCCGGTCGCCGGCGTTTGTGATTCAGTTAGGCGACCTGATTGACGGCGGGGAAAATGCCCAAGAAGATATGCGCGAAGCGGTTTCGGTCTATGATGCTCTGGCAATGCCGCATTATCATCTGCTGGGCAATCATGATTTTTCAGGTCTTCCGCGCAGCAGCACAATGCGTCTGCTGGGTCTGGAGCAGGCATGGTATGCCTTTGACGTACAGGGCTGGCGTTTTGTGGTGCTGGATACGCAGGATTTGGCTATAGAGGGCGGCTGGGAGAAATCCAGCCTGCGTTATCAGCAGTCGCTGGATATGCTTATTCAGCTCCAAGCTGCCGGCGCAGCCAATGCACAGACTTACAACGGCGGTCTTGGCAGCCAACAGCTTGTCTGGCTGGATGCCCAACTGACAGATGCCGACAGGCAGGGCATGCCCGTGATTGTATTCGGACACCTGCCCCTGATGCCGTCGGACGAAAAGCATATTGCCTGGAATGCCGAACAGGTGGTATCGGTGTTTGAAAAGCATTGCTGCGTGAGGGCGTATTTCTCTGGGCATCGCCACAGCGGCGGATACACACTGCATAACGGGATTCATTATATTACTCTTGAGGCGATGGTTGATTCGGCTGATACAGACGGCGCATGGGCAATTGTAAAACTTGCGCCGCAGACTATCATTATTGAAGGCACCGGCGCTGTTGCTTCCCGAACGCTTGAACTGCCGCCGCATAAGGCAGAACGCCGCCGGCTGGATTAAGCGCAGAGTATTCCATAAAGGTCTTTGGGATAGACCGGCTCGATAATGCAGGTTTTCACACCGGCTTCGTGCAGATATTTAACCTGATGCCCCTGAAAGCGGGTCAGGATACATACCGGCAAGACCGGAGCGGTTTTTTCCAGCAGCATGACAGCACGGGTCAGCGTGATGTCTTTATCAGGCGAGGCATGAAAACAGATAATAGTATCGTTTTCGGCGGGTGCCTTGAGAAAACCCTGCACATCTGCCGTCTGAACAGTCAACCCGCTGTCGCAGGCGGTTTTCAAGAATGCATCCAAGTTGTCAAAATCCTCTTTGAGGATCATCAGTGTTTTTGCCGGAGACTGAAACGGAGCAAACAGATTTGCAACATCAATTTCCGACAGCAGCCGCTTCCATTCCTCCTTGCGGATACCGGCGGCTTTGGCAAACTGGAGGACAAACTGCTTTTCGACCTCATCGACCCGGCCGTCGGCCTTGGCCATAACAATCATCGCTTTCAGCGCAGCGGCAGCTTTGGTATGGTCATCCACAGGCCAGCAGCCGACCGGATCTTCGAGGACTGTCTGCAGCAGGATCCGCCAGTTCTTGACTGGTACTGCCAGCTCTTGGGCAGCTCGGGCTAGAAATGCTTTTTCCTGCGGCTCTATCTTTCCGTCACAGCACATCAGCCGCAGCAGATTTTTCAGGCAATTCAGGTTGTCCTGCATTATTGCCATAAGCCTTCCCGATACTTTTTATTTCGTACAAATCCCCATCATAAGCGCTCGGTCTTAGCCGTCAATAAAAATTATTGTGATTGGCATTGTACCGGATTTTTCAAAAAATTAAACGTTTGTTTTCGGCTTGCGTTTAAGAAAAGATGGGATTAATATAAAAATCATCTTGTTCTATGGCTGTTTAATTTAGGAGACGGCATATGAAAAAGTGGCTATTTATCGCATCAGTTATCTTAACGGCTTCCTTTGTTTTGGCAGATGACCAGCCATCCCGCCCTTCGCCGGACAGTCCCCGCCCGCAGAGACAAGAAGTGCTGCGGCCGGCAGCCGCCGAACGACTCGGGGCTGTCCAGCGTCAGCAGCAGGAACGTTTAGACCGGCTGGAACAGCAGCTCAATCATCTGATCAAAAGACTGGAATCTCAGGCAGAACCGATTCCCGGGCCAAAAGCTGTTGTGCCGCCTGTCAAGGCTATTAAGCCCCAGCGCGGGCCGAGGGGACACCGGCCTTTCTGGTGTGCAATGATGGTCTGCTGTGCTGTTGTACACATCCTTTCAGCAGTCTGGGTTTTTCAGGATATTCGTACTCGCGGAGCCGGTTCAGGAGTCTGGATTGTTATTGCTCTGCTTGCCGGTCTGTTTGGCGTATTGGTCTATGCGGTTGTTCGCTTAGGCGATATACGCAAGACCTGATGGCTGCGGATTTTAACCAGCGGTTGCTGACTTCAGGAGGAAGACAGCCGCTGCGGAATGTGCTGCTCCCTGAATTGCCATTTGCAGCCGGCGGAATGATTTTTTTATGCAGCATCCTCGGCCAGCAGGCGTTTTATAAATAGCAAATGGGGATAATAGCAGATTCGGTTGTGGATATATTTGCTATAATACCGCAAGAAATGGACGGGTAAATCGATGCTTGCTTTGCTCAATATATAAGTGGCTTGGAACTCCTTTTTGCCTGCTGTGCGGTTTTCGGACTGATTTTGTTTGTCATCCGCCTGATTTTGATGTTTATCGGAATGGGCAGTGAAGGTTTAGACTCGGCAGATGCCGGCCATATCGATACAGGCGCAATGGAATCTCCCGGCCAAGGCGGCGATTTTCATAGCGGCCTGCACGACAGCGATCTGAGCTTTAAGACCTTGTCTTTGCAGGGGATAACTGCCTTTTTCATGATGTTTGGTTTGGTTGGCTGGGCGGTACTTCGGCAGGGCAATTATGCTGCCTGGATTCCGATTTTATGCGGTGCTGCCGCCGGTGCCGCCACTGTCTGGGTAATGAAAAAGATATTTCAATTGGCCGGTTCGCTGCAATCTAGCGGCACCATGGATCTGCAAAACGCCGTTGGACAGGAGGGGACGGTTTATCTGACTATTCGTCCCGGCAAAAGCGGCAAGGTCTAGGTAACTTTTCAGGATCGGCTTAGTGTTTTAGAGGCAATTACACAAGGCAGCGAGGACATCAAAACCGGTCAGCCGATTCGTGTGATTGGCGTTTCGGCCGGAAAATGCCCTGAGTCTGCAGAATATCCGCATCAATGTGCCCAGCACGTTTACCGTCGGTATCAGCACCGAGCCGGGGATTATGAACAATGCTGCTGAGCGTCTGCTGCGGCTGAATCCGCATCAGATTGAGGAAATGGCCAAAGAAATCATTTTTGGGCAGCTTCGTCTGACCGTCGCTTCACTGACGATTGAGCAGATTAACCAGGACCGCGAAAGTTTTCTCGAAGCCATCCGCAAAAATGTTGAGCCGGAATTGAATAAAATCGGGTTGTTTCTGATTAACGTCAACATTACCGACATCACCGACAGCTCCAATTATATTGAAAGTATTGGCAAGAAAGCCGCTGCTGAAGCCATCAATACCGCCAAGGTAGATGTGGCAGAACAGGAGAAATTCGGCGCTATCGGCAAAGCACAGGCCGTCCGTGAACAAACCATCCGTGTGGCAGAAAACTTTGCCGAGTCTGAAAAAGGCCAGAAAAAGGCCGAGGCCGACAGGGAGAAAGCAATCCGCATTGCTGAAAATATTGCTGCTGCCGATAAAGGCCAAAAGAAGGCGGAAGCCGACAAGCGCATTTATGTTCAGGGACAGGAAGCGCTGGCTGTAACCGGAGAAAACAAAGCCAAAGCAGATATTGCGGAGGTCGAAGCACAGCTTGCGATCAAGCGTGCGGAAGCACTGCAGAAAGGTGAGGTAGCCCGCCGGCAGGCAGAAGTGGAAATCCAGAAAGCGCAGTATCTTGCCGAGCAGCAGCGGCTTAACGCCGAAGTTATTGTCCGTCAGGAAATCGACAAACGCAAGGTGGAGATTGAAGCCGAGGCGCTGGCCGAACGCTACCGCCGCGAAGCCCGCGGGCAGGCCGATGCCATTCAGGCCAAATACGAGGCCGAGGCAAAGGGTATCCGGCAGGTGCTCGAAAGCAAGGCCGCCGGCTATGAGTCGCTGGTCAAGAGCTGCAATGGTGACGCCAAAGCCGCTTCGACATTGTTGATGATTGAAAAGATTGAAGATATTGTCGCCCGTCAGGTGGAGGCCATCAAGAACCTCAAGATTGACAAAATTACCGTTTGGGACAGCGGCTCAGACAAAGGTTCTTCGACGGCCAATTTTCTGTCCAGCATGATAAAATCCCTGCCGCCGCTGCAGGAAATTGCCTCCATGGCCGGTGTCGAGCTTCCCGAGTATTTGGGCAAGATGGCAGACAAGCAAAACGCTTCAGGCGATGCCAAACGGTAAGGGAGCGGGATTTCCCTATATGTATCTGCCCTGTTTGTCTTTTCAAAAAAAGCGGCATCCCTTATGTGCTTGCGCAAATGGGATGCCGCTTTGATTTTAAAACGCCCTTGGCTGTAATAAATAGCTATTGCATCGGACGGATGACCATATCGTTGTCGTATTTCATTGTAAAGGTGTAATTGATGACAGTAGCGTTTTTGCCGCTGGTTTCGGGTTCCAGTGTCAGATCCCATCGCAGGATGCCCTTATCCTTCTGGGTTCGCAAATAGTCGGCGTCCTGACTCAAGGGGTGTGATACGGCTGTCAGCTCGATAAGCAAGGCCGGATTTTCTGTCCATGGCAGACGATCCAACAGACGGCAAGCGACCGGCTCATTTTTGTAATTGCTGATTTCGATGCGGTACTCCTGCTGATCTACACGGTTGCCCCAGAGAGTTTCAATCTTTTTATCCTTAAATTCACGGGCTACCTGAATCTGAGAATCCACGCCGAAGCCGGCGGTAAAAGTTTGTCCGATGGTCACTAGTTTGATATCCGCTTTGCCGACAAATTCGCCGTCTCGGAATATATCGCCGGCTCCCGGCAGAAGGATGGTGTTGCTGGTGTTGGTAATGTCGGCAATCAGATATACATAATCGGTCAGCAGAGGAGCTGCTGCGAAAGTGAACACAGCCGGACAATCGATGGCCGCGATGGTAACAAGCTGTTGGTCGGATTTGCTGGGCAAGGTCAGCTTGCCGGGCAGCTTATAGATCACACTGACTCCCTCAGCCCGCTGTAGGGCAACAGTTCTTTCTTTGATCTGCTGAAGAAGCCGCTTGTCGGCCTCGAATTCAATCATCTGATTGTAAATAGCAATCTGGTTCAATTCCGCACTGGCCTTGATGCCTCTGGCGATAGACGCCCGCCGGGACTGGGCCAATTGAGCAAAACGCTCGGTCTGGTCCCCATACGAATAGGCGGATTCCTGCTGCTGGGTCGGCTGCTGGAATGGTTCTCCCAAGAGTGGTTCAACGCGCTGGGATACAGCTGGCTGGGGTACAGCTGAAGGAGCCGGCAATCCGCGTTTATCTGCCCCAGCGCCGGTCAGGGTAATCTGCATCGGATTTAAGACCGGCGGGGCGGCAACCAGCGCCGGTGCGGCGGTGCTTAACGCCAATTCAGTACCAATCCAGTCTTCGCCGCTGCTTTGATGGACTACGGCATTGTAATCGATGTGCACATTTTGATGAGCCGGATTGGCCTTGAGGTTATACTGCGGCGACCAGTCGGCACTGTCGACTAAGTAACTGAGCTGCACAATATCGGCAGCGCCGACCGCTGGCACATGCACATAAACAAGTGCCTGTCGAATCTGTCGTTTATATTCGGTGACCAGTTTGTCTTTTTTTTCGCGGACTGCCGCCAATTGCTTTTCCAAATCCAGCTTTTGATTTTCCAGAATGACCAGTTCCTTGTGAATTTCACTGTTTTTAGACGCCATAAACACATTTAGGTCAATAATGGTCGGAGCGTTCAGGACGCCGTGGGTCATCTCGACTTTTGAGGTGTCGGTAATGAATTTCCACTGCTCACGGTAGCGGTCGAGTCGATCGTTGGCGTTGTCCATACTGCGCACCGTGTCGCGCAGCTGACGTTCTAAAGTATAAATCTGATCTTCCAGTTCTTTAACCTCTTTACTGTTGTCTTTTTCAATCTCTTTGATGCGATAGCGGACTGACAGAACCTGAATGCCGTCGGAGGCCTGCGCATAAAGGGTTTCAGGCAGAATACGCTCGGGCAGGTTCTCAACCAGCAGCTCCAAATCCCCGCCGGGGTGGTCTAATTGAATAGTGCGGGTTACCAGCGCCTGTCCGTGATACACAATGACGCTGCTGATGCGGCTTTCGGCCAACTGCGGCTCAGCAAAAAGAGGGCTTGTCATCAGGACCATTAATACCCCTATAAAAAGTTTTGTTTTCATTTTTTTTCTCCTTAAAATAACGGTGTCTGTTTTTTGTTTTTCAGGGCCTCTACTCTGCCCCAACCGTAAACGCGCACACGGTTGCCGGTCTGGCAGCCGGCTTTATCCCCAGAAATAATGCCAAGCGCAGGTTAGGGTTTTAGATTCCTTTGGAGATAATTCGACTGTCCATTCAGCTGTTCCGACGGTATTGAACCGGTACCACCACCACGGCCAGCTGCACCAGCTCCACCAGAAAGGCAGCCCTTCTTCGAAGACAAGGCCGTCATAGCCGTTGCCCAGCTGTTTGATAATTCCCTCTGTATCAGCGCAGTCCATATTGCCCAGCACGGAACGCCTGACCTGAAGCTTGATTGAGCGGTCGCTGAAGTTGGTTAGTTCGATAGTTCCCTTCATCTCGATTTTCGAATAGTTATTGCCATTCCAGTTGACGGCGTTAGGGATCATATTGGTTTGCTCATCGGACTTTTTGACTCCGATATTGACCGCGGTGGTCAGTTCGAGGTCGCCCTTGTTGCCGACAGCTGTGTAGGTCGTCATCCCCTGAGCAAGCATCCGGCCGTCTTTGAGGATCGCCGCCGGAGCTATAGTAAGGGGGTACTCAGAGGTGTTGTCCAGCCGGATTTTATGGACGGCATTGGGTTTGTGGAATAACCGGGCAAGCTGCAATTGCTGGTCGCTGCTGAAGTTGCGGCGCATTTCCAGAGGCGGGGCATAAGCGATATCAACGGTGTAAATATCTTCGTAATTCAATGTCAATTCGGCAACAGGCAACACCATCCGCTGTCCCTTGCGCAAAGTGAGGTGTTCGAGCGAAAACACATACAAATCTTCTGTTTTTCCCTCAAATTCCTGCCCTAGATCTGTCGCCCCGTCGCCGGGTGCAGGTGTTGCACGTCGTTCAGCAGCAGAAGACCGCATTTGGCTCATTATGGCATTGGAAAGGGCATAGGCCGTACTGGCATCCGGACGAAAATGACTGGACAATCGGGCAGCGGTTTCCTGAAATGAAATCGGATCTGGTGTATCTTTGAATGCAAAATTGGGCACTCCAATAACCAAATGTGCCGTTACATCGTTCAAATCAGCAAGTTCGTTTATCAGTGTTGCCTGCAACTTCAAGACAGCATGTCCTTTCCCGTCAATTTCTACCCGATAATTGGGAATCCAACGGATGCCGCGCTGGACATAAGCCATGCCGACGGCCGCTTCAGCCGCAGGTGCTCGTCCGTTCCAGTTAAGATGCAACGTCATCGTTTCTTTTATTTCTTTCCGGCTGACGGTGTCGCTGGGATTATCCAGAAACGTAATGGATTGAATCTGACTGATAGGAATCGCCCGAATGCCATCGGCGGCTTTCAGGAGGACGATTTTTTCTCGGGATTGGGATTGCGGGGGCTGATAAGAATAAGCATTTAAGGCTGGGTCAATTTGAGACGAAGGGGGAAAGGCTTTTTCTTCCAGTATTCGCAGTACCGTTCCTTGCCAAGGTGCATTGCTGGTGATCTCCTTGATAAGGGTGTTTTTGCTAAGGTTGCCCTTGAGCAGGTCTTCCAGCGTCAAAGCTGTACATTCTGCATCCAGTTCCTCTCGGCTGGAAACCACACTGGTCAGCACCGCTTTGGGCTCGGCGCTGTAAGCCCAGAAAGTACCCATCACCGGATTGGGCAGCGAATCCAGCGGGATATTGCCCTGACTGTCCGTTTTCATTTTGCCTTCATGCAAAATGTAGGCGTGTCCATCTTTGAAGATGGTAACTTCCTTGACAGGCAGTTTGCCGTAAATCTTTTTGGCCGGCTGTTCCGGGACAGCATATAATACAGCCCCGGACAATTCAATCAGTACCAAAATCCGCAGGGTCAGGACAAGACGAATGTGCTTATTCATTTTTTTTCTCCTTAAAAATCAGTTAGCGTTCTATGATTAATAATACGGCAGAATGGGAAAAGAAGGTGTAAAAGGTCTGTAAAATAGGATCCTTTTGGTTTTACAAAAAAGTTACAGTTGCATAGAGCTTTTCTTGCCTATAATGTAATAGATGATGAAAACGCATCAGCACATTCTGATTGTAGAGGATGAGCCGAAGATACGGGATGGGCTTCGGGACTTTTTGGAGTTTCACGGATTTGAAGTCACCGCAGCGGCTGACGGTCTGGAAGCGGAGCGGCTGGCAGATGATAAGCACTTTGACCTGATTTTGCTGGATCTGATGCTGCCGCATATCAGCGGCGAACAGCTTTGCCGCAAATGGCGCCAGCAGGGTCTGACAGCCCCGGTTATTATGCTGACCGCCAAAGGACAGGAGCACGAGCGCATCGCCGGACTCGATATGGGAGCCGATGATTACATTACTAAGCCCTTCTCGCTCGAAGAGCTGCTGGCACGCATCCGGGCGGTGCTTCGCCGGACCGATCCTGCCCGCTCGGTCGGGCAGACGTTTGCCTTTGGGCCTTTTACGGTGGATACGCAGGCGCTTTGTCTAATCGCCGGCGGCCGCAGGACGCCCATCAGTCCCCGGCAAGCCCAGATGCTGGTGGTGTTTGCCGCCTGTCCAAACCGCATTGTCAGCCGCCGGGAATTGTATGAAAAGGTCTGGCATGAATCACTCGACGGCATTGAAACCCGTACGATTGATATGCATATTGCCCGTCTGAGGGAACTGCTCAAAGATGCCGGGGCTCATGAGGACCTTATCCAGACTGTCCGAGGCATCGGTTATAAATATGAATGCGAACAATAAAAGATTCTGAACGGACAAACCGGCTGTTTTGAGATGTTCGAAGTTGTCTCTTGCAGATAGTAAAAGAGACGGCAGCATAAGGATTGGACAAGATTTTTGATGTTGAAGCGTTTCGGTATAATTTGTCTGGTTGTCGGGATGGGGCTGCTGATTCTCAGCGGCTTGGGTCTGTCGTCGCTGGGAATGTACAAAAAAGGGCTTGCCGCCGAACGCCGGCAGGAGTTCATTGCGGTTGCCGAACAGGTTCGTTACGAAATCAAGCAGCAGCTGGACGCTTTTTTACAGGCCGAACAGGGCCGGCCGTGGACAGATTACCAGTATGCTTATGTTCCGGAGTCGTTTAATCAGGCCGCTGCTCTGGTTAGAAGTCCGCTGGCAGACCTGTTTACAAACAATTTGGCTGTCGGCTATTTCCAGCTGGATTCTGCCGGTCAGATTATCACTCCCTACAGTCCGCCGGGGCAGGAGGTTCTTATGCCGCAGGCGGCAGCTTATTTTCAGAATATCCGGAATCATCTGCTCCCTTCTCTGCGGTTGGGCCTGAATCTGCAGCCCTATCGCATTGATCCGTCGGCTCCATCCGGAGCGAATGGAGCATATGGAAAACTGGCAGCCGAACGAATCGGCAGTGTAGCAATGACACCATCGCCCGACCGCAGTGAAACTGCCCCAACAAAAAAAGACATGCCGGCCGTAAAATCTCCCGTTCCAGCTGAGCAAAAAGCATCTGCTGTTAAAGAACCGGATATGAGGCGAGGTGTCTATGCCGTATCACCGCTTGAGGATATCCATCAGAAAACACAGGTTATTCGCCAGAGTCGAGCGGCCTATGAAATGAATGTGGACAACACACAGGTTCTAATGGGCCAAGCCCCTGTATTCGGCAGCGCACCTCTATTGGATGAAGCCGAGCAGCAGCCGCATTCCCAAACTCGCAGACCTGCTGCGGCCGAATCCCAGAGACAGGTGCCGCAAGAGGCAATCCCGCCTTCACTTCCGCAGTCCCAGACAGCAGGGGCATCGATGCCAGCAAATGCATTCAGCCGGCAGCAATCTCAAGACCTGCGGCAGCGCCCGATGGATTTCCAGACAACCCAATCTGCTGCCGAGCAGATGGAGACTGTTCAGGTGCGCATAGAGCCGTTTGTGCCGATTACCGTGCCGGAACCTGCCGGCCGCAATGGGATATTTGCCGGCCAAATATTTCTGCTGCGGCATGTTCAAATTGAAGACCGCCACTGGATTCAGGGTTTTCAGCTTAATGAAGCGGAACTGCTCCGCCGGGTGTCTGACGCCGTTGCACGGCTTCTGCGGCGGGGAATGGACTATGAAATCTCCCGTCAGGAGCGGCCTGATGCGGCTCATTCAGCCATATTGGATTTCGGTTTTGGGGAGGTGGTGCTGAACCTGCTGGAACAGCAGCCCGACTGGATTCAGATGCAGGCCCGGCGGCTAGCCGGCTGGTTTTGGGCGATTTTAGCAGTTGTATGGCTGGCTGTTGCAGCAGCGATGGCCGCCTTATGGACGAATATGCGTCAGCAGGCTCATCTGTCCCGCAAAAAAGACGATTTTATTTCTGCTGTGTCGCATGAGCTGCGGACACCGCTGACCAGCATTCGAATGTACACCGAAATGCTTGAAAATAACTGGATTAAAACAGACGACAAACGCCGCCAGTATTATACAGCAATGCGGCAGGAAAGCGAACGGCTTAGCCGGCTTATTGAAAACGTGCTGGATTTTTCGCGGATTCAGCGAAATAAAAAACAATATCATTTTGCAGTCGGTGATGTCAATGATCCAATCCGTCAGGCCGCCCAGATGATGCGCCCGTGCATCGAGCAGGCCGGCTTTGTGCTGGTTGAACAGCTGGATGAGATTGCTCCCTTTATGTTTGACCGCGACGCTGTGATGCAGATAGTTGTCAATCTGCTGGATAATGCCGTTAAATATGCCCGCACAGCGGAAGATAAGCACATCTTTCTGCGCAGCCGGCAGGTCCGGGATCGGATTTTTATAGAAGTCGAGGACCGCGGCCCCGGCGTCCCCCGCAGCCAGCAGAAAAAAATTTTCGATGCTTTCTACCGCTGTGAGGATGAATCTACCCGCCAGACTGCCGGAACCGGTCTTGGGCTGGCTTTAGTCAGACAGTATGCCCAAGCCCACTGCGGAAATGTTGAAGTAGCGGCTGTGCAGCCCTCCGGGGCGCTGTTCCGCGTGATGCTGGACGTCAGAACGGTTAAATCGTCTGGCTGAGCCGTTCAATGGCCTTGAGCAGGACTTTGCCGGGGGGTTTGATGATATGGGCTTCGCAGCCAAGGTCATAACAGTGTTTGGCCAGTTCCTGATCTTCGCTGGTAGTCAGCATAATAACCGGGATGTCTCGAAGGACGGGATCTTTTTTGATTGTCTCCAGCACCTTCATCCCATCGACTTTGGGCATCCGGATATCCAGCAGCAGGATATATCGGCCTCCTTTGCGATCTAGTTTCGAAAAGAAATCCAGCACCGCCTGCCCGTCCTCAAACCAGAGGATTTCATTGGTAATCCCGGCGCTGCGGAGGCAGTTCCGGGCCAAAACATAATGGCCGGGATCATCCTCGGCAATCACAATGCCGATGTCCTGCCGAACCGACAGCGGCCGCTGCGGTTGGGCGTCTGTTTCAACTGTCATACCTCCTCCTTATCCGGCAGAGCCACGAAGAATTTGCTGCCTTGGCCGGGAACCGATTCGACCCAGACCTTCCCATTATGCATATTCAGAATCCGACGCACAATTGTCAGCCCCAGTCCTTCCCCTTCGATAATCCCCTTGGGATTGAGGCGGTGGAACAGCTCAAAAACCTTGTCCTGATGCTCCGGACAGATTCCGATGCCGTTGTCCTCGACACAGTAAACGCACTGGTTATCATGATGCCGGCCCGAGATATGGATGCGCGGCGGGCGGGCGGGATTGGCGTATTTGAGGGCATTGTCCAGCAGATTGGTAAAGACCCGGTTAATCTGCCCGGCATCGCCGACGCAGGGAGGCAAATTGTCGGCAGTGACCTTGGCGCCGGTCTGCTGGATGCGGAAGGCAGCGGTGGTGATAATGCTGCTGATCAGATTGTTCATATCGAGGCGGCTTAATTGAGGGGTATAAGTTCCCAAGCGGGCGACTTGCAGAAGCCCGTCGATAAGCGATTTCATTTTTTGGGCGCCTTGGGTGATAAAATGAAGTGCTTCGGGAATATCAGTTTCAAACAAGGATCGAACGGCGGGGTTGCCAGATTGGCCTAATTCCCGCAGACGGGCGCAGTATTGGCTGAGGAGGTTGGCAAATCCAGCGATATTGATCAGCGGAGTCTTGAGGTCATGAGAGGCGGCATAGACAATGTCCTGCAGCTCCCTGTTCTTGGCCTCCAGAGCCCGCATCAGCCGCTTCTGCTGACGCTCGGCTTTCTTCCGCTCGGTAATATCGAGTATGAATGCCACAAAGACCTGCCGCCCATCCAGCACAGACATCTGCAGATGCACTTCAACCGGATAGGTTGAACCATCTTTGCGCTGATGATTTGTTTCGAAAACGACAATCTGCTTGAGACCGCATCGCAGCGGTTCTGTTATTTCAGCAAAGGTTTGAGCCGTCAGCTCTGGTTTCAAATCCAGCGGCGTCAGCTGCTGCAGTTCAGCAAGAGTATACCCGATGTTTCTGCGGGCGCCGGCATTGGCTTGAATAAAATGCAGCGTATCAGCCTCAAAGATATAGATTTCATTCAGGGATGATTCGAAGAGATGAAGCAGATTTTTAAGTTTTGCCTCCCCTTCTTTTAACTGCCGATTAGCCGCCCGCAGCTGCTCTTCAGCGTTCAGACGGTTTTCCTGATCGATAAAAATTTTGCTCAGCAGAATCGTTCCGATGGGATACAAAGTCAGTACCGGCAGGGTGATGGTTTTGTAAACTTCTATAGCTATGGATCTGGGAAATGTCAGCATCAGCAGAAGCATGACGATGTGAACCAGTATTCCGAACACATAGAGCCACAAGAGCTTGTTCAAATAAGCATACTTTCTCCGCAGGTAGTAAAAGACCAGTCCCACCGCTGTAGTCGAAAAAATGACCGACACCCCTGTTGCTGCTCCAACGCCTCCCTGCCAGATGCGATACAGCGCCGCCAAAACAGCCGCAATCAGCGCCGGCACCGGCCCGGCAAACATTCCAGTAACGCTGAGAATGACCGAACGGCAGTCAAAAATTGCTCCCGGCCGAAGCACAAAGCTGTTTGTCATTGTTACAATAGCTGCAAGTCCGAAGAAAAAGCCGCACAGAATCTGCCATTGAATGAGCTGCCGGGGTCTGTTGCGAATCAGCAGGCCGTAAAATAAACCCATTGCCAGCATTATCGCAAGGTTATTTGCCAAAAACCTGAAGGTCATAATTCTGTCTTCCTTCTAGCCAAAAGATGCGGTAGATTATAAGTATTCTGCTTTTCAAAAACAAGAGGATTTTGAAAGTTGGCAAATGTTCTATTGTGGAAATGCAGGTCTGAAATAGGCAATTAAATACTGCTTCGGAACAGCCGGCCAGAAACACGTAAACGGCTGTTTCCTTTTGATAAAAATATTTCAATCAGCTTGTGTGAAAAGACATTGCGCGCATTAAACAAGATGATTGAGCCGTTCAATTTCCTGCAAACAGAGATTTTTCTGCCCCGGATCGGTCAAGTGGTCTTTGGCCATATTCAGATGTTTTAGGGCCTCTGGAAAGCGGTTTAAATAGCGTCCGTAAAGAAGCCCCAGCATCAGATGAACCTGTTCAGCGTAGCCGAAATGGCTGTACTGGCTTAAATATTTTTGATAGGCATCAGCGGAAAGCTGCCACTGTCCTTCGGACATAAGCTGATTGGCCACATCCAGTTGAAGCTGACGGGGCAGGATTTGCGCATCATCAATCTTGAGCAATTCGAGGTAGAGAGCCGCTGCTTCAGGTGCTAAACGGCTGTTCATCGCATCACTGATTCGGCTGCGCAATTCAAGGATGCGTTCCCGAATCTGACTGTTTTGCTCGCCGTCAATGGGAGTACGGCTGAAAACACTTGTCCGAACGGGCTTATCAAAAGAACTGTCGCCGGAAGTGTCGCGGAATTGCCGGCGGCGATTCCATTGCCGCAGCATAGACCACAGGTCATTGTAATTGGTTTCAATCAGTCCCAGCGACAGCAGACCCAGTACCGCTGCAATTCCAAACGCATAGCCGGCCAAATGAGCGCTGTAGGCGATTCCCTGACGCGGGTCGGCGGCAAGGATGTTATCCCAGAAAATCAATTTAAGAGCAATAAAATACAGAGCACGAATCTCGACAGTGCCGATAAAGAAAAACCAGTAAACCACTGTAATTAAACTGTTGGGCAGCAGAACCAAATATGCTCCTGTAACGGCCGCTACAGCTCCGGAAGCCCCCAAAACCGAATTATAACTCAGCAGGGAATGGCCGATGCCGGAAAAGACCGCGCTGGCAAGATAGAAACACAAGTAGCCAATATTGCCCAGCTTGTCGTTGACATTGTTGCCGAAGATATATAAAAAAAACATATTGCCGACAATATGCATAACGCTGCCGTGCAAAAAAGCATATGTAACAAACTGCCAGATGTAGGGATGTTCCGGATGGAGCATAAACGGTCCAGCCCACGGGCGAAGCGCCATTAGATGTTTGCCGGTTCTGGGATCCAGCGCAAGGTAAGTGCTCAGCAGAAACACCACCGTGTTGACTGCAATCAGCAGATAATTAGCATACGGAGTTCGTTTTGGTATTACACTTGTACGCAGCGGCAGCATATGCGTTATACAGGATTAAGGTTTCGATTATTTCTATTCATTCAGCTGCCGCATTGTACAGGGTTTGAGCAGGCAGGACAAGAAAATAAAAAAGAACGGGACAGATACCCGCCTGCAGCAGGCAGCTGCCCCGTCGAGCGTCCGTGCAAGGAAAAGACAGGAGAGGAGATTGTCCTGAATAAGGTCTAATCGTATAAATTGTTCTCTCCATCCAAAACATAAAAAATAAAACGGATATCTGCAAACACCGAAAAATTTTTTTTGCCTATTCAAAAAAGGAAAGAAAACCAACGGAAAGAGAATTGCAGGCACAATAACAGTAATACCAGACATTTAATGTTGTAATATGGCTGTCTAAGGAGTCCAATTCAATAAAAAATGATGAGCTGCGCGTTACAATAGAAGTGAACAAGCGACAAAGTCAATCTTGTATTTCAGAAAAATGTTCGCACACTCTTGCAATTGGATATGTAAAAGACTATAATGCTGTTTTGGAGGCATGAGGAAAAGACAAGGGCACAGACTTTTCTCATTGCACCCATCACCCGCATCGTTTCAAAAAGACGATGAAATCTGTGCCTGTGGAAATGGGGGGAAAGTTTGTAGTGGGAAGCGCCAATCAGGAAAAGACGCCGCAAGGGAATGCGGAGGAAAGATATGAACGCGCAGCCAAGCCAGCCGGCAGCGCCGGAGTGCGCAGTGTGCATAGACATTGCGGCACCAATGTTGCAATGATTGGCTGTTCAGATGCTTTTACGTCCCTGTTGGATACCTTGGAGTCGATCGCGGGGCGAGAGTGCTGCGTGATGATTACAGGAGAGACCGGCACGGGCAAGGAAATGGCGGCCCGCAAAATTCACCTGCTCAGCCGCCGTGCTGACAAGCCCTTTGTTCCAGTCGATTGTACAACCCTGACAGGACAGCTTTTTGAAAGCCAGCTTTTCGGCCATGTCAAGGGAGCATTTACGGGGGCTATTCACGATACGCTGGGTTTTTTCCGGGCTGCCGATGGGGGGACTATTTTTCTGGATGAAATCAGTGAAATCCCTCTCGAACTTCAGGCCAAACTCCTTCGGGTTCTGCAGGAAGGCACAGTTACCCCTGTCGGTTCTACCCGCAGTTATCCGATTGATGTGCGGGTGCTTTGTGCAACCAACCGCCAGCTGCGGACGATGGTGGAGAAAAACGAATTTCGGGCGGATTTGTATTACCGCATCAATGTGATTAACTTGGAAATACCCCCTCTCCGGCAGCGGCCGGAAGATATTTTGCCGTTGGCCGATTATTTTCTTCAAAATTTGGCTGATTTTTACGCCGAGCCGCCCAAAAAATTGTCATCCCACGCCCAGCATCTGCTGCTCAATTATTCATGGCCGGGCAATGTCCGCCAGCTTGCCAACGCAATGGAACGGGCTTATGTGCTCAGCCGCAGCCAGATCATAGAACCCTCAGCGCTTCCTTCTGAGATTCTGATGTCGGCCTACACAGCCGGACCCGGACGAGTCCTGCCCACGCTGGATGCGGCGCAAGAGCAGCTTATTACCGAAGCCCTTCGTATAACAAACGGCAGAAAAGTCGCCGCCGCGCGAATGCTTGGCATTGACCGGCGCCGCCTCAACCGCATCATAGAAAAGCTCCATATTCAGGTTCCCAAGTCAAACGATTGACAACCCTTCTTTTTTGCTGCTTTTGTGTCATTGACATAGAACAGCCCAATGATGGATTTTTTCTCGAGCCCCCGCAGGATGAGTTTTTTCTTCTGCCTAAATGTCCTATAATCCCAATCCCCAACAGCCTTGCTCCATTTTAGCCTATTAGTCCATTCTGGTCGGATATGTTCTATCATTTTGTAATATAAGTACTTACAGAAATTACAATCAGTCAGAAAGGGCTAAAGCAGTACAAAATAGAAAAAATTGGTCTGGTGTATTTATGTCCGATAAAAAATTTTAAGTTAATGCAGCAAAAGAGCTTAAGAACAGAATAGAAAAAATTTATCCGGCTGGCACGTAAGTTGAATAAATAGTCCTTATGAGTTGGACATAAAAAGCCGAAATCAGGCATGAAGAAAGCTCTTTAACAAATGAAAAGATGACAGTGCTGTGATGAGCAATTTGTGCAACGGCTCTCAGCGGTGCTGATGATGCTTCTTACGACGAAGGAAGGTGAAGAGAACCTGGCTGGGCGGGGGAATAACCCATGATGAGATGAAAGCTCGTTTTAACGAGTGAACGATATCTTTCCTCCTCCTCCAAAGGTCGGGCAGTTAGCCAATCTCCGGTTGAGTGCCCGACATGCAAATAATCCCGCCGGCAAAGGCGGGTTGACGATATCTTTCCTCCTCCTCCAAAGGTCGGGCAGTTAGCCAATCTCCGGTTGAGTGCCCGACATACAAATAATCCCGCCGATAGAGGCGGGTTGACGATATCTTTCCTCCTCCTCCAAAAGTCGGGCAGTTGGCCAATCTCCGGTTGAGTGCCCGACATACAAATAATCCCGCCGATAGAGGCGGGTTGACGATATCTTTCCTCCTCCTCCAAAAGTCGGGCAGTTGGCCAATCTC
>JAGPMT010000003.1 GCA_018052735.1 Phycisphaerae bacterium | reverse complement strand
CCCGCTGTTACAAAGACGGCTTCGGTAACGGGTTCTTTTCGGCGGCGGCAGAACAGCCACTCGCAGAAGAAACCCACCGCACAGCAGAACAAAATCATTGCCAGCGAACGCCAGCCAAAATAATACACGGCCCCGCCGATACAAGGACAAGTCCCGAGCAGTAACTTCCTCATCGCCGGCTGGCTTCGCATGAGTCCTATGCCGCCTGCTGCCTTTGACATAAACCACCCTGTCGAACATGCCGGCTTTCTGGACGCCCCGAAGTCAGCCGGCTTGGATCCAGATAGAATAACAACCGCTGTTAATCAGCGGCTTGACGCAGCGACTGCAGTTTTCCGCCTATGGCTGAGACATGTGCCATTTCTTCGATTATAATCGTCTGGATTTTCCCTTTTCCGGCTCTGGAAGGCACCAAATCCTTAATCCCCACATAGAAGGCTATGGAATTTTTCTCTGCCTGCAGAGCAATCTTCAGTATTTCGGTCATACTCTCATTGCCGGTAAGCTTTTCTGAAGGACTGATTTTGCCCTCGGTGCCGTGAAAATCTGCCATCGTCCGCAGATACTGGGCAACTTCATTGTCGGGGTCATACGTTGTCTGTTCCTTCTCGGCGGGAGATAATTTCTTTCGCATCTGGGCAAAAGTTTGTTCGTGTCCTTCTTCCATCGCCGCCAGATCCAGCAGCATTTTTTTGATGTCCTCTCTGGATGCTTTGGCTGCCGCTTCCCGGTAGAAGGCAGCACCGTTGCGCTCGATTTCTTCTGCCATCTCAAAAATTTCATCCGCGTTGAATGTAATCGCCATTCGATTCTCCTATTCAAACAAACTGCTCTTAAGGTTGCTGTTCGGCCGCCGGCATCGTAAACACACGTGCCGCCATTTCTTTGTCCAGCATGTATAATCCGCCTGCTGTGCCGCCGGCGATTTCCAGCCGGCCGATTATATCTCTGGCATTCTTTTCTTCTTCAATCTGCTCATTTACAAACCATTGCAGAAACAGGTTTGCTGCATGATCCTTTTCCTGCACAGCCAAATCAAACAGACTGTTAATCAAGCCGCTGACATGCTGCTCATGCTTCAGGGCTGCTTCAAATACCTGCTGGACGCCGCTCCATTGATGGGGCGGCGCATCGACAGCCGCCAGCCGGACCGTTCCGTCGCGCTCGATAATATGCTTGTAAAACATAGACGCATGAACCATCTCTTCCTGCGCCTGCACCCGCATCCAGCTGGCAAATCCGGGAAGATTCATTTTTTCCAGTGCTGCCGACATGGACCAATACAGATATGCAGAATAGGTTTCTGCATTAATCTGTTTATTCAATGCCTCTTCCATCTTTTTGTTAAGCATTGTTTTCTCCTCTTAAAATCTGCTAAAACAACCGGGGGTTGGTCTTAGGCTTTCCAGAGACCGTGCAAGTTGCAGTATTCGCGGGCAGCAGCCTTTTCGGCCTTCACCCAAAACACGGCTTCCGGCTTCTGGCCGGGGCTTAAAAACTGCCGATACACCTGACCGTCGGCCTGCAGTTCAATCCACTCAATATAGTGCTTTTCTTCCATAGGATGAGCTACCGCACCAACCGTCACTTTAAAGCCGCCGTCGATTTTTTCGATGACCGGCACATGCTTTTCTTTGGCCGCGTCCACTGTGTTTTCGACCATTTTTTTCATCGGCTGGCCGCAGCAGACCAGCTGGCCATCGCCGCCGTGAACAACCTCTACAATGTTGCCGCATGCCATACATTTGTAAATTTCAAGTTTTGCTGCCATTGTTACACTCCCAATCTGAATAGATTCCTTTTCGTTATTAACGCCTGCTATGCTATCCCCAGCTGCCGGTGCTTGGCAGCAATCGTGTCGGCTAAGGCATCCAATTTCGAGTATGTTTCCTCTTGGGCCTGTCCTTTGGCCAGCACCGGCTCCAACATTTCTGCCTTTACATTGCCCAGGAGACTGCTGATCTGCTCAACCATTTTGCTGCCCCATCCGTAAGAACCGATAATGCCGACGAATTTGGTTTTGGGCCTGAGGGCGTTAACCAGCGCCGCACAATACAGGGCCGATGGATGCGCCCCGGTCAGCACAGTGGGAATCCCCATGACAACCGTTGCTGCGCTGACAAGCGAAATTACTATTTCGCCTATATCCGCAGCGGACAGATTGAACGGATGAACATCAATGCCCCGCTCCATAAGTGCCTCCACAAGGTAGGTGGCCATTTTGCCGGTACTGCCGTGCATCGAAACATACGGAAGAACAACGGCGTTGGCAACCTTATCCTCATCCGTCCAGTCTTTATAGGCATGGATAATCAGCTCGGGCTTCTGGTAAACAGGCCCGTGGCTGGGAGCAATCAAACGGATATCCAGCGGCTCCAGTTTTTTAAGGTTGCTGCGGATGGAGCTGCGAAACGGCATCATAATTTCGCCGTAATAGCGTTTGGCTGCCTCCAAGGTGCGGGCTTCATCCTGAACAAACAAATTGGAGGCGGCCTGATGAGATCCGAAGAAATCGCAGCTGAACAGGATTTTGTCTTCCGGCAGCCATGTGGTCATCGTCTCAGGCCAGTGAACCCACGGCGTATAGAGAAAATGCAGGGTTTTATCACCCAGCGAAAGGGATTGCCCATCCTGCACTTCGATGAATACATCGGCATCAATGTGCAGGTGGTCCATCAGCATCGCCTTGCATTTGGGATTGGCAACAACCTTGGCTTCCGGATACATCATCAGCATATCCGGGATGCCGCCGGAATGGTCCTGCTCGGCGTGGTGGCTGACAATATAATCGATCTTTTCTGCCCCCGCCCGCATCAAATGGTCAATCAGGGCCTCTATTTTTTCAGGATCCACCGTGTCCAGAAGCGCCGTCTTCTGGCTTCCTTTAACCAGATAGGCGTTGTAACTGGTGCCGTCAGGCAGAGGAATCAGTTCATCAAACAACCGGCGGTCCCAGTGCTGAACGCCGACCGCTAAGACATTGTCAGCAAGCATTTTCATAGCAATTGCCTCACAAACATGAATGTTGCAATTTCGTTCATTTGCTCAAAGAAGTTTTTTTTATGGCCGCTCTGACATCGTCATAATCAGGTTCAGAAGCTATTTCGGGGACCAGCTGAACATACTGAACCGTACCGAGTTTATCCACTACAACCACAGCCCGGGCAAGCAGACGCAGCTGTTCAATCAGCAGCCCGTATTTTGTCCCAAATTCGGCAAATTGATAATCGGATACCGTCCGGACATTCCCGACTCCTGCTGCTCCGCACCATCTTTTCTGGGCAAACGGCAAATCCATGCTGACAACTAAAACTGCCACCTGATCTCCAAATTCGGCTGCTTCCTGATTAAACCGCCGCGTTTCGATATCGCAGACGGGCGTATCCAGAGACGGCACCGACACAATAACAACAACTTTGCCTCTGTAATCCGAAAGCTTGACCGGGGATAAATCATTGGCTGCTGCAGTAAAATCCGGTGCCGGCTGACCAACAGAAACCAATTCACCCGTCAGGGTCAGGGGGGCTCCTTTCATTGTAACAGTATTTTTTCTTTCCATAGATGGGTTCCTTTCACAGCCAGCAGATAAAATAATCCAAATCCATAAAATAATCAAAAGTGTTTTTTTCACTTTCTGCTCCTTCCGCATTCCCGCAGCTCCGATGAGGGGTGAGCCGGCTGTCCCCTCCGCACCGGTCACCGACTCATCGGTGTTTGCTGCCCTCCTCGGTTAATAGTTAACGGCTTCCAATTCAAAATAATCCTGCGGATGATTGCAGGCCGGACAGACACTAGGAGCTTCCAGTCCTTCATGCACATACCCGCAATTGCGGCAGACCCAGCGTACTTTTGTGTCGCGGCGGAAAACCTGTCCGTTTAGAATATTGTTGCGCAGGGCCTGGTACCGGTCGCGATGACGGGCCTCAGCGACAGCAATCTTGCGGAATACTGCCGCAATTTCCTTAAAACCTTCCTTTTCTGCCGTCTGGGCAAAATCCGGATACATCTGGGTGGTTTCATAGTTTTCGCCATTGGCTGCCTCTAAAAGATTTTCCTCCGTCGTCCCAATAACGCCTGCCGGGAAAGCCGCACAAATTTCGACTTCGCCTCCTTCAAGAAACTTAAATAGACGCTTGGCATGTTCCTTTTCCTGATTGGCTGTTTCTTCAAATATCGCAGAAATCTGCACGTAACCTTCCTTCTTTGCCTGACTGGCGAAATAGGTATAGCGGTTTCGAGCCTGCGATTCGCCGCAAAATGCCGTCAAGAGATTTTTCTCGGTCTGGGTTCCTTTTAAACTCATACTAACCTTTCCTTTCTTAAACAAAATGGTGATTGCTTAATGGAATGCAGGCATTCCCGAGCAGATGCCGCACAATCCTTCCAAATAGACCGTTTTACGCAGGACAGTAACCTGCAAATAGTCAGGAATGTCAAGTTTATCGTAGGGTTCATAGTAGAAATCCATAATCGTACCGCATTTAATACAGCGAAAATGCTGATGGTTTTCCAGTCCTCCGTCATAGCGTCTGGGCTGTCCTGTCCCTTCCACAATAAAAGCTGCTCCGATTTCCGAAAGCGTCAATAGAGTTCTGTTGACAGTATCCAGTGAAATATTACTGAATTCCTTTTGCACCTGACTGTACACCTCTTCGGCTGTCGGATGTGTTTTTGTTTCAACCAGTGCTTTGTAAATCGCCAAACGCTGGGGGGTAATCCGCAAACCGTTTAAGCGGCATTTATCCTTAAATTCCGCAATTTTTTTGTCAATCCTGATTTTTTCTTCCTCTTTATCCATTATTGAAGCCTTAATAGTATCTAATCTTATTTAATAAATACTACTATTCAGTTATAATGTTCATTAATTTTAAGAATTTTATCATTGATTATTAGAATAAAAGAGCCGTTATTGCCGCTATCTGCCCCGCCTGCCGTTCCAGAGCATAATATGGAGCCGCGGTGAAAACAGGAAGCCGGTTTGCAGGCAGTATTCAGCCAGCCAGCGGGATTTTTCGAGATAATCAGCCGTATTGGCTGCCTGCGGCATCAGATAAATCTTGTAAGGATCAACTGCTGCCAGTTTATTGACGAAACATGCGATTTCATCCAAATCTTTTGGGTCATCTACTACAAATTTCAGCTGATAGGGGTAAGAAGCAATCAGTCGCATAACTGTTTCGGGATTAGCTGGAGGGCTTTGAGTGCCATCTGCTATTGTATTGGATAATTTGGGACTTATGCTCATCAAATCGATCGGCAACTCAGCCGGAGATATAATGCCTGCTGTTTCCACTGTCAAATGGTATGCCTTCCGATGGATTGCCCTAATAAGGTCAAAAATGCCTTCATGCATCAGCGGCTCGCCCCCTGTAAGGACAACATAACGGGTGGGATAGCAGGCGATGTGTTCCAGTATTTGCTCAGCGGTCATTGATTGTCCCGCATCCGCATTCCAAGCATACTTGGTATCGCACCAGCGGCATCGCAACGGACAGCCCGCCAGCCGAACAAAAACGCTCGGCACTCCGGCCAGAAGGCCCTCCCCCTGCAATGAGTAGAATAGTTCATTGACAATCATTATTCAGCCCGAAGGGTAGAAATCTGTGAAAAATCGGGGTGAAAGGATTCGAACCTTCGGCCTCCTGGTCCCAAACCAGGCGCTCTAAGCCAAGCTGAGCTACACCCCGCTGTCAGCCAACTGCCGCAGGATACGGAATCGGAATCTGTTTGTCAATGGTATTCCAGTATTCGGGTGGTCAAGAAATAGTGTCATCGTTTGAATGGATGGACTCTATGCAGCAGCAAAAATTTTACCAAAATTATTGCAAACCAAAAAATAGATTTTGAATGTCCAGAGTGTACTATGCATCTTTTTTGGCAGCAGGTTGCCGCTGCTGGAGGTGATGGGAGCTCTGGAAGATAAACTCTAAGAGTAGAGTATGAGAGAGTAATCAACAATTATCGACAATAGTGGATAATGCTCTAATTTTCTGGCGTTGTCGATGGTATTAGACGGCCTCAATATACACATCGCCGCCCTTAGAACAGGACACCGCATATCGTTTTTCTGAAAAAGGATACCGGGAGTGGGTTCGATGAAAAAGGATACTAAATGTCGGCTTGCAAAAAAGATACCTGGTATCTTCTTTCTGGGAATATCCACAAAACAGCAATCCCTATCAGGATGGGCACGCGGCAGCACAGGGCAGAATTGGCCGTACCTACGCCGAAAAGAACTTAGAGGCGGCTTTAATAATAAAAAGGTTAACCGCAATGTTCTGTTTTTGCTGCATCCAATATTTTTTAAAAAATCGCCTATCGGTTTTGACATTTCCAGATCTAACCAAGGCATCCTCCGGTTACATAGCAGCTGCTTGTTCTTTACAAAGGGCATATAAGTATACATAGGAGCTTCATCTGCTTTAGGTAAACTGCTCTGCTGAAGTCAATCTTACATTTTTAGTCCCATAAAAACCTTTTTGCCGGCATCCGGTATATTTCTCAAAAATTATACTAACAAGAAAATCCGGCGAAAGCCGAAAAATATAGATAGAAGGATACGTTCCGTTTGTATCCGGTGTAAAACATCCATTCGGGAAATTAAGGAGTGTTGAGTGAGTTCAGATATTACGCCGCTGGTACAGCAAAAAGTGTTGACAGAAGAATGTCCTGCAGAGCAGCTGTCCGACAGCCGATGCCCAGAGGGAAGACCGAGAGTGCTTGAGCTGCTTCAGCGCCGCAGTCCCAAAGATATGCTTTTACGTCAGCTTCAGCAGTCCCAATCCACCCTTGCCGCTGTCAAGGAAAGTCTCGAAGAGTCCCAGCGCACAATCAAGCGGCTGGCCCGACAGAAAGAAAACCTGATGGGCACCTGTCAGGACCAATTTGAATATATTGGGCAACTGCAGCATCAGCTGGCTCAGCTGCAGCAGCAGAAAAACCAGACTGATGAGCAGTTCCAGCTGCTTGAGGCACACTCTGCCGAACAGGCCTGCTCTATCGCTTCTCTCAGCGAGAAACTGCGCTGGGCGGATATTCAAATTGTTTCTCTGGAAGAGCTTGTCCAGAAAGAACGGGAAAAAAATGCTGCCTTGACGGATTTACAGCTTCAGTTTCAGCAAGTCCAGCAGGAATTGCGTTCGGCCTTAAGGCAGAAAGAAAATTTGGCAGGCACTTGCCGCGATCAGGCCGAGTATATCGGCGAATTGAAGGACAAAATCAGCCAGCTGCAATTGCTCCAAAGCGACTTCTGCTCGATTCAGGAAGCTCTCCAGCAGGAACAGATGATATCCCGGACGGCACAATCAAAACTGGCCGAAATGGAAGCTGCCCGCCAACAGCAGATCCATCAGGTCAACGATCTTCAGTCTCATATCGAACTGCTGGAGCAGGAAAAACAGAAGCTGGCCTGTGAGGTTCAAGGCCTTCAGAAACAGCTGGAGAAAACCGATGCGGAACTGGCGTTGAAGGATGAGCATATCCATCTGGCCGAAGCCCAGCGGCAGCAGCTGAAAACAGAAAATGCAGCCCTGCTTGCAGAACTCCAACAGCAAAAACAGGAAAACACTGCCTTGCTGAATGAGCTGGCTGGGCTCAAAGACGCCGGTGAAAAATACCAAGCCGCCGCTTCTCAATGTCTTCTGTTTGAAGAACAGATTCTAAAGTTGTCTGAACAAGTGAAGGAAAAGGATATTCAGCTGGAAGCTGCCGCCGCTGAACTGGGGGACTACCGCAATCGCCGGCAGCAGTGGGAAGAAGAAGCCCAGCGCTATACGTCGCTTGCTGAACAACTTGCCCAGCAGTGCCGGATGCTCGAAGCCAAGCTGCAGGCCGCTGAAGATCAGCTGCGGCAGACCAGCCAAGCGGCGCACCGTCAGCAGGAAGAATTCCATCACCGCATACAGGCCGCTGAATGCCAGCGGCAGGAGGCACACAAGCAGATTGATGCGCTAAAGGCCAATTTAGATGAGGCCTGCGGGCAAATCAGCACACTCCAAAGTCGTCTTGCTGCGGCCGCTGAGGCGGAGATAAAATACCAGCAGACCCTTGAGCAGATGGAATCGCTTCAAAAAGACATTCGCAATCTGCACCGCCGGCTTGAAAGCCAAACTGCCGAGACGGAATCTGCCCGCCTGCTTTTGCAGGAAAGCGAAAAAGCCAAAACAATCCTCCAAGAAAAACTGAATCAGGAAAAAACCGCTGCCAAACGATTATCCCTTCAAAAATCCGGGCTGGAACGTCAATTGGAAGACGCCTTCGGCGCTTTGAAGCAGCTGCGCGGGTCATACCTGCAATTGCAGCAGGCCTACGACATCCAAGCCGATGAATTGGAAAAAACATGCAACCAGTACCAGCAGCAGATAGAGCAGATGCAGGGGCAGCTGGATGGAGCCGTCCGACAAACACAGATACAAGACAGCCAAATTCAGGAACTGAATCGGCAATACGAGCAGCTTGCCGCCACCCATCGGGACCTGCAGGCCCAATATGAGCAGCAGACCCGCACGCTCGATGCCGAACGGGCCGACAATGCCCGGCAGATAAACACCCTGCAGGAGCAGCTGGATGGAGCCGTCCGACAAATACAGATACAAGACAGCCAAATTCAGGAACTGAATCGGCAATATGAGCAGCTTGCTGCTACCCATCGGGATCTGCAGGTCCAATACGAGCAGCAGACCCGCACACTCGATGCCGAACGGGCCGACAATGCCCGGCAGATAAACACCCTGCAGGAGCAGCTGGATGAAAAAACCGGACTGACCGAATCCCTTCAAGCCCAGATCGACATTCTTAAAGTAACTGAAGAAGCTTATCACGGCACACTTGAGCAGATGCAGCTGATACAGACAAAGCAGGAAGAACTGCAAGGCCGGCTGGAAGCAAAAATCAGTGAACTTGAAAGAGCACATAACCAGCTGGAACAGAGCCGGCTGGAACGGCATAAGCTCGAGGAGGAATTGAACCATCAGAAGCTCTGCTGCCAGCAGCTTAACCAGCAGAAGGATAATCTGGCCAGCCAGATAGAGACCGCAGCAGCGGCTTCCGAGCAGATTCAGAAGCAATACCGGCAGATTTTGGACGAGCTTGAGTTCCGCAAACGCCAGTTCAAGAGCGAATTGGATACGCGGGATCAGCAAATCCGTTCGCTTCAAGAACGGCTTCAGGAGGCATTACATCAGATTCAGGAATTTGAATCAATGCTGGAGCTGTCGCGAACCGAGGCCTCCCAGCTTCGCCAGACGGCAGATAAAACCACTCAGCAGATTATCCATCTGCAAAGCCGCATTGCTCAGCAGAATATGGAATATGCGGCTCTGCAGGACCAACTGGCCTCGCTTCAGCGCTGCCCGATAGAACTGTCAGACAATCCAAGCGACTTTGAAAATGCCCAAATACGCATTCAGCTGCTCAGTCAGGACCTGACGCGTGAAACCCAAGCCCATGCAGCTGCCCGGCAGGAACTGGAAACCTGCAAAACCCACTTGAACCGGCTCGAAAACCAACTGCAGGAGCAAAACCAGCTGATTCAGTCCCTGCAGCAGGAAAAGCAGGACAGTGCCGTACAGCTGTGCCAGATGCAGCAGGAACTTGAATCCTTACAGAAGGCTAGTGCCAACGTCCTCGGACTCGAACGCCGCTACAAAGAAGCGGTCCAGCGGGTCGAAAATCTTACTGCACAGGTCAAAGAACAAACCGAAAGTCTTAAAAAAGCTCATCAGACAATCAATTTCCTGAGGATGCAGAAAACCCCCAGCAGTGTCCGCATTCCCGGCGTCGATACGCCCGCCCGGCCGCTTGTTACACCGCCCTGCGGCCCCAAAACAGTCCAATCCCGGCAGCCGAACACAAGCGGAAACGGTTAAAAACCGTTCATTCATTCGGGTCAGCGGACTGCCCCCAGCGCCGGCGGACAACTTCGGCCAAATCATCGAGGGCATTATCCATCCGCAGGCGCGATTCTTGGAGATATTCGCCTGCGCTGCCTTCAACAGGAATACTGTTCAAAATCCGGTTGTCTATTACATAGGGAGTAATAAAAATCAGCAATTCACTGTTGCTCAATTCGGACTTGGTATGTTTGAACAGACCGCCTACCAGCGGCAAATCTCCCAGCAGCGGAACTTTCTGCTGAGTCGTATTGTTGTTCTGTTCGAGAATGCCTCCCAGCATAATCGATTGCCCGTCATTGACAATCAAATGGGTTGTTGTATCCAGATTGGTGCGGGCAACCTGTGTATTGATCAGTTCCTGCAGCACCTGCGAAATATTCAGATTAATCGTCATATCAACGGCTTTTTCTGGTGTAATATTCGGACGAATCCGCAGGGTCACGCCGACATCTTCATAGCTGAAGGTGCGCTTGGTGGCGGCCAGATTGGAACTGTCTGATTGTTCTGTATCGATAAAAGCAATTTTCTGCCCCTTGACAAATACGGCTTCTTCGTTGTCTTTGGTCCACAGAGTCGGCTGATTGAGAACACGCCCGTTGGCATGTTTGATCAGCAGATCGACCAGCAAACTGATATCGGCCGAGGTGGTATAGGCAAAGGAGCCGCGTGAGACGCCCGCTGTAAACTGATTCAAGGCCGCCAGTGCATTGACTCCCAGCGTTCCAAAAGCCGAAGGATCGGACGCCAGCTGGACACCCAGCGATGTGGCTTCTGACAAACTGATATCCATAATAACAACTTTGACCATCACCTGCATCCCCGGCTGGTCGAGTTCTTCAATCATTGCGGTGATATCGTCCATGTATTCAGCCGGCGCCAGCGCCAGAATGGCCTTGCTGCGGTGCACCGGCACAAACCGCACGCGTCCGATCAGATTGCTCGGCGGCAGCTCATTGGCGTTGGGCCGCTGCCGTGTCCACCAAGGAGTAATTGTGGAAGCCGATTCATTGCCCCCGGCGGCAGCCCCCCGCGCCTGTGCCGAATCCGCACTGTAGGCGCTGAGTCCCCGCCGGCTGCGCTGGATGGTTGCAGCCGTGCCTGCCTCATTGAGAATAGCATTCAGCTGGTCGCAGAGATCCTCCGCATCGGCATATTTCAGGGTGATGACGCGGGGCACTTCAGCACTTTCCTGACCGTCCAGCTTTTCCACCAGACGTTCAATAACCGCATACGCTTCCGGTATCTGGCTGATAATAATCAGCTTCTTGGTAGCAGGCACCGGCTCAAATGTCAGCATGCCGTAAAGCGAGCCGACTATTTTCCGGCGGGATTCCGCATCATCTCCGCCCAGCAGCAGACGAATTAGATTGCGTCCGCTGCTGTCGCTTTCCTCACTGAAAAGCTTCTTCAGCAGGTCGGCCATCTGCACCGGATCGGAATTCTGCAGACTCAGAATCCGGTACTGATCGGTTTCAACATCGATGGGCTTATCCCATTCAGCGATTTGCTGGCTGATTTTGGTCAGATTTTTTTCGGAGGCAATCACCGTAATCTGCTTAATCATCGGATAGGAAACAACGCGGACGACATCCTCCGGGCTGACAGTCCGATAGCGGCTGGAACTGTAGCCGGACCGATAGGAATAGCTGCTGATGCTGCCGGCCTGGGTATCGTACAAATTGGTAATGTTTTCCTTGATTTTATCCGGATCCGCATGCTTGAGCTGAAATGTTTTTTCAATGAAAACATCCTCTGCCGGCAGATCAATCTGGGCAATCAGTTTTTCGACGACTTTCCGGTTGCTCTCGCTGCCATAGATGACAATCTGATTATTCTGAGGCAGCGCCTCAACCACCAGATTCGCCTGAAGCTCCGTACCCGGCATTTCCCGCAGTGTGCTCTGGACCATTCGCACCACTTCGCGCACATCCGCGTAGCGAACCTGCACCACAGTCTGCTTTAAATCTTCCGTTTCGGCTATATCCAGCTTGCGAATCCATTCCTCCAGACGGGTCATATCTTCGCGGGATGCCCGTGCCAGAATCCATTTCTGCTTGGCCATCGGAATCAGCCGAATCGGGACGGTGGTGCCGGTAATCACCACAGACAAAGCGGTCGGCAGCTCCCTGCTGCGAGAGCCTGCAGGCCGGGCTTCCTGTACTGGACCTCCGCCACCGAAGCGGCGGTCGCGCTGGCTGAAAATTAATTCGAGAACCTGAACAATCTCCAGCGGATCGCCGTACTGAAGCTCAAAGATTTTCTCGACCTCGCGTGCTGACTCGGGAACATCCAGCTGCTGAATCAGCCGTTCGATGCGCATCAGATTTTCCACAGTATCAATCACCACAATGCGTGATGTGCCTTCATCTGCCGCCGTATAGCCGTACTCGGCTGTCAGCGGGGCGACTATCTGAATCAGCTTAGAAGGGCTGTAGGTTTTCAGCTGAAACCATTTTTCTACAATTTGACTTTTGTCCTCAAAGCGTGCCAGCGGCTCATCCGGCCCAATCGTAGGGACCGCCCCCAGCCGCACCGAAGCCAGCGGACGCATAAAAATCTTGTCTTCCAGTATCTCCAGCACAACCCCCTTGGACTGCAGCGCCAGCGAAATCAGGGAAAGGGCTTCCGCACGCGGCAGCTTCTTCGGCGAGTAAATGGTCAGTTTTGCCTGCAGGATTTCATCGCTGGTCGGAATCACAGGTTTGCCGGTCCATTCAGCAATCATCTGAATAATATTCTTCATTTCCACATTATTCAGATTCACCGCTTCGAGTGCGGCATTGGGGTCTTTGCCGGCGGAGTCCGGCGATGCAGGCTTATCTGATGAAGCGGGGGCATTGGGCTCGGCAGATGCCGCCGGCGCATTGGGATCGGCAGACGGCTGGTCGGCACGATAGGCCTGAGGCCGCTGCCAGCGTTCCGGCCTGCCGGCTCGCTGCTGGGAAGTATCCTCAGCGCTGACTGCAGCAATAACAAAACCTGCAATCACTATTGCACAACATGCGATAATTGTTTTGACTCTGTTAGGGTTCGGTGTTTTCATAAATTATTGACCTCGATTTCTCCTGAATTCGTCTCTCAATCTGGCCCGCTCCTGAGGGGAGGCGTTTTGATAACGTTCGTAAAGCCGGCGCTGCTCTGCCGTCATTGTGCCTGGAGCAGAAGGAACATTCGACGGCGACGGGCGATTCTCTGCCCTGACAGAGGCCGCTGTGCCGGAACGGGCGTCCCCCCGTTCCGAGCGCGCCGCCCTGTCGCGCTGCTCTTGCTCCGGCTGACTTTCAAAGGGCACCAGCTTATGTTCCTGTCCATCCTGCTCCACGCGGACGGCCTGCGGCAGTATCTCCAGAATCTTGACCCCCTGCACTTGACTTCCAACCTTATACCACTGGTCATTGATAAGCACGGCATCGCCCAAAATCGCCATGCATTTGGGCAGCGGGGGTTTGCCGGGCGGAGGAGCAAACAACGCTCCCTGCGATGCAAGCGTGCCGGCACGAGAACCCGCCTTCGTCGACGGTGCTGCCGAATGCATAACCTGCTGCCATTGTCTGACCGACTCTTCTATCCGGCCGGACTGAAGCCACCAGCGCATGGCAAATCCGCCGGTTTGAACCATCAGCCAGATCAGCATCGCTGCCCAAAGACCGTAAAAACACCCTTGTTGATGCTTGAAGGCAAGCTCGTAAATCCGATTCATTTTAACAGTTTTATCCTTTCGCATAGGTGGACACTACCAGCTGAAATGTTACAGCGCTTCGCTCTTTAGGGTCAACTTTCATGCTCAGCTTTTCAACAGCCACATAATAGGGATTCTGCTTGAGCTGCTCTATCAGCTGCATCAGCGACTGGGTAGAACAGCGTCCCTGACAGTCCAGCAGCAAAACTCGAAAGCCGTCTCGCCGCAAGGCGCCGGAGCTTTCCCGAAGCTGAAGTGTTTTGGCCTGAATGCCGCAGCGCTGAAGCTGCCGGGTAAGCTCATCACGGAGCAAAATCCCCTGCTGGGCGGCCGGCTGCGGCATTTCCAGAACCGGCACCTGCTCGGAAAGCGTTTTCAGGCGGAGCTGCTGTTCCGGCTTGGCCAGCAAAAACAGTGTATCGATTTTCTGACGCAGTGCATGCCGCTGGCCTGTAAGCCGCTGATAATACTCAAAGGCCGGCACAGACACCCTCCAGATGGCTATCAGAACAGCTGTTAAAACCACCAACCCTACAGCCCTTTTTTCACGGGCACTCAATGGTTTCATCATGCGGCCTCTATTGACTAAAGTGTTTGTAATAAAATGTCATCGTAAACTGAACTGTTTTATCCCGTTCATTCAGCCGCGGATCCAGCAGACGAACCTGACTGATGCCGCTTTGGCTTTCCATCTGCCTTTGAAACGCATACACGGCTTCATATCCCGGACCGGTAGCTGTAATCCGGATCGGCTTTCCTTTTTCAAATTCAAAACTGTCCAGCATTACGCCTTGCCGCGAATTCTGAATCTTTTCAAACACATCCAGCAGATCCGGACGGGCCCGTGCCACAGCTTCCCGAAATGCCTGATGCTGCAAAACCTCTTCAGCCGTCAGCTTGTCGTAAGAAATAGACAGCGTCTTCTGCATCATGGCTGTTTCCTTTTTCATCATCCAGAAAAAGAGGGCTAAACACAGCATCAGCAGTCCAATCGTAACAGCGGCATTTCTTCGCAGCTGCACCGAAGCGGCTGCAGAACGGGCTAGGCGGCTCGGCTGTGATGCGATCTGCACAAAATCGTAATCTATAGAATCCGGCATCAATCCTGCCATCGCCAATCCCGCGGCCGGCAGAAAGGGATCATCAATCAGCGTCAATTCGGGCAGGGACTGTTTCAGTTCCGACGCCGGACAAATGACTGTTTTGCGGCCAGCCTGCTCCAGCTGGTTTTTTATCCCGCCGGTCAATGCATCCTGCGGGGCTATTAAAAGCAACGGGTCTTCTCTGCCGCTGCCGAGACTGTCCAGCACATCCAGAAGATCCTGCACGCAATAGTCCGGCAGGGCCTGACCATCAGCGGATTCGGCATCAATCACACAAGCATGCATCAGCCGACCTCCCTCGACAGCTGTCAGCAGAAAATCTTTCGGCCGCTTCCACAAAAGCATCTGTCGTCCGCTCTGATCCCCGAACACCCTCCGCCACAGCACCGCCAATCCAACCGCCTCAAGGGTGCAGATCATATCTCCATCCAGACTGGGGGCTGATTTGGCAAGAAAATCCTTCTTTACCGCAGCAATGCTGCAATGAAGACCATCCAGGCGGGATTGACTGCTCCAGACCCACGAAACTTGGCTGGATGGTATGGGAAGACGGGACTCTATCTGCATTGCCAGAAGTTCGCTGACGGCCTCCGGCTCTACGGCAGGAAGGGTCACTTGCAGAAATCGTACCTGTGCACAGTCCATGCCGATAATCAGCCGCAAGTCCTGACCGTCTGCCATCTGCCGGACGCGTCTGCATAACCGTTCCATTCCTTCGGACAGAGACATCTGCTGCTTGTCCAGCATTTTGATGCCGCCGGCCTGCTGCTGCATAATCACTACGAATGCTGTTCCTTCAGCCCCGCAAATGGTTATGCCGGCAGCTGTTCGAAAATATGCGTCTGCTGTGCTCAAAGCTGAACCCCTTCATGCCAGTAAAGAACCTGCCCGCCGTCTGCATCACGGTTGACAAGCACTTCTATTGTATAAGTCAGATTCGTTGCCGCAGATGCGGCTGTACTGCGGATTTCATAGACACTGGACCGAACCGTTATAAAATCCAGAAGATCGGTGAGTATCTCTCGGGTCATCCCTTCGACCTGTTCGAGATCTCCTACCGATGAAAAACCGCTGACAGAAGTCTGTCTCCATACAGCGATGTTCTCTGCCAGCTGACGATTGCCGGCAAGCAATGCTGTCAGTACGGTTATGCTGGCTGTATTGACGTTAATCCGGCCGCTTAAATAGATGTTTGAAGTCAAAGCGGATTTGTCGATAATATTCATCAGGGTTTCCCAATCCAACGGTCCGCCGGTGTTTTCTGGGGGATTTTCGCCAGTTCTTTGGGTTGCCTGCCCCTGCTGCTGACGAGGAGTTTGAGATACCGCACCACTCTGCGCCCGCGCCGGTGTCGGGGTATTCTGGCCGGAGACTGAACGTCCGCCAAGCAGTTCGGCCCACCGCCGGAAGGGACGGTTCTGCATAATCCACTGCGCCTGCTGCTCCGTAAGCGACAGCGTTTGGGTTAATTCCGTCTGGTCAGCCTGATTCAAATTGACCTTGGGCTGACCCTGTGTATCTCTATTCCATTCCAGCGATACAGGCGTAAAATAGTGTTTCCACCCTTGGTTTTCAGGGGATAGCGTCTGGCTGTCTTCTCCTTCCAGAAGGGCTGGCGTAACTCCCTTGACCCGTAGCAATTCACGCAGCGTGTGAAATCGGGAATTTCTCGCCTGATAGCCGAACGGCAGATTCAGATAATAACCGCTTTCCGCTCCCTGGGCTCGCGGCTGGTCATTGCTGTCGCGCCAGTCAAGAATGCTGTCGGCAATTTCTTCGGTCATATCAGGAATCCACAGCAGCTGATTGCGGCTGACTGTATTCAAATTCAGTTTTGAAGCGGCATCTGTTACCTGCACCCGCACATCCAGTTGGCCAATCTTCAACTGCTCAAGTTCATAGGGATTATTCGACCATAAATCGTCCATCGAGTCGCTCGTACGGTCATCTTCATCCAGCAGGGCTATTGCGGTCTCCACGCCGGCGCGCGCCGCCCATCGGCACCGCTGCTTCTCTACTTCCACCAAACTGATTTTCGTATCCAGCAGAGACCCTCGCGCAGCCAATGTAACCAGCACAGACATCAGCATCACCATCCAAAGCACCACCACCAGTGCCAGCCCCCAGCCCTTTTGTCGAAATGGTTTTTTCTGCATTGTCATTGGGCCATCAATTGCTCCGGATCTTCCCACTGTATCTCTTCAGTCTGTATTTCAGACTGGCCGGCATAATGCGGAAAATTCACCAGTACCTGCCGGGCATATATTCTTTCTTTTTTCTCAGATTCCTGCACCCGCATCACCAGCGAGACTTCCACCAGCATCGGCAGCCGGCTGAGTTCCTGCGGCCATTGGGCTGTCCAGGCAGAACCGTCAAAATAGCGAATCCCAAAATAGGTTATCGCCTCATTCAGCTTCGTCAGAACACCGCCGGCGGTTTCCGCAGGCAATGTTTCTATGCCCACTATCGGGCAAATCCGTCTTGCCAAGCTCAGATTGTCCTGATTGGGCATTAAAAAGTATTCAACTTCGTAAAGGTCGCCTTCCGGCTCAGCGGCACGGGCCTTTTCATACCGCACAGCCCGGAAGCGAAGCCGGGGAAATTCGCCCGAAGGCGTCTGTTCCAATACTCCTTCAAACAGCAGTTCCGTCCCATCCCGATAAACCCGCCGCAAATCCTGCTGGATGCTGTCTGCTGCATAGCGCAGTTCATCCGCTGTCTGAGCCGCCTCGTCCAGCCGGCTTCGGGCAGACATAGCACTGACAAGACCATTAACCGCCACCAGTATAATAAATGCCGTAATCACCGAAGCGGCCAAAACCTCCACCAGTGTAAAACCGCGATTGCAGCAGCGGCGGCTCATTGTGATGCCTCCTGCGGCACCTGACGGCCGGATGGGGAGGACGACTGTCCAGCGGTGTTTTCCTCCGGCATCTCTAAAGCTGCGCCGCGCCCGCACAGCCGCGTATGGCACTGCACCTGACAAATCCGGCTTCCGGAAGGCCATTCCATTCGCACCGCTACATCATATAAGTTTGTGATGCTCGATTTTTCTACGGCAGCAGTCCATTTCCACTGGCGACCGTCAGCACTGGCAAACTGTCCGCTCAGCTGGCCGCTTTGCAGCAGAACATCCGGTCCTGCCTGATCAATCAGCACCAGCTGGCGATTCAGATAGTCCCACGCCTTTTCATATTCCTGATTCAACCGCATGGAACGCAGGGACCGGCCTCCTATACCGCAGACTGTCACAACCGCACCGGACAAAATTGCCGCCGCCAGAATTGTTTCCAGTAAACTGACACCTTTTTTCTTCATTCTGCCAAATCCAGATCCACTTGATCCGGCTCTATTTCCTGCAGAGGGCCGCGCAATACGCGTGTGCGGCCTGCAGCACTGATTACAATCGAATAATGGGTCTTTCCATCGCCGATTTGAATGCCGGCGTTTTCAGCTGTTCCATCCGGCCTAAACAGTATCTGGCTTTGAGCCGCTGTGCCGTCCATGATATCCTTGCGAACGGTTTCAAATTGGACATGGGAGTCCAGATTTTCCCGCTTTGCCCAGAGATTCTGTATCAGCATTGGAGTTTCAGCGGATATCTCCACATCTTCCATCGCCGACAAAAAAAACTGCTTCTGTGCAGCATCAATCACAAGAAAGCAGGGCTGCTGATTCTCAATTGCATACACCCGGGCATAACGAGCCGTAAGAAAAAAACGTTCGGCGTTTTCCTCGATAGACCAGTGCTTAAAAGTCTTAACGGCCGAAATAAGCCCCAGCGAAGACAGCAGCGCCGTCAGCAGCGCAACGGCCATCAATTCTATCAGAGTGAAACCGCCTGTTCGTCTCCAAGCCTTACGGTTCCGGGCAGAATCAGTCATTAAGAATATCCGCATTATCGCCTTCACCGCCTTCGACGCCGTCTGCTCCCAGACAAATCAGGTCAAAACTGCCGACATTCACAACCCCTTCCGCTATATATTCAAACGGACGGTTCCAGGGATCCAGCAAATCGCTCCGCTTGCAGTAGGGTCCACCCCACTTTTCTTCAAGATCCGGCGGTGCTGTAAGCAGCGCTTCCAGCCCTTCGGCATCTGTGGGGAAGCGGCCGCAGTCATATTGAAACCGAGACAGTGCCCCTTCAAGAATACCCATCTTGCCGCGTGCGATGTCGTGTTTGGCCTTGCCCAAGCCCTTAAATGCCCGGGGCACTACAAACACTGCCAGCAGTGCAATAATCATTGCTACCGCAACCAGCTCAATAATTGTAAATCCCTTTCTGCTTTGTCTACTGCCCATATAGCGCATCCTATCCTGTTTTACATCTTCACTCGCCTTAAACACGTCTATCTAAATCCTCAAAAACCGTATTTCCAATCACAGCCGTTGGGGGCATTAACACCCTTACATAACGCTCATATCCATTGTCATAATTGGCAGCAGCGTAGCCATAATGATAAAAAAGATCAGCACAGCCAGCACCAGAATCATCACCGCCGGAAAAACTGCCAAAAACCGCTTCATCACTGCGTCGGCTTCTTCATCAAATGTATTGGCCGCATTAAGCAGGAGCTCATCGAGCTTTCCGGTTTGCTCGCCCATCGCTACAATCTGCACCAGCAGCGCCGGAAACAGTCCTGACTTTTCCAGCGGGTCTGCCAGATTGGAGCCCGTCTTGACGCTGGCGGCAACATTATCTATCTGCACCGCCAGCACTTCATTGCCAAGTGTCCCCCGGACAACATGCAGTGCTTCCAGAATGGTTACCCCGCTGGCCGTTAGCGAACCAAGGGTACGGGCAAAACGCCCTACCGCCAGAGACCGCACCACATTGCCGAACAGAGGAAGCTTCAGCTTGAAGCTGTCCCACGTCATTCGCCCGCCGGGGGTGCGCTTCCACCGTATAAAACAATAAACGGCAAATCCTATACCCAGCGCTGCCAGCCATCCAAAGGCCAGCAGAAAATGACTAAATCCCATCAGCATCCGCGTCGGCAGCGGCAGCATCGAGGGATCAATGCCTATCGTTCGGATAATCCGGGGGAGCACCCAGACCAGAATAATTACCATAGAAATCAATCCGGCCGATAAAACAAACAGCGGGTAAGCGGAAGCACTAATTAGATTGGACCTGATTTTCTCCTCCCGACTCATCAAACCGACCAGCTGCTGCATTGTTTTTTCGAGAATGCCGCCTGTCTCCCCGACTCGCACCATCGACAGATAAAGACTTGAAAATAAATTCGGATGCCGTCCCAATGCCTCGCTGAGCGATTGACCGGAGCTGACGGCTCCTGTCAATTCATTCAGCAGATTAAGCATCGCTGCTTTTTTCTGCTGCGATTTGAGGATTTCCAGAGCGCTAAACATCGGCAAGCCGGCTTCCAGTGCGGTGGCCAGCTGAGCCGTCATTGCCAAAATATCTTTGGCCTTAATCCCGGACCTTGAAATCCCGCTCTGTATTGTTCCTATCGTGCCGGCCGCATCGAGAGCCGTTTCCTGAATCTGGCGGACAAAGCATCCCTGCCCAGCAAGCTCAGCGATGGCTGCCTTCCGATCCACAGCCTCAATGCTTCCTGCAACGGGTTGTCCCGCTGCATCAATCCCTTTGTATTGAAACATTGCCACTCGGTTCCTTTTGCCTGTCCATCCTTTGCAGAGGACGTTTGCTCTGCCGCCGGTTATTCTTCTTCGACGGTATGGGTAACCCGCAGTACTTCTTCGGGTGTTGTTAATCCCGACAGAATCTTCTCAATTCCATCATGCCGCATACTGACATGATCAGACGGAGCCGCTGCAAGAATCTGCTCTGTCGTCGGCCGTTCCGCAATCAACTTCCGCAGCGTATCAGTAATTCGCAGCAGTTCAAAAATCCCGATGCGGCCGCTTAAGCCCGTATGATTGCATTCATCGCAGCCGGTTCCGTGATAAAGCGCCGCATCCAGCGGGATGCGAACGGAATTGTTTAAGCTGTTCAGCAGACTTTCCGCCGGATGATACGGCACACGGCAAAAGGGACAGATTTTGCGAACAAGCCGCTGGGCCAAAACACCTTCCAGCGAACTGGCCAGCAAAAACGGCTCGACTCCCATATCAATCAGCCGTGTTACGGCTCCCGCAGCATCATTGGTGTGCAGTGTGGAAAAAACCAGATGTCCGGTCAATGCTGCCCGAATGGCGATATCTGCTGTTTCTTTATCGCGTATCTCGCCAACCATAATAATATTCGGATCCTGCCGCAGAATATGCCGCAAACCGCGGCTGAATGTCAGCCCGCGACGCGGATTGACCGGCATTTGAACAACGCCATCAAGCTGATACTCTACCGGATCTTCAATGGTAATAATTTTTAAGCTGGGGTCATAAATCTTATTCAGCGCCGCGTAAAGCGTTGTGGTTTTTCCGCTGCCGGTCGGTCCGGTAACCAAAACAATGCCGTGCGGCTTAGTTAAACATTGCGAGAAACCGGCCAGCGTATGGGGGCTCATTCCAAGATCGCTCAATTGAATCAATGCTGCACTGCGATCCAGCAGACGCATTGTTACGGCTTCCCCGAAAATAGTTGGCACAGTAGAAACCCGGATGTCAATCTTGCCCTTGGGTCCTGAAAACTCTATATGGCCGTCCTGCGGGACAAACCGCTCGGCGATATTCATCGCAGCCATAATCTTGATGCGGGATACAATCGCCGGATGCAGCCGTTTGGGAGAAGAGGATTTCTCAACCAGCATTCCGTCAATGCGGTACTTAATTTTAATTTCGGTTTCAAACGGTTCTATATGAATATCGCTGGCACGCGCTTCGATGGCTTCCAGCAGAATCAAATTGACCAGATTTACAAGAGAGGGTTCTCGTGCCAGCTCGTGGAGCCGGGCGGTAGTCATCTGCGCAGTATCGATTGTTTCAACCGTCTGGGCGGCCTTTTTTTCAGCCGGAGCCAAATCATTAACCATGCGGGCTACATTGCTGCCGTAATGACGCCGGGTTGCTTTTTCAAGGTCCGCCGGCGAGCAGTAGCACCGGCGAATAGAAAGTCCTGTTAATAAACGCAGATTAGCTATCGCCTCAGCATCGAACGGATCCACCATCGCGACCGTCAGCCGGCCGTTTTGGCGGCTGATAGGCAGCAGGCGATATTGGCTGACTACTTCTGCCGGAACCAGTGATATAATATCTTTGTCAATCGGAATTTTTTCAACATCATCCAGCTTTTCTATCCCTGCCTGTTCCGAAAGGGCTTCCGTCAGCTGACGGGTGTTAATCAGGCCTTCTTCCTGCAGAATCTGCCCCAGCTTATGGCGGTCTTTCTGCTGCCGCTGCAGTGCCGATGCAAGCTGTGCTTGGCTGATATATTTTTTTTCAGCAAGCAGTTGTCCGAGTTTTTTTCTCACCTGTACCCTTTCGACGCTTTACTACCGGCTGTCTTATCCGATTCGCTTAACAAACAAAAAAGATACGCATTCCCTTTATTTGGATAGACTGTCTTTGTGTGAAAACCTGCAATAAACAATTATTATGACGAATAGAAATGGTAATTTGTTTCATCAAAACACAGATTTTAAATCCCTTTTCTTTTCATTGCCTCAGCAAAAAAGATCGGCCGAATCCAATAACTGTCCCAACGAGATACCAATTTAGGATTCAGCCGGTCAAAAAATGGCGAATATTTATTATCTTGCCAGCCAGCCGCCGTCAACAGCTACGGTATAGCCATTCATATAATCCGACGCCGCAGACGCCAGAAAAACCGCCACTCCTTTCAAATCTTCCGGCGTTCCCCAGCGTCCGGCCGGAATTCGGTCAAGAATGGCTTTATTGCGAACCGGATCATCCCGCAGCGGTTTTGTATTGTCGGTTGCCATATAGCCGGGGGCGATAGCATTCGTCTGGATGTTGTATTTAGCCAATTCACAGGCCATAAGACGAGTCAAACCCATCACAGCACTTTTAGAAGCAGTATAGGAAGGCACCAAAATGCCGCCTTGAAAGCTGAGCATCGAGGCGGTATTGATAATTTTACCGCCCCGCCCCTGCTGAATCATCACCTTGACGGCCGCTTGACTCAGAAAAAACAGCCCCCGAATATTGATATTCATCACATCGTCCCAGTCTTTCTCGCTGAATTCCGTAAATGAGGCCCGGCGTATGATGCCGGCATTGTTGAACAAAATATCAATTCCTCCAAGCTGCTTGACGGTTTGACTGACAATAATGTCGGCAGATTCTTTTCTGCTCAGGTCAGCCGTAATCGCAATACACCGGCGTCCCAGTTTTTCAATCTGCCCCTTTGTTTCGGACATATCCAGAACATCCGCCAGCGCTATATCTGCCCCTGCCTCAGCAAGTCCAACGGCTATAGCCTGACCCAGTCCCCGTGCACCGCCGGTTACGATTGCTTTTTTCCCATCCAGCTTAAATTGATCCAATATCATTGCATACTCCCTGCATCTTATTTTATATCATCCATTGTCAAATGGTCCATATCATCAAAGGCCTGATTTTCCCCGCCCATCCCCCAGCAGAAACTGTAAGCGCCTGTTCCTGCACCGGAATGAATAGACCAGCTGGGGGCAATAACTGCCTGCTCCGATTTGACTACAATGTGCCGAGTTTCATTCGGACGGCCCATAAGGTGAAAAACCCTTACATTGTCCGGCATATCAAAATACATATAAACTTCCATGCGCCGCTCGTGCGTATGGGCAGGCATTGTATTCCACACACATCCCGGTTCCAATACCGTAAATCCCATGACCAACTGACAGCTTTGAACACCTTTAGGATGAATAAACTGATAAATAGTCCGCTTGTTGGCTGTTTCGATCGAGCCAAGCCGAATCGGATTGGCCTGCTCTATTTTGATATGAGCGGCGGGATATTCTTTATGAGCCGGATAGCTGAGCAGGTAAAATTTGGCCGGACGGCCGGCATCGCTGCTGGCAAACGAGATTGTCTTGGAGCCCCGTCCGATATAAAGGCAGTCCTTGCTGCCCAGTGCATATGTTCGGCCGTCGACGGCAACGGTCCCGCTTTGGCCGATATTCAAGACGCCCAATTCACGCCGCTGACAGAAAAACTCGGCCTTTAATTCCTCGGCAGATGATAATTCAAGCGTCTTTTCTTTCGGCACTGCCGAACCCACGATCGCCCGATCCACATCTGAATAAACCAGATCGATCCGATTCGGAGTAAACAGATTCTCTATCAGAAAATTGTCTCGTATTTCCTGTGTTGTCATCCTGCTAAAACGCACAGGATCAGGTGCATATCGGACTTCCATAACAGTATTTCCCTTTTTTGGATTTGCTTTACTTATTCATCTTGATAACCAGCGGATTGTCTATCCGCTTCTTAAAATTCACCAGATACTGCTGCCATTTTTCAAAATCGCTGAACTCCTCATTTTTATCCCAGCAGGAGCCGGCATAATAGACCACAGGGCTTCCGACTTTCTGGGACAGAGTCAACAGCAGATGGCTGTCCGCCTCGATGGTATTTGTTTTATAGTCTGCTCCAAAGACAACACCGCAGCCCATATTGCCTGTAATGAAGTCCGTCGGCAGCCAGTAGGCAATGGTTTGGTCCGACGTCCATTTGCGGTCGCTGGTCTCACGCAGAATAATGCCGGCCGCCAGCGGCAGGGTTTGGGCATTCGGGCTGGTGTAGGTACATTCAATGCGGTTCATATTGCTGCCCAAATCGATGGAAATACGCTTGACTTCACTGACGGAAGCCGAGCCGGCCTGCCAAGGATTATAACTCAGTTCAAACAGCGAGCGAATCGGGCCGTTTGCCAGCACCTTCCATTGCACAAAATTGCGGGGCAGAATAACCTTGCCGTCAACAAACGGTGCAAGTCCGCCGCAGCCGAGGGTCGGTCCAACCTTGTAAAAGTCCCCGCCTTCGCCGTGGTCTTGGTGATAAGGAATCTGCTTTTCGACATAATTTTTAATAAATTTATCAATTACCAGTGTCGGCACGCATTTGCCCCATGCATCAATGCCGCTGGTAATGGTTTCGTATTCCAGCGCCGGACCGTACATACGAAATGCAACTTTATCATTTTCCCATCCAAAATCGTCCTTTCGCTCAGGAATAAAGCGGCAGTAAGTCGTATATTCAGAAACAGCCTTTTCCAGAGCGGGCGGCTGGGGCATTACCCAGAAATATTTTTTTTCGCCCGGAGCAAATGAACTTTGAAACAGCAGTTTTGTGCTTTTGCCCTCGTCAATAAACTGTGTAACCAGAAGCCGATTGGTTTTAAAATCAAAGACAGCGGCGTTTTCCTTCGACAATCCCCGCACCGCCTTTTGCAGACGGCTCCAATCCAATTCGACTGTTTCATTATCCCGGAAAATCACAGCAGGATTGGCGATGTTAAGTTTTACAGCGGCCGCACCGTTTCGAACGGATATCTTATAAACTTCGCTTCCGGCCAGCAGAAACGCACCTACGCCGTAAATATCCGTCAAATCTGCGCTGACCTGTTTAGGATCTTTACCGATAGGCTGGACATATCCCAGTTTGCCATCCGGATGAACACAGCCAACCAGAGCTTGCCAGGCCTTCACCACAGCCGGCAGATATGTTTTTTCATCTAAGTATCCATGATTGATGCCCCATGCCAGTCCATAACAGAAAAAGCCGCTGCCGCTGCTTTCCGGTGTCGGATAGCTTTGCGGATCGAGAAGACTTGCCCGCCACAGACCGTCGCGGGGCTGTATAGAAATCAGCTTTGCAGCCATTTGCTGGTATAGTTCCACATAGCGCTCTCGGTCGGAGTAGTCTTCGGGCATTTCTTCCAGCACCCGGGCCAATCCTGCAAATACCCACCCGTTTCCGCGCGACCAGAAGATCTTCTGGCCATTGGCTTCCCGCTGGTCAAAATAGCGGCTGTCTCGGTAATACAGATGCTCTTTTTTATCGTACAGATAATCGGTTGTGGCCCACCATTCTTTATTCATATAATCCAGATATTTCTGCTGTCCGGTGACGCCGGCCAGCTTGACCCATACAGGCGGTGCCATAAAGAGAGCATCGCACCAGTTCCAGCGGTCCTGATTGCCTTCCCGGACCATTTTCAACTCGCTGGCCGGGGGATTAGCCAAAATGAAATCAAACCGCTGCTGAATCGGCGCTATCATCTTGGGATCTTTATACAGCTTGTATAAATCAATATACATCTGGCCGACACAATGGTCGTCGGCATGATACGGGCGCCGATACGGCTGCCAATTGTTTTTTTCGCCAAAAGCAAGCAAGGATTTGAAATAGGCGTCGCTGCCGGCCATATTAGCCCAAGCAGTCAATCCTGCAAAGAGCGCCCCATGTGTCCAGTCTGCTGTCGGACGCTCACTGGGATGAGCCAGCTGCCAATCAGCAACAGAAGCCATAACCGCCCGAATCTGCTGCGGCTGCAATGCTTCATGCTGCTGAACTGCCTGCGGGGACGCTGCACATCCGTTCCACACGATGACAAACACTATCATGCCCCCAAAAAGCCATTTTTTCATAGACAAACTCCTAAAAGCCTACTGCAATTTTTATTCTTTTCTCGCACAACTCTTTGCGGATACGAAGTTTGGAAAATCTTCGATTCTCCAAACTTGCAAGAATCGGGATAAAACAAGATAATTCGGCTTTACGCTTCTTCCGACTAAAATCGTTTTATTTGCCGCCCTGCCATTCACTCATTTATATCATTGATTGCCGCTCTACTTTAATACATAAGTAAAACGCCTTCAAATCAATTTTTATGTCAGTCTGTCTAAAATCGGCACAACATTCCGGCCATCAGAAGTGTCTGGTAATGACTCTGGACAATCGGGCTGTCAGTAATCTCGCTGCCCAGCCATTCATAACGCAGCGCTGCCAAGAAAGACCAGCGCCGGCTTATCTTGACACTCGTCTGAACAGCCACAAAAGGATCCCATTCATCATCGGCCGAATAGGCAGGCCGCTGTGCAGCAGCTTCGCCGGCTTTAACTCCGTAATAGTAATCCGTTAAATCAGCGCTCTTATAGAGCACACCTGCCGACGGAATGAAAGACCATTGGCCGGATGAAAACCGTTTACCGTAGCTGATTGAGAGTTCCTGACCATCGTGGCGACCCAGCAAATCCGTTACCAGCGATACCGTTGTCGCACCCCAGCCGTCAACATAGGTTGCCGAAAGTCCGCCGTCCAATGTCATCTTGCGGTCCTTCATTCCCCGCAAATGACGGCTGTCATTGTCATCATAGCCGTCCACTCGCCACTGCCCTATCAAGGCAACAGAAAAGGTCTGATCCCCAAAGAAGCGATACCCTCCCATCCGTCCTCGGAAAAAGATTTTTTCGGATTCGTAAAACAGCATCGGCACCGCAAGCACTTTGTCATCGTCGCCTTCATATACGCTGTTATAGGCGGCAATGCCGAAACCGATATTCAGTTCGGCCGGACTATTCGGCTCTGTCTGGACTGCCGGCAGGCATTCCGCCGCCGCAATGCAAATAACAGCAGCCATGAAAAACTTTTCTATTTTTCCCATACCCAATCCTTTCCCTGCTTGTGCCTATAAATATCTTTGTGTATCAAGACATTACTAAACTATTTTACAGGAAAATGCATTTATAGAATACATCATCCAGAAGCAATTGGGTACTCTTTTTTGGCTGATTTATAAGAAGCGGTAAACGCTATGACTGGGTCGTTTTCGGAATGAGGGGCTTTTGAGAGTTTCGATACTTTACCATGTGAATGCAGTTGCCGCGGTCATTGTACTCAACTACATCCATATAAGATTGAATCAGCAGGATCCCTCGGCCGGTACTTTTATAAAGGTTGCCGTTGCTGCGGGGATCGGGTATTCCCTGCGGATCAAAACCAAATCCTTCATCGGCAATTGAAATGTCGAATTTTTCCGGGGTAATCAAACAATGAACGGTAATCATTTTTTCCGGGTCGGAATGATTGCCATGCTTGATGACATTGACAAACGCCTCTTCCAGCGAAAGATGGATGGCAAATATCATATCCTCGCTGAACGCATGTTCCTGCAAGGTGGAAAGAAGTGTCTGAATAATCCGTTTTGCTTCGGATTCCGTGCTGTGAATCTCCCACGATTGATGCAGAATTTTTGAGACTTCAGCCAAGGAATAATCTCTTTCAAAAAACTATACCTTTTTTGTCTTTTAATCGCTCCATAGATACAAAACCTAAGCTTACATATTATCGTATTTCCGACTACCCCGCTTTAGGAGCGTTTCAGCCCTATCATCGCTTCATCCACATTGGGAAATATCTCAAAAATCTTATCCAGACGAGTAATGCGGAAAATTTCAAGAATTTTGGGATTAATTGAACAGAGCCGAAGTTTGCCCTGTTTCTCATAGATTTTTTTGCTGATGCGAATTAATAAGCCGAGGACAGAACTGGTTAAAAATTGTACATTTGAAAAATCCACAATTAACTGGATAGCCGGAGTTTCAGCTATCAGCGGCATAAATGACCCTTCCAGCCCCTTCAGCTGCGACTCCTCGAGAATTTTTTCATCTGTCAGGGTAGCCACTACTATTAAACCGTGAAATTCTACCCTTAAATTAGGATTTGCCTTGTCCATTTTATTCTCCTGCTCAATTTACCGGCGGATACTATCCAAAAAATCCCCTTCTGTCAACCTTCTTAAATGGAGAAATGGGATAAAAAATAGAATTGCAGTTGAAATGTTTGCTGGAATATCAACCCGGAACCAGCATAGAAGAGGTATTCCAAAATACTCCGTGCCACCCCATATCCGGATTATTCAAATGAGCCGGAAGCTGTAAGTGTTTTACTGCCCGAAGGGGCGTTGGTCTTGCTCGCTGTAACCGTTATCACAGCCGTGCCATCCGTATCGACGCTATCGATGACATAATCAGAGGCCGTAAAATAGGTGCCTGTGATATCAGCTGCTTCCAGATGGAGAGCATTAAGAACCGCCGCATCAGCCATATTGCCGGTCAAAGTATCTCCTGTTTCAAGAAAATAAACCTTCACAGCATTGCGTATGACACCAGCGGCCGCATTCGCTTCCGCCCATTTGCTCCGTTCGATTTTGCCTCGAAGCAAAGGAACTGCCGCCGCGGACAGGATGGCCGCAATTAAAATGACAACCATTAGTTCCATCAGCGTTAATCCCTGCCGTCGTACCGACATATGCATATCTCCCGCATTCAAGACATTTTCATCCAAAACATCGGTCGGTATATTGTCAAACATAACCTTAAAATTAAAGATTAGACCTTATGCGATGAAGGATTTACAGGGATTTACCAGCATTAACCGATTTATCGGACTAAGTTGTGTCAATGCTCAAGCAAGCGGCATTAACAGGGTCATTGCAACACTAATTCCATTAAACAAAAAGTGCATCAAAATGGGCCGGAATAATGAGCCGCTGCGCTCATAAGCATAACCCAGTCCGCAGGATAACATAAACAAGGCGGCGATATGGGTTGTCGGATGGAGAATTGCAAATATCACCGAAGTTATCACGACAGCCAGCCATGGCCGGTTGGTTAAAGTACGAATCTGCGTTTGCAGAAATCCCCGAAACAGCATTTCCTCAAATATCGGTACAACTCCCACAGCAAAGCCGGCTACAAGAAGTTTTAAGGTGAGAGATCCATCGGTCAGCATCTGAAGACTTTCATGAACCTCCAGTGAAAAATCTGGATTCACCAGCCGGCCGATTCGCAGTATTATCCATAATCCGGCCAGAATAAACGGATAAATTCCTATCAGATTAAGACCCGCCCACCCGGCATCTTTGAGAAGTGTTCGAAAGTCAAAACCAAAGCCTTTAAGACGCCGCGCAAACAACCGATACGCCAATGTCAGCATCACAGCAATCAGAATGATTTCCAGCACAGCCATCCCCAAATAAAGGAAACGGCTTCGAGCCAAATTGTCGGATGGGCTGCGGAGCAGTCCCGACAATGCCGCCAGCATGAGAATCCAAGTTCCCAGCAGCACCATCGGCAGCCCTGCCGGCATACGATGCCGTCGGATGGGGGCCTTGCCCAGTGCACTGAAGCCGCCGAATTGACACATCCAGACAGCTGATACCAACAAACCAAGTACGGTCATACTTATCGAAAAGACATCCCAGAACGGCTCGGTTTCTTCGGATAATACAGCCTGCCTTTCTTGTGCGATACCTGCCAGAATAGTCCAGAAATCCCGCATGACTGAGCGATTGAATTCCTTTGCTGCGTTTTATCGTCAATCTCATCTTGCTTTGCAGCACTTTGGGTGTTATAGTACATTCCAATCTATTTTGCAAGGAATCGCTTATGGACATTTTTGAAATTGACGGGCCGGTCCGTTTGGCTGGCTCGATAAATGTGGACGGCTCCAAGAATTCGGCTCTGCCTATTCTGGCCGCGGCACTGCTGGCACCGGGCATTTCCACAGTTTCAAACGCTCCCGATCTGGCCGATATTCGCTCTCTTGAAACACTGCTGGAGAGCTTAGGTGCAAAGGTCTGGCGGGACGGAAACGGATTGCATATAGATGCATCCGTTATCGATAATCCTGTCGGGGACTATGATATCGTGCGAAAAATGCGGGCCAGTATTTGTATTCTCGGGCCTCTGCTGGCTCGCTGCGGCAGGGTTAAAGTCTCTATGCCCGGCGGCTGCGCAATCGGCGATAGGCCTGTGGATATTCATTTGCGAGGCATCAAAGCCCTCGGGGCAAATGTGTATCTGGAAAACGGCTATATCGTCGCCGAAGCCCCTGCTGGCGGGCTGATCGGCACACAGATTTTCTTAGGGGGGCCTTTCGGCTCGACTGTATTGGGAACAGACAATGTGATGATGGCAGCTGCAACAGCCAAAGGAACAACCGTCATCGAGTCGGCGGCCTGCGAACCTGAGGTTGCAGATTTAGCCAATTTTCTGAATGCAATGGGAGCTAAAATCAGCGGCATCGGTTCGCCCCGGCTGGTCATTGAAGGCGTCAAATCGCTCAAACCGGTAACCTGGTCAGTCATCCATGACCGTATCGAAGCCGGCACCTTTATGGTTGCCGCCGCTATTACACGCGGCCAGATGAAAATCCAACACTGCAATCTCAACCATATGATGGCTGTTACCGACCGCCTGCGGCATATTGGCGTCAATGTAGAATCCTGCGATGACGGCTGCGAAGTAAGCTTCGATGGTCCCATTCACCCGGCCGATATCACAACCCAGCCATACCCGGGATTTCCCACTGATTTGCAGGCTCAATTTATGGCCCTGCTGGCCCTTGGCGAGGGCAACAGCGTCATTACTGAGAAAATATATCCAGACAGATTTATGCATGTCGCAGAATTGAACCGCATGGCGGCCAACCTCCGCAAGGAAGGCCCCAGCGTAATCGTAGCCGGCGTAAAGAAACTTATCGCCGCACCGGTAATGGCTTCCGACTTGCGTGCCTCAGCTGCTTTGGTTTTAGCGGGGATGGCCGCTGAAGGAATGACAACGATTCAGCGTGTCTATCATATCGACCGCGGCTACCACAGAATTGAAGAAAAACTAAACGCCGTCGGCGCCAAAATCCGCCGCAAAAGCATTTAGCCGGCCGGCATGCTAATCGCTATTTAAAACCCGGGCGCGGTATAATTTTGTTTCCAGCGATTTTTGGTAGCTGGTCCAGTTGCCGCCGTCGCCGGTATCGGTTTCAATCAGTGCAGCAGTCTGATTCATCTTGGCGTCAAGATTGTCAAGGTAAGTGACCATAAAGGCCTCCGGCGTAGCAGGCAGCTTCGGTGAGCCGAATTCGTATTGGCCGTGATGGCTGATAATAATATGCAGCAAGCTGTCGAGGACTGTCGGATCCACAGGTGTGCCGTCGGCCTTCAAATCATCGGCCTTCTGGGTAATCATTTGAGTCCCTTGAATAATATGCCCCAGCAATTGCCCCCTGTCCGTGTAGCCAAAGCCCATTTTATACGTCAGCTCCTGCGTTTTGGCAATATCATGCAGAAAAATGCCAACTAGTACCAAATCCTTTTGTATTTTCGGATACAATCCAAACAGTGCTTGGGCCGCTTGAAGCATATTGAGTGTATGTTCCAACAAGCCGCCCAGATAACTATGATGCATCTGCATTGCCGCCGGAGCAATGCAAAACTGCTTCATCAATTCTTGGTCATTTAGAAATGCTTCGGTCAGACGCTTGAGATCGCCGTTGCAAATCGTTTTCAGAATCCCTTTAAGCTGATCATACATTTCAGTAATGTTTTTCTCGGTGCGGGGCATATAGTCGCTGAGCCGAACCTGATCGGGCTGGACCACCTGCACCTCATTGACTACAATCTGTAGATTTCCCTGATACAGTGCGCTTTTGCCTCGTATGGCAATAAATCCTTCGCTGGGAATGGATTGATATATCTGCTCTGTGGCCTGCCACATCCGGGCATTCAGTTTGCCTGTTTTGTCAGACAGATACATTGCAATATACAAGTCCCCTTTTGTTGTGTTTCGCAGTACCGGCTGGGTTACCATGTAAACATCCTGAATCTGTCGTCCCGGCTGAATATCTTTTACAAACAAATGCGTCATAAATGTCCCTTTTAAGCTCGGATTTAGTGCATCAGTTCCCGCTTTGACCCGTTATTATAGAGGAGAGCATCGAATTTGGAAAGGAAAACCCCAAATGACACTGAAATATCAGCATACCCAACGCGGCGGATTGTCCTTTTATCTTGTTCTTATCGTTTTTACCGGACTTTATGCCGTCTTGATAATCGAAGCTGTTAATGGTCGCCTGCAACACGATGACAAGATTGCTCTGGCAATCTGTCCTCTGCTTGGGGGATATATTATCTTGATGCTTTCAGGACTTACTGTAACCATAAATGACGAAAGGATTCGAATTCAATTCGGCCCCGGAGTATTTTGGAAAACCTATCCCGTAAATAAAATTGCTGACTGCCGGCCTGTCAGAAACTGCTGGTGGTGGGGTTGGGGAATACGCTGGTATATCAGAGGATGGTTATACAACATTTCCGGTCTGGATGGTGTAGAAATCACATTTAAGAACGGCAAAAAAGTCCGTATAGGAACAGACCAGCCGCAGAGTTTAGCTGATGCCATCAATAAGGCGATACAACATACCTGATTTGTATGATTTTTTATTTTTCTAAGATTTTCAAACTCCTCTTGCAAAAGATAAACACGCCGTTATAATTTTGGGCTCATTTTCGAATGTCTTTCGGGCTTTGCCGAATGAACCAGTTGAGAACAGCAGGAATTCAGGAACTAGTGATACAATGCAAAACCATCGCAAAAGCTTAGTTAAACGGGCTCGTAAAAGCGGTTTCCGAGTACGTCAGTCCACTCGGAAAGGCAGAAAAATCAATGCGCGCAAACGCCGTTACGGACGCAAAGTCAACATTAAGCCCAGTTTTACGTGATTTATCCTACCACTCATATCCGCAGTAGTTGCAGTGGTATCGGGGTGAGTTTTTCGGTTGGGGCTTGAAGCAAATCAGGACCTTCTTGGCCTGAATCATCCTGATATATTCTGGAGTCATCTTAACCGGACCATAAAGAATTTCTGCTATATCTTGTGAACCACATTTAGGACATCGCAGATTTTGAGGTATTGCAGACATTGTTCAGCCGGATAAGCCATATCGGTTAAACCAAGCACGCTCATTAAAGGCCTTTTTGGCAGGCCGCTTATATTCTTCAGAAGGAATACCGACCGGCAAAAGCACCCGAACTATCTTATCATCCGGCACTCCCAGCAGTCGGCCGATAGCCTCGTTGCGGCCTTCAAGACGGAGCCAACCGTCAATCCAGACGCTTCCATACCCCAGAGCCGTAATGGCCAGCAGCATATTTTCCACCGATGCCGCACAATCCTCTACCTGAAAGGCATAACCTTCATACGACGGGGCAGGATTTTTATCAATGATGCAGGCAATAAAAGCCCGTGCCTGCTGCATGGCTTTGTTGGTGGTATGCATCTGTGCAATCTGATTCACCACAGCCGGATCATCCGCTATCACAAAAGTAGTGGTCTGACAGTTTTTGCCTGAGGGAGCGTCCAGTCCTGCCTGCACAATTTTTACCAAGTCTTCACGCGGGACAGTTTGATTTGTAAATCCGCCGCGGTAGCTCTGCCGTTTCTTGATAGCTTCAAACAGTTCCATACAATGCCTCCATTTTCTTCAATCCTGCTTCTGGGGGAAATCACCCTTGAGCACTATTTTTAGCTTTTTGATCAGTCTGAGAAGAAAAGCCGACAGACTTTTTTCTCGGGGATGTGCACAAGCCGTCACAGCAATTAATTCCCGGCCAATCTGCACATCAATTGAAGCAGACTTTCGTATAGCCAGAACCTGACTGGAATAGATACTGCGGTGACCAGTCATCAGAAAACTGACGATGCAGGCAGCCGCTGCGTAGGGAGCAAGCTGAGGGCCGAAGAGTTCTATCGAGATGATGCTGGCGCTGATTGGCGTATTGGCACATCCGGCCAGAAGACTGACAAATCCGATTGAGGAGAATACTGCCGGATCCAGACCGAAAAAGTGGCCATAAGTATTTCCCGCCGCAGCGCCGATAAAGAAAATCGGCGTAACAATCCCCCCACTGCCGCCGAAAGCCAGCGTAACACTGGTAAATATGACTTTCATAAGAAACGCATACCACACCACCGGCATACCTTTCAGACAAGATTCTATCGTTTCAACACCAAGCCCTAAATAATCCCTTGAAAACACCAATGCCAGAATTGCACATATCAGACCACCTAACAGCGGCCTTATCCATAACTGAAGCGGTATCTTTTTGGCCGCTTTATGGGTCACCGTCATTATTTCAATAAAAAGCAGTGAAACAAGTCCGAAAAAGAATCCCGCCGCTATTACTTTAATAAAAAATGAGCCGCTGAATACCGGTATAAATTCAATGGGACGTTGAAAATAGTTCAGACCCAAGACCGAAGAAACTTGGTAGGCTGTAACTCCGGCGATAAATGAAGGCAAAAGTACTTCATACATCATAGAACCGGCAAACAGTACTTCCACACCAAAGATAGCCCCGCCGACTGGGGTACCGAATACAGATGAAAATCCAGCGCTGATGCCGCAGATAACCAGTTTTTTGCGGTCGTTATCATCAAACCGCAAAAGATCAGCAAAACAAGATGCCAAAGCCGCCCCTATTTGCGCAGCCGGGCCTTCTTTGCCAGCCGAACCGCCTAAGGCAATCGTAATAATGGTCGCAACCAGCTTGACAGGAACAACTGCCGGCGAAATTTTCCCCGACTGCTTATGAATCGCCTCGATTATTTTTTCTGTCCCGTGACCTTCGGCTTGGGGGGCTAATAATTTAACTATCAGACTGCTGGCCAGAAAACCAGCCGGCATCAGCAGAAAATAATAGGGATATTGGGATGTAAAGGAAATAGACCAATTGAGCGTTTTGATAAAAACAGCTGTTGAACAACCGACAATCCCCCCCACAAACATCCCCAATACGGCCCATTTAACAACGCTGATAAATAGGACAACTTGCTCACCGACTTTTCTATCTATTTCCAATTTAATATATCCTCAAATGCTTAAATAAAGAACAAACAAATTATCAAATCAAATTTATAGCATATTTTGATAGAATCTGCAGATAGCAATTTTACTTTTGTTTTCAATAGAATTGTGTATAATGGGTATCCGTTGTAAAGATAAAATCGTGTTTTTTTGAAGAAAATGAACGAATTAGAGAAAAAACAAGATCTGATAGAAGAACAAATTTATCGGATTTCTACACTGGTGGCCGGTAATTTTGAACTTCAGACAGTATTGGACCGACTGGCAGAAGCCGCCGTTAAAATTACCAATACAACCGCCTGCTCCATTCGGCTGCTGGACGAAGAAGAAGGCGATCTGAAGATGCGCAGTACGTACGGCCTTAGTGAGCAATACCGCAACAAAGGCCCGGTCACCAAGGACGATCCTGTGGTCAAGCAGGCCTTTCAAGGCCAAGCAGTAGTGATCGATGACATGCGGATTGACGACCGGATTATCTATAGGGAAGCAACCTTAGCCGAAGGCCTGATCAGTCAGCTGACCGTGGCGATGGTTTTCAAAGACCAGCCGATTGGGGTATTGCGGCTCTATAGCCCGGAACCTGCCCGCTTTGACCGCGATGCCATTCGGGTAGCACGGCTGGTAGCAGCCCAGTGCGCCATTGCTATCACCAATGCCAAACTTTACGCCCAAGCAATTGAAGGGGCTAAAATGGCCGAACAGATGCGGCTGGCAGCAGTCATTCAGCGGCGAATGATTCCCCAAAAAGCCCCCTGCATGTGCGGTCTGGATATAGCCGCTGTTTATAAACCCTGCTACCAAATCGGTGGTGATTTGTATGATTTTCTGCAGGTTGGTCAGAAATCCCTTGTTGTCGGAATCTCTGATGTCATCGGCAAAGGCGTCCCTGCGGCCATTATGATGAGCATGTTTCGCGGCACGCTCCGGGCTTATGCCGACGGGGGCTACGGACGCCACAGTATGGAAGAAATCATCCACAAACTCAATCGGGTCGCCTGCAATGAATGCCGTGACGGAGAATTTATCACCTTGTTTATAGCCCGTATTGACATCGACGACAACACATTGACCTACTGCAATTGCGGCCATGAGCCGGCCCTGCTGATTCGCGGCGATAAAATATCCGAACTGGAAGAAGGCGGACTGGTACTGGGTATTCTCCCTGATGCACATTACATAACACGCACCATCCCGTTTGAACAGGGGGATATGCTTTTGATGTACACCGACGGTCTGATTGATGCGATGAATTTTGACGGTCAGAACTGGGGCAAAGAGCGTCTGTTAGCGGCACTCCCGCAATGCCCCCGTTCGACAGCCGAGCAGTTTATCGGCAGTCTGCTGGGGTATCGCCGCCGCTTTGTAGGACTGGCCAATCAGACCGATGATACGAGCATTGTGGCTATTCGCCGCGACAACAGTGTCAACACCCACGGCCAACCTTGCAGCTGCAGCCAGGTATGAACAGATGCATAATCACAATTGACGGGCCGGCCGGAGTCGGCAAAAGCACAGCTGCACGGATGCTGGCCGGACGGCTTAATGCTGTATTTCTGGATACTGGCGCTACCTACCGTGCTGTTACTTTGGCGGCTATGCAGGCCGGAGCCGATTTGACAGATGCAAAGGCCGTTGCAGGTGTGATGGAACAAACCCAATTCGAGTTTATCCATCAGGGGGATGTGCTGAAGGTGTTCATCAACGGCCGGGACTGCACGCAGGACATCCGCCTGCCCGAAGTTACTGATAAGGTGCACCACATCGCCTCCCAGCCTCAGCTGCGCGCCCGTCTGGTCAAGCTTCAGCAGGATTTCGCTTCCCGCTTTGAAGCCGTCGTTACCGAGGGCCGCGATCAGGGAACAGTGGTATTTCCCGATGCGCAGCATAAATTTTTTCTTACAGCAGATCCTTATGAACGCACGCGGCGCCGCTACATAGAATTACAGACTGCCGGCACGCCGGTAGATTTTGATGCCTTGGCCCAGCAAATCCTGCTTCGAGATGCTTCGGATGAAAAACGCTCGGTCGGCCCGCTTGCACCGGCTTCCGACGCGGTGGTGATAGACACAACCTGCCTTGATGCCCAAGCCGTTGTTGAAAAAATGCTGTCTGTTATACAAAAGAAATCCTATGGCAAAGATAAAAGATAAAAGCGGACTTGTCCGGAGAGTCTGGCACACATTCTGTCGGCTTGCCATTGTCAGCATAACCCAACTGTACTGCCGGATGCGGATTTGGGGCAGAGAAAATATCCCCTCTGCCGGCCCTGTATTGGTACTCAGCAGCCATCAAAGTTTTTTAGATCCTATCCTCTGCCAGAACTGGATTTGGCGGCCATTCTATTTTGTCGCGCGCGACACGCTGTTTAAAGGATTCTGGGGAGCTCTCATCGATTCGTTTTATACCATCCCCATCAAGCAGGATCAGCCCGATATTTCTGCTATGAAGGCCATCATTGATGTTCTTCGACAGGGCAATATCGTCTGTCTCTATCCAGAAGGCTCACGAACAGAGGACGGGAAAATTGACAGGGTAAAACCGGGCTTTTCGCTTCTCGTGCGACGCACCAATGCCTGCGTAGTTCCGATGGTTATTGACGGGGCATTTGAATGCTGGCCGCGGACTGCCAAATACCCCAAACCCCACCGCGTCGGTGTTTTATATGGTCAACCTATTCCGGCAGATTATATTAAAGAAATAGGCGATGAAAAGTTTATCGATGAATTAAACTGCATCCTGCGCACCCTGCACAATACATTGCGGCAGAAGATGGGGCGACCCATCATTGATTATGCTTTGCAAAACCCCCTGACGGCTTCAAAATCGTAGAATTTCTATCTCTCCGTTCCTGTCTTCAGCAATTTTTCCGCCACATCCCGGCTGACGGGAAATACAGTACCATGTCTGGCTCCGCCGGGGAATTTCACCTGTCCGGAGATATCCTGCCAATTAACCAAATCCTCGGATACAACGGCCCCATAGCGACGCTCAGTATATTTATCAAAATAGACAATCCACCGGCTGCCGATTTTGACCGCCGCAGGACCTTCTGCCCAGTACTTGCCGGTTATCGGTTCTGACGGCGGCCCATAGGGACCGGATGCCCTGTCGGCAAAGGCCATCCGGATATTTTTCTCGGTCTTCGGGTGTTTGGTTTCATTTTTAAAAAACATCACATACCGCTGGCCGGCGTTGGCAATAAACGCATCAATCACGTTGAATCCCGGATCATAAAACAGCGCTGTATCGGTGTAGGTCTTAAAATCTTTGGTTGTGATATAATAAATGCGGTGGTTGTTGTCATCTCGGGGATTGTCCGTTTGCGGGAACCGCCCCGGGACAGTCGTTGCCCAGAAAATCAGATAAGTCTGTGTCGATTCATCAAAAAAGATTTCCGGTGCCCAGCAGTTTTTGGCCGCTGGTTCCTGTTCCATAACGCCCAAGAACTCCTGCCGGGACCATTGCATCAAGTCTTTGGAATGAGCCAAGCCGATGCCTTTATCCCACCATCCAGTCGTCCAGACCATATGAAATAAGCCATCCGGACCGCGGCAGATGCTCGGATCCCGCATCAGCTTGCCTGCAACCTGCGGGCGCAGAAACGATTCATCATTTTTCAGCGGTCTCCAGACCATTCCGTCTGTACTGTAAGCCAAATGGAGGCCATCTTCGCCGTTGCCTTTGAAATAGCTAAACAGCCATACGGTTTCCAATTGATTCGGTTCTTCTGCCCCAAGGCCGGCATTGGCACATATCAAGACAATAAAAATACAAACTTTCACGCGGTTGCTCATTTTGGACACTCCTGTTGTGTCTGCATTTCCTAAATGTATTAATTCTGCTTTAAATAATAACTCAGCTGGGGGGGATAAAGATAGCCCATCGACACCATTGCCACATCCAATCGATAAAGCGCATCCTGCATCAGAGCAGCACGTCTGTCGCGGGCGGGAATAGCTGTGGTATAAATTCGCAGCTGCCCCGGCACAACTGTAATCAGTTCTTCACGCCAGTCGCCGACGATATCTGCTACCGCCAGAATCATTCCTTCATAGCGGCCGATGGTCTGTCCATGATAGTACTGAATCCGTCCCTCATACGCATACGGCTTAATGCTTCCGGAATCCCAATACAGCGGCACAGGATTGAGCCGCCCCAAGTTTTCGCTGCTGAGCAGACGACCATCCATTCCGTATATCCAGTGAGCAGAGCGGTCTTTCTCGCCAATATAAAACTCCAATCCCGGATTGGCCGGGTCAAAATCTCCAAACAGTCCACAGCTGTGTGCGTGCGTTGTCGGATGCTGGCAGCCCCAAAGGAGCTTTCCTGTCCGGGCTTCGACCAGGCAGATGCCGTTTTGGGCGCATGGTGGCTCAATGCCGTAAATAATCTCCAAACCCGGCCGCTCTGGCAGAATATCTGTTACATAGCATGCATCCGGATGCCCCAGCCCGGTATTCCAGAGTATCTTGCCGTTATCATCCAGCACTGCAGAGCCGAGGATGATTTCATCCCGGCCGTCTGCATCTATGTCCGCCGCGTGAAGGCCGTGCATTCCCTGCCCCCGGACCTTCGGATTTTCCTCATCGCCGCTCCATTGCCACAGGAGTTTAAGTTTCTTATTTTCAAAATTGTAAGCATCCACCCGCATCAGGGTATAAGTCCCCCGCAGCACAAGCACGCTGGGCCGTTTCCCATCAAGATATGCAACTCCCATCAGATGCCGTGAAGCCCGGTTGTTTTTCGCATCCCCCCAGTCATCAGGATTGCCTCTGGCCGGCCACTCTACCCGATCCAATTCTTCTCCCGTCATACCATCCAGAATAGAACAGTATTCCGGCCCCGACATCACTCGTCCGGGCAGAAGATGATCGTCAGGATTGCGGTAATCCTTATCTGTGGGGGCCGTTTTCAGCGCCACCTCTGCTCTGTTGTCCCCATCAAAATCATACACAACCATTGGCGACCACCAGACGCCTTGCTCAATATTCCAGCCCAGATCCCGCCGCCATAGAAAGGTGCCGTCATTTAGATACGCTTCAATCTTCCAGGTGTCTTCGCTTTTCCGCCATACTCCCGGATCGCTTATCTGGGCAGGCTGTTTTATCACAAAATCATATTTCCCGTCTCCATTAAGGTCCGCTATCGCAACCTTGCTGCAAACATAATTGCCGCAAAACGGCAGCGAAATATACGGTTTTGCTGGCGGATTAGCCGGCAATTGAACCAGCGCTTCGGCCGGCTGCTCTTTGCCATCAATCACAGCACATAGATGCCAGCGATTGTCACTGTCCAGCGGCACAGCGAGATCACTATAATCTGTCGTCTGTACAAGCGGTTTTGCATTCAGCCGAATTGCTGTCTTTCCGCCGGTTGTGCGATACAGATTAAATGCAATATCCGAAGGGTCGCTTTCGAACAGACGCCATCCCAGATACACCCCTCCTTCGCTGCGGGGTACAGCAATCAGCCCCCGGTCGATTGTCTCAGTCTGACGCTGGGCCCACATTAATCCTGCCAATCCGCACATGGCTGCACATGCTATCCAACTTCCCCGCATTATCATTTCGTCTTTCCTAAGCTATTCTGCTTTTCATTTGACCCAATACCTTCTTCAATCCGAAGCTCCCAGATAAAAGCCTGTCTGTGTCGGCTGATTATAGCCCACATTCTGCCAAACAGCACTGAGACGATAGACCGGATCGTGCATCAGTGTCGGCATCCGCCGGTCGGTTGGTATTGTTGTTACAAAAATACGCAGTTGCGAGCCATCCCGTGTCGGCCAGATAACCTCCTCCCGCCAATCTCCCAGAATATCAGCATAGAAACTCGGATTTGACTTAGACCCATTGACTCGGATGCAGTCCCACCGGCGTGCCTCCAGCAGCACCGTTTCCGTCTGATCCTGATAATTCCATTTCGAGATAGTTGTGCCATCGAGCAGCTCCCGCAGAACATCTCCATCCCACCAGATGCCCATATTGCAAGAACGCGGCGAAAAATCTGCAATTTTTTGCCCTTTGCAGGAATAAAGCCCCCGCAGCCTGCCTCCAAAGGCACAGCATTCATACCCGCGATAGCGCGGGTCAATATCCATCGCCACCCCTCGTACCACATCGTTTGATTCCAGCCCCCAGATTACCCTGCCTGTGGCCGCATCGCGCAGATTAGCGCCGTTGGGATGCCTCGGATTTTCATGAATGGCAAAGACCTCCAGTCCCGGTCTGTCAGGATCAATATCCGAAAGATGCATGGCATCGCCGTGTCCCATACCGGTGGAATATAAGCCCCTGCCGTCATGGTCAATAGCACATGCCCCGTAAATGATTTCATCTTTTCCGTCGCTGTCAACATCCCCTACACTGAGATTATGATTGCCCTGACCGCGATAAGCTCGATTGCCCTCCGTTCCGTCATCGCTGTCAAATATCCACAAATGCGTCAGTTTCCCGTCGCGCCAGTTCCAAGCAGATAATGTCGTTTTTGCATAATATCCGCGGCACATCACCAAACTGGGACGCTGACCGTCTAAATATGCAACACAAGCCAGAAAGCGATCGACGCGATTGCCGGTGTTATCGCCCCAATCCCGAATATCCCCTCGCGGCGGAATATAATCGGTCGTTGCCAATGCCGCACCTGTACGTCCATCAAAAATCGTTAAAAACTCCGGTCCCTCCAGCACACGTCCGCTCGGACCGCGCCAATCTGCCTCTGCATTTCCGATAACCTTGCCCCTGCCGTCAATCGTACCATCAGCGGTCTTACAGGCAATCTCTGCTTTACCGTCGCCATCCAAATCATAAACAATAAATGGAATATAATGTGCTCCCTCACGAATATTCTTGCCTAAATCAATCCGCCAAAGAAAAGTGCCGTCAAGGTCATAAGCCTCCAGTTTGGTCTGGCCGCTGATGCCATTGAAGGCATTATCCCGAGGCCTCATTTCCTGTTTGAGGACAATTTCATATTCGCCATCTCCATCCAGATCCCCGACTGCCGCATCGCCGGGGCGGCAGCGTTCCGGAGTCTTTAGCGGAATAGAAATAAACGGCTTAACCGGTGCATTCGGATCAATAATCCAAGACTTGCTTGCTGTCTGTTCCTTCCCATTAACGACAGGACGTATAAAATAGCCCGTCGGCAATGACAATTCGGGCTTTTCATCGATAAAATTAGTCCCTTTGGCAAGGGGGGCTTCATTCAGCTTGACCGGCTCTTTGCCTTCTGTCTGACGATACAGATTAAAGGCAATTCCCAATGGATCTTCTGCCAGCAGCCGCCAGCTTATAAATACCCTTCCATCTTCCTGAGGTATCGCTACAATTCCACGCCCCAGTGTCTCAAGCTGCCGCCCGCATGCATTACCGGCAAAAACGGTTATACCTGCGGCCAGCACAGCCTCAATAATATGCCTCATAGACCCGCCTTTTTAATATTATATCCCGTACTTTATAGCCCATATAAAAGTCCTGCCAAAAATACATAGTATTGTTAAAAACGTCTGTCAGATTGACTTTATGGCTATACACAATCGATTAAATCACTCTGATTTGGCCGACTAATTAAGGAGATATTTAATTCAAAATATGCAGTATAATAAAGCAAAAGAGCTGCTTACAGGTGTAATATCGATGAATCCACCAAAAACCGGCCATTTATTGCCGGCGTTTCTGGCGGCTATGAGTTTTTCGCTTAAATTTGCGGCGATTTAGGCCGGGGCGTTCTTTCACCAGCGGCTCTGCCGGCGTTAAAAACAACTGCCGCGCCGCCACATTAACCGCTGCTATACGTACCTTCATCAATTGCCCCAAATGCACGCTTTCACCCGACCACTTGCCTACAACCGCTTGTGAACGATCATCATATTTCCACTCATCCAGCCCCAAATCGCCCGGTTCAATCATCCCTTCTATGCCGAATTTGGTGCACTGCACAAAGACTCCGAAATTCGTCAATCCTGAAACTACTACCTCCATATCCTGCCCGATTCGCTCGGAAAGCATCTGCAATATCAAAACCGTTTGAAGCTCTTTTTCTGCTTCCTCGGCTTGAATCTCAGTAAATGTCAGATGCTTACCCAGTTCGATAAGCTGTGCCTCATCCAGTATCTCATCCCTGCCGATTTTTGTCAGTTTCCCTTTGACATAGGAATCGATAAGACGATGCACCAGAAGGTCGGCATATCGGCGGATAGGGCTGGTAAAATGACAATAATGGCTTGAAGCCAGCGCAAAATGCCCGATATGCAGGGGGGAATATTCCGCTTTCTGCATGCTGCGCAGTACATACATATTGACTGCATAGGACATGGGGCTGCCCTTGACGGCCGCCAATAAGTCCTGTATCGCCGACCGGTCCAGATGCCGGGGCACTTTCAGTCCGCACAGTTTCACAAAACGTCCCAAACTGGATGTTGTATAGGCATCGGGTTCTGGATGAATGCGCCGCATAAACGGTATACCGAAACGATCCAGCAGCCGGGCAACCGCCTCGTTGGCCTCTACCATAAACATCTCGATAATCGTATGCGGATAGCTGGTATCAGCCGGATGTGCATCGATAACCCGTCCTTGGTCATCATACACCAGTTCCGTCTCAGGAAGTTCCAAATGAAGCATTCCGTTTTTCTCTCGCCGGCGTTCTATCACACGCGACAGTGTCTCCATATCTTTCAGCAGAGCCACAACTTCGCCGGGATAACCAGCGGCTCGTCCATGGAGAATCGCATCGGCTTCCTGATAGGTCAGCCGGCATCGAGAACAGATAATCGTGTTGTCAAATTCAGTCCCCAAAATGCCGCCGTTTGCATCATAGGTGATATAGACGCTTTTGGCAAACCGCTTTTGGTTAGGCTGGAGAGAACAGATGCCGTTGCTGAGCGTCTCTGGAAGCATCGGAATAACCTTTTGCGGCAAATAGACACTGTTGCCCCGGAGGCGGGCTTCCTGATCCAGCGGCGAGTCCTGTTCAATAAAGCGGCTTACATCGGCAATGTGCACCCCAAGCTGCCAGTTGCCGGCCCGATCCCGTTTTAAGCTGATAGCATCATCAAAATCACGGGCATCAGGGGGATCAATTGTAATAACCACTTCATCACTGATATCGCTGCGTCCTTCGGCATCTTCAGGGCAGAATCCTTCGGCGGCCAGCCGTGCCTGCTGACGGCATTCGGACGAAAACTCCTCCGGCAGTCCATAACGAACCATAATAGAACGGATTTCCGCATCATAGCAGCCTGCCCGACCAAGAACCTGCACGATAGCACCGCGTGCAGGCATTGATTCTGTCGGATAACTGACGATTTCCAGTACTACTTTGTCGCCTTCTTTTGCACCGCTGGCCGAAACATCATCCACAATAATCGGCCGATAAAAGCCTCTTCCTTCCGGCTGGACATACCAGAAACTCTGATGACGCTGAAGTGTCCCTACAAACCGGCTGCTGCCGCGTTCAACTATATCAATTATCACACCTGCATAGCGCACTTGTCCTAAGCGGCGACCGCTTTTGACAACACGTGCAACAACGGTGTCTTCATTCATCGCCCCGCCGGTATTTTCGGGACTGACGTACAAATCCCCATACGCATTCGGCACCAGCGGGACAATAAATCCAAAACCGCGTTCATTAGCCCGAAAAGTGCCGATTACGCGATGTCCCATCGGCGGAAGTGAAACATTATTGTTATGTGCATCGATGGCAATTTCCTGCCTGCGGCGCATTTGTTCCAATGCCGCCTCAAATGCAGAATATTCGCCTGCTGCCCCTATTAATTGGGCAAGCATGCGGGGCGGCATTGGTTTGTAATCCCGGCGTGTTAAGAGAGTGAGTATCTGTTTTTTAATAAGTTCCATAATTGTTCAAAAAGGCACAAAAAAGGCGTCCAGCCGATACTTATATCGGCCGGACGCCTTACTATCTAAAACAAAACTTGCCTTGTCCAAATTAGCCAGCGGTTTTAGCCGCCAGTTTATTAACTTTTCGAGCCATTCGCGATTTGATACGGGCTGCCGTGTTTTTATGCATCGTACTCGTGGAAGCAACCTTATCCAGACGCCGTGCCAGCGACCGAAACTGTTCTTTGGCTTTTTCTGCATCGCCGGCATTCAATGCCGATTCGAGATGCTTTATTTGAGTCTTAATCATACTTTTGCGGGCCCGATTTATCGCCCGACGCTTGGCATTCTGACGAACTCTTTTTTTGGCTGATAATGAATGTGCCACTGTTTACTCCTAAATTTCCGATTTTAATAGTCTGAAATAAAATTATCTGATTTCAAAAGAAAACAGCTATTTTACATTATTTTTTCTTAAATTGTCAATACGCTGCCCTACATCTTTAAAACTAAAATCAATTAGGGCTAATTTCCGGTAGAGTTTCAACGCTTCTTCAGAATTACCGTTCGATTCATAAGCTCTTGCCAGATTATAAGTTATGTCTTTTGCCAAGGGGCCTTCCCGATTCGGACAGTTGTCCAGCGCTTTTTGAAAAATTTCTATAGCATCCTCTGTCCATCCTTTTAACAGAAAACAGAGCCCCATTTTATCCATCGCCGCTGCCTTCAAACGCGGGTCCTTTTGGGCCTCCTGAAACAGCGGGATTGCCCGGTCAAATTCCTGACTTTTAATAAGGCAGCGGCCGTAATCATATTTCATCCGAAGATCCGTCGGATAATTATCTACACATTTGCGGTAATGATCCAGTTCAACCTCATCCAGCTGGTGCATTGCCTGCTGCAGCTGTTTCTGCAGTGCCTGATTTTGCGGTTCCTTTTCAGTTGCTGTCGTAAGCTGACGGATATGGTTTTTCAGCTTTTTAATGCGAAACTCCCCATGCCGCTTCATAAAAGTAAAATCTTTGGATTTGGCGTACGCATTATCCAGCAGTGTAAGGGCTTCCTCCTCGCCCTCGGGGGTTTCAAGCTCAAACAACGCATTAGCCAGCTCAAGAATATTAGTTACTGTTGCCTGTCCCTGCTGAATTTTCCGGCGGGCTTGTTCAACCGCCTGATGCTTGACATCAAGGTCTTTAACAATATTATCCTGACGGTGAAGACGTTCCTGTGCATCCCGGTTGCGAATAGAATCCCGAAAATCTTGCCCTTTGCCGTACTTGCCCTTCTCCATCGTCATACTGGCGCTTAAGTCGCGCAGTTCGTCCCGCAGAATACTATCGTTGGGCTTCAGCTGAAGCGCCAGTGTACAGGCCACCACCGCATTGGAGTACATCTGCATCTGTTTATACATATTTTTCAGCAGAATATAAGTATCGAAACTGGGTTTGTCACTTGCCTTATTGGCCTCAAAAATAATATGGGCCATCCATTCGGCCGTGCGCAAATACCCCCCTGCAACGGCTGCCTTCAGCAGAGATTCTGCATATGACAAATTATCAGGGTCTTTGGCCAGCAGATATTCGGCATTGAGCATATCCTCCAGCGGTGTTTTGCCCTTCATCAAATGCTTCATTTTTTCCAGAACCGAAGGTTTTTTCCCTCCTTTTCCCTGACGTATCAACGCAAGCCGCCGAAGCGGGGCATGGCCATCCTCCAAGGCATCCGGGGATAAGCGAAGACCTTCCATGTACAGGTCAATTGCATAATCAAAATTGTCTGTAGCAGCCACTTCTTCAGCCCGCTCAAAAAACGCACGGGCCTTTTCCAAGTTGGCTTCATAAGAATCTGGATCCATATTTTATACTCTTTATCGTTAAGCTTGCGGCCTATATCATACTGTTTCAGACCGATTTATGCAACAATTTTATTTACGACGATTTCTTTTGCCCCGATACATTTTTAATACCCAAGCTGCAAACAGCAATCCTTTTTCTCCTGTCAATCTGCCAGCCCGCCTGAAATCCCTTCTATTTCTCTGTCAGCCAACTGTGGCCGATGGATACATCCACCTTCAGCGGCACTTCCAGTTGAATTGCCTCGGCCATTTCTTTTTCTATCCAGGCGGCATGTTCCTCCGCTCCCTGCCGGGGCAATTCAAAAACCAGCTCATCATGGATTTGAAGTATCATCTTGACAGGCAGCTTGTCTCTTTCTATCCGGCGGTGTATATTAATCATTGCCCTTTTAATTAAATCCGCCGCTGATCCTTGGGTTATCGTATTCACCGTCAGCCGTTCTGCCTGTGAACGTACATTAAAATTCCTGCTGGACAGTCCGCTGATAGGACGCCGGCGATGGAGGATTGTCTCTGCATAACCGAGAGTTTTAGCCCTGTTAATCGCATTATTCATAAACTCGCGAATCGCAGGATACCGCTTGTAATAATCTTCAATGAACTGTTTGGCTTCGGCTTGACTGATCCCGATGGATTTAGACAATCCGAAGGGGCCTTGCCCATAAATGATTCCGAAATTCACCGCCTTTGCCTTATTGCGCATTTCGCTGGTCACTTCATTCAGCGGCACCCCATAAACCTGCGAAGCAATAAAGCGATGAATATCCTGATTTTCCGCAAATGCTTTCAAAAGCTGCTTATCGCGTGAAAAATGCGCCAGCAGCCGCAGTTCTATCTGCGAATAGTCGGCACTCAGAATGCAGCCGCTCTTTTCAGCCGGAATAAATGCTGAACGTATCTTCCGTCCCAGTTCCGTTCGCACCGGAATATTCTGCAGGTTCGGATCCGACGAAGACAGCCGCCCCGTTGCCGTAATGGTTTGATTGAACGAAGCATGCACCCGATTTGTACGCGGATTAATCAACTGGACCAGCTTGTCAGTATAAGTATTCTTCAGCTTGACAATTTGACGGTATTCCACTATCAGCGGCACAATCGGGTGTGCATTTTTCAATTCTTCCAAAACATCGGCATCCGTACTCCGCTGGGTCTTACCCGCTCGCACGCTGGGCAGTCCAAGCCGATCAAACAGGATCTCGGCAAGCTGCTTGGTGGAATCGATATTAAACGGTATGCCGGCCAGTGCGTAAATCCGATGGGTAAGTTTTTCCGCAGTTTGCATCATCTCATCGGACATTCTTCGCAGCAGCGCCGTATCCAGCGACACACCATTGGCCTCCATTCGCGCCAGCACCTCCACCAGAGGCATTTCAAGCGTCTCAAATAAATCCTTCAATGCCGGCACGGTCTCCAGCCGCTGGGACAGATACTCATACAGCCGATAGGTTACATCCGCATCCTCTGCAGAGTACTCGCATGCCGCTGCGGTATCAACCCTATCAAATGTCAGCTGATTCCGCCCCTTGCCGATTAAAGCCGAAATGGGTATCGGTTCGATGCCCAGATAATCCTTGGCCATCGCATCCATACTATGACTCTCGCGGTCAGCATTAAGGCAGTACGAGGCCACCATTGTATCAAATACACGCCCCGGCTCCAGCGCTATAGGCAATCCGGCGTTTTCCAGTACCAGATAATCATATTTGAGATTTTGGGCGATTTTATACCGCTTTTTATCAGCTAAAATCGGTCCTATCTTTTTGCGAACATCAGCCATATCAAGCCGGTTCTGTCCCATTGGCGCCCTAACCGGCAGATAATAGGCGCTGCCGGCCTGCCAAGAGAAACTTAATCCCACCAAATCAGCCCGCATCGGGTCGATATGGGTAGTTTCGGTATCAAATGCAAACCGCTGCTGTGTTTGGAGTTCGCTGACGAATTGTTCCAGCTTCAGGACCGTATCAATCAGCTCATAATGACCCTTGGCACCAGACTTATACGCTGTCTGTTTTTCCGGTTGGGCAAACAGGTCTCTCTGAACGCCAGAGGCAGATTGGGACTCCATTTGAGCAGTCCTGCCGCCTTCGGTGGGCACTTCCAGCGATGAAAGCAGCCGCGTAAAACCCAATTCTCTATAAATCGCTGCCAGCTTTTCCTTATCCGGCGGTCGAAGTGCAAAGGTTTGTTCATTCAGTTCCACAGGGGCGGCACAGTTAATAATTACTAAATCCCGGCTCAAATACGCCTGCTGTTTATATGCCCGCAGATTCTCGCCCCGCTTGCCTTTAATTTCATCGGCATGGGCATACAGATTATCCAGCGAACCATACTGCCGTATCCATTCCAGCGCCGTTTTCGGCCCGACATCCGGCACACCCGGAATATTATCCGCCGCATCGCCCTGCAGAGCCATCATATCAATAATCTGCAGCGGTGTCAGTCCCATTTCGTCCTGCAGGGTTTTTACATCTGTTACGGTATCGGTTTTTACATCATAGGCAATTATATGTTCACCCAGAAGCTGAAGCATATCTTTGTCTTTGGAGCAGATATACGCATCAATCCCTCTGACGGCGGCCTGCTTTGCCAACGTGCCAATAATATCATCGGCCTCCCAGCCGTCTACCCGCAGCAACGGAATATTCATCGCCTCTAAAATCTGTTCAATACGGTTGATCTGGCCGGGCAGGTCTTCGGGCATAGGCGGCCGATGAGCTTTGTATTCTTTATACATCTTGGCCCGAAAACTGGGCGTCTTGGAATCCATCGCCACTGCGAGCATATCCGGCTTGTGCTTTTCAATCAGTCCTAAAAGGGCTGTCGTGAAAACAAATACCGCCTTGGTCGGTTCTCCGCTGGGCGCTGTCAGCGGCCGCATCGGCGCATAATACGCTGCATAAATATGCGCGTGGCCGTCAATAATATACAGCTTTTTTGACATATTCAGTATTTCTCCAATACAGCCTTGGTTTCAGGGCTTTCGGTCCGGGTAGAATCCCCGTTTTGTCTCTGGATTTCACAAATCTGCTCAATAATGCGCTGCTGCTGTGTCATAATTTCTGCAAGTCCTTCTATTCGCTGCCGGTTGAGCTGTGGGCGCTGTTCGAGATCAGACGGCTGCTGGTCAGCTGGCTTTGCTTGGTCAGCAACAATAGCTTGGGCCTCTTCCATCACCGCCCATAGTTCAGCATTAATCTGCCGGCTCAATTCTACGCTTCTGTCCACCAGCGGCTGGATCTGCCTGTACTTGAGCTGCATTTGATTTGCCTGCCGGATGCTTCGAATCGCTGCAGACAACAAAAAGAAAGAAAGTACCGCCATAAAACAGCCGATGCATACCGCTATTCGTTCTGTTTTTGTCCATGGCTTCATAAGAATACCTATGTTTTACATATACTTAGACAAAATCAACTATCGACCGATTTTGTATGTCTTCTATTCTGCAATTTGCCCCACATGGTCAAGAATCAAGCTTGGCCGATAGGCAAACCGTTCCATGTCCTGTCTGCTGGTAATGCCGCTTAAAACCAGCACCGTTTCAATCTCAGATTCTATCCCCGCAATAATATCTGTATCCATCCGATCTCCTATAATCACGGTGTCCTCCCGCCGGCATCCCAGCCGTTTGAGAGAATGCCGCATAATCAGGGGATTGGGTTTCCCGATAAAATACGCCTTTTTGCCAGTAACCAGTTCAATCGGTGCTGTCAATGCCCCGCAGGCCGGCACAATTCCTTTTTCACCGGGTCCCGATATATCCGGATTGGTGCCGATCAGTTTAGCCCCAGCCTGCACCGCCAAAATCGCCGTTTCCAGTTTATCATAGGAGTATTCCCGGGTTTCTCCTATAACTACATAGTCCGGCTTTTCATCGGCCAAAATGCAGCCCGCCTCACGCAGGGCTTCTTCTAATCCCTTGCCGCCAATCATATAAACACGGGCCTCGGCTTTCTGGGAATGCAGAAAACTGGCTGTGGCTAAAGCACTGGTCATAAAGTGATCTTCCGAGATTTCAATACCCATTTTCCCCAGTTTATATCGCAAATGAGCTGGTGAACGCTCCGAACTATTGGTCAGAAACAGATACTGCTTGCCCTCCCGTTTAAGCCAATCCACAAAGGCCGCCGCACCATCCAGAAGCCGCCGGCCGTGATAAATAACTCCATCCATATCGCAGATAAACGCCTTTTTGTTCCGAATCTGCTGTAGCATTTGTTTTCCCCATTTACAGTTTTACATCCAGCGATAAAATTATACTATAATGCCGGATGCTTCTGAAGTGAACGAAAAAGGCGGGTAATTCGATGATTGAGGAGTTAAATTATGGAAAATCTGCTTCCACTTCAAACTTTCCGCCTTATCTGCTTGATTCCCAATTCTCAAAAGAAAAGACCGTATTATGGGCTATGGAACATTTTTATCGGATACCTAATTCCTATTCGACACATATTCGGCATAGCCATTATCCAGAATATAGACAAATGGATTTGATTGAGGTATCTTCTTCGCAGCTGCAGGGGAGATTTTTGCTCTTTTTTCAGGTATTGTGAAATTTAAATCTTACAGGCAATCGTAAAAAGGATTCAAGAATGCATATTGTTCATGTCTTTGTCGATGTCAAAAAGGATTACATAGACAAATTTAAGGCTGCCACTGTTGAAAATGCCCGTCACAGTCGTCAAGAACCGGGAGTTATACAGTTCGACGTGCTCCAACAGCAGGACGAACCCAGCCGCTTTCTGCTGGTCGAGATTTACCGCTCGCAACAGGACGCTACAACTCATAAAGGGACCGCACATTACCAAAAATGGCGTGACACCGTCGCCGATATGATGGCCCAGCCTCGCAGGAGTATTAACTATACAATGGTAAGCCTTCCCAACTAAAAAACGGCGGGACATTGTTTTGAAATTATTGCGTTTTTATCGGAGCCAAAAACAGAGGATGAATGTACTGATTTACGGCGGAGGTGCAGTAGGATTAGGTATTGCAAGCTGTCTGATTCACTCCCAGATTGCCGTTGACATTATTGCCCGTCCCCAGACGGTGCTGCAGCTGCGCAGAGAAGGATTGTTTAGAAAAGGACTTTTCGGAGACTTTTTCGCTGCCCCGACGGAGTTTGGCTCATACAGCTCGCTGGAGGCATTGCCTACACGTATTTATGATTACATACTGGTCTGCACAAAATCCTACGATACCCTGCAGGCGGCTCAAGATATCCGCAGGCATTCCGGCTGTTTTGACGCCGATACGCGGATTGTGCTCTTTCAAAACGGCTGGGGCAATGCAGAGATTTTCTCTTCATTTTTCCCGAAAGAGCAGATTTACTGCGCCCGCGTCATAACCGGTTTTACCAGAGCCAAAGCCAATGAAGTGGTCATCACTGTGCATGCCGATGCAATTCATATAGGAAGATTGTTTGCGGCCGCATCCGAAAAAATACAAAATCTCTGCTCGGCTATTACACGTGGCGGCATCCCCTGCCGGCCAACCAATGATATCGAAAAAGATCTATGGGCTAAAATGCTCTACAACTGTGCCCTTAATCCTCTTGGAGCTATTCTCAATGTACCTTATGGAGCGCTGGCAGAAAATAAATCAACCCGCTTTATCATGAACAGCATCATCCGCGAGATATTTGCAGTGCTGGCCTGCACAGGATACCGCACGCACTGGGACGATGCAGACAGTTTTCTGGATGTCTTCTACAGTCGGCTTGTGCCCGACACCGCCGAGCATCGTTCATCGACCCTGCAGGATATGAACGCGGAAAAGAAAACCGAAATTGATGCTCTCAACGGGGCTGTCATACGGCTAGCTGACACCCATCATATCCAAGTCCCCTATAACCAGACACTCTATCATATTATCAAATTCAGGGAGCCGCTGTCAGGGGATTAAATATAGATACTGGGCATTGGCGATTTCGGTTCGGCTTACATAAAACGGGTTAACCGCAGCAGTGTATCGGAAAATATCACTAATAGTCGTTTTACCGCCTTTGATAATTCGGCTGATTGGGCGACCCAAACAGGAGGTTTTACCGCAAAGCAGCGGATTAAATACAGTCGCCGACAAATGACGGATTATACTGGCCTAAATGAAGCGGATAGTTTCCGTATTGGCGAACCAACTTTACAATATAATCATAGGTATGGCCGGATACATTGCTGGCGACCGAATGATCAGACTGGAAAATATAGCCGCCGCCTTTGGCTGCATTCAGCTTGCGAAGGACTTCCTTGCGAATTGCTTCTTTGTCATTCGACTCCCAAATTTGAATATTACTGTTTCCGCAGATGCCGAGTTTGTGTCCGTATTGTCTCCGAAGCTCCACAGCATCCAATCCGGCCTTGGCCTCCAGCGGGTTCAGGGCATCGATGCCTATTTCGATATAATCGGGCAGAATTGCATTGATATTGCCGCAGCCGTGATAAATCACCATCAGTCCTTGTTCATGGGCATAGTCGGCAATCGCTTTGACAGCCGGCTTGAAATACCGTCGCCAGTAATCGGGCGAAAAAAACATGCTGTTTTTGTATGCCACATCTCCCCAGATGACAAAGCCGTCCAAAAGTCCTCTTGCGGCGTGAATCTGTGCTTTTGCACACTCGAAATAAAACTCGCCGATGTGGGCAATTATCCTGCCCATTCGTTCGGGGTACATACCAATCCAGAGCATATTATTGGCCGGGCCGATCAGCCGGGTCAGACATTCGTTGCATTCGATGATGCTGCCGAAGACAGGAAAATCCGGCCGTAGCGATTGTACCGTCTCAATCCAGGGCGGGGAATTTCGCTCAAAACCATCCCCCACTCCGGCAATCTGGTTGTCGCCCGCTTCAAAATAGCGGCGGCGGTCCCAAGGGTCATCAAACTCCAGGGCTTCAAGCTTATCAATCGTATCTGTCTCAAAAGCAATAAATTCGGGCATGGGTGCATCGAACTTTTTGCGAATGACGGCGCCGAAACCGGTTTTGACAATAACCTGTTTACTGCTTTCTTCAAGCATTTCAAACGGCCGAATGAATGGGTCCATATTCGGAACAGTAACAATCCAGTCCAAGTCGTAATAATAGTACGGATTTGCATCGCCGGCAAGGTTCAGCTCCTTACGCCAGCGCTGAATGAAACTGCCCCAGAAAAAATCGCTTATCGGCACACGGTCTGGTTCTTCGTGATGCAGTGCTTTCTGCATCCGTTGGAGTTTTTTCAGCGTGCTGTCTTTGCGTTTAATATTCCCCTGCGCTTTTCCGGTTGTATCAAACATACCCATGTGTCTGCCTCTGGATGAATAGATTCCGTGTTATTCTAAACTTATTCAATAAGTCGCCTGCTGGCCCAGATAGTTGCCGTAAGTCAACAGCAAAACCGAGACAATCAGCACGGCCAATCCTGCTACAATTGCCAGGCGCGTGCGGAAGGAACAGGCCTTCCATTCATGAAAGAGAATGCCGGTCAAGTTGCTGAACAAAACCAGCATAATCATATGAATCGCCCAGCTTGTAAATGCATACTGGCCCATGCGCACATGGCCGAGATTATAAAAGAAAAACTGCCCATACCACAGGGTCCCGGTCAGTATTGCCAAGATATAATTACCCCATAAGCTGCTGGATTCAGCACCTTCTTTGAGGCGGAAAAAATCTCTGAATGAGGCATTTTTCCTTGCCAGGAACAAGCAATAAATCATCGACGTCACAAAGGCGCCGGTGTTGGCTGTCAGATAAATCACATTGCCTTTCCAGTGTCCGGCGCCGTAAGACTCAGCAATCTCGGCAACAGGCGCAGCTACATCGAGGGCAAATCCGTACACCGCCGATAATATACCAGCAAGCAGCGACAGTCCAAATCCCTTGAACAGACTGAACTGGCCCATTCCTGAAGCCTGTGCAGCAAGGTCATGCTCTTTGAGCCGGCCGGCAATGCCGCAGACGGCTATACCCAATGCGCCAATTGCCACGCCGAAAAGAACCCAGCCCGAACCGGTTTTTGACAGGATAGCCCCAAACTGCCCGCGCACCAGAGGCGGCACAACCGTGCCCAATACCGCAGATAGCCCGACGGCGACAGCATAAGTCAGCGAAAATCCGATGTAGCGAATGGACAGATTAAATGCGATGCCTCCGACACCATAGGCCATACTGAATAAAAACGACCAGACCAAGGCCAGCGGACATTCTCGCACTGCATCTGCCAGCACATTGGGCAGATCGGGAATCGTCAGCACCGCACCAATGATCGGCCACAACAGCCAGCACCACGATGCCTGCACGATCCAGAATATTTCCCATGACCAGCGGCGGATGAGTTTCTGCGGCGCATAGCAATTTGCCGCAAGCATTGCGCCGACACTGTGGAAACCGATTCCCAGCATCGGATTAGCAGAAATTGTCATCGTTTTATTTCTCTCTGGAAGTTATCAAATATCACTTATATTTGCTGCAAATTTCTATGTCTTTCAATCGGCTTTGAGGCACTACTTTCAGTTCTTCCAAACTGCCGTTTCTAACTTTTCCCTCAATTGTTGTTTGGTACGGCGCGTGAAGCTTAAAATCGACATCCCAGTCTTCCGGCCATGCCGGCAAAAGATAAATCTTATTATCCACTGCCTGCATAAGCATTTCCTGCAAACCGATCATGCCACAACCGCCCCAGTTGTGGTCGGGCACCCAGTCATGCCCCGGCCCCCAGAATGTCGGACATCGCCTGCCAGAATCCCGCATCTTTTTTGCGGTTATCTCAGCCGCTTCGTCCGTCAGCCCAAGCCGTGCACAAAAAATGGCATCCTGATGCCAACTGATAAATCCTTTCTGCTCCGGCCGGTCGCATCCATATTTCCAGGTATCAATGGCAACTTCCAGATCCGGCCTGCCAATACCATACCTCCCGTAGGGGAAAACTGGATAAAGCTGCGGCAGTTCGATGTTGTTGATGCGTTCATATCGTTCAGCCGGGGCAATCGTCTTGTGTCCATCTTTCTGGCGAAAGCTGATGGGGGGAAGCCGTTTGAGGTATTCCTTATAGTATAGGCGTCTTTGCCCATCAAGATAGAAAGCCGGCAGTTCCAGAAATCGGGTAATTACCGTATTTAATGCAGTCACTGTTGTTACAGAGTTCGTTGCCATTTTGTAAGTTTCGCATGCGGTCCCGGGATACAGCACCAGATGCCCATGCTCATCCAGAGAGTGGGGTGTCCTGCGCGAAGACAGCCTTTGATAGTGTTCATCGAAGAAGATTAAGCAGCTTTCAATCAATGGGATGTATCGGCTGATATCATTGCCGGAATAGCGGTAGTATTCAAGAATCATCCAGCAGAATTCCAGTGCAGTATCCCACTGGTACTCCACCCATGAATTATACTCAATCCCGGGATCATAATAGGGAGGCCGCTTCCAGCCGTATTCAAATCCTACCGGCAAAGCGAAACTTTCCATCTGCTCAGTAAAACATGCTCCCTTATGCCCCCAATATACCTCCGTGCGCAGTTCCGCGTTTTTCAGGGGCCTTAAATAAAAGTCAAACTGCGGCAACATCATATCATAGTCGCCGCTTTTAAGCATCGGCCAGTAAACCAGCCGCTGATTTTGGGCTGTAAAGCTACCTCCCCCCCATCGGCGGTAGTCCGGCGTACATGTGATGCGCTGGTCAACATATTCCGGATCAAAGGTAAAAAGTCCCCCATTGAATTTGGTGGGATATTCGCCGTAGGCATTGCAGCCGAGCTGGTAGCGAAACAGCTGATAATTCCTGCCGATTGTCCAGGGAAGGCTGTTGCTGGATTCCTTGGAAGGCTGTATCGCGATATAACTGCGATTCCAGAATTCATCCCACCAAGCCAATGTTTTCTCCCGACCGTCGATTTTTTCATAGATGTTAACAAGCCTATCGAGCCCTTGCTGCCACAATTGCTGTGTTTCGGCATGGTCGATGTGCAGATAGATGGCGATGGAATGAGAAACCGCCGGTTTGATGCTTTTGAGTATCCAGGATTTGAAGTCCGTACTGGCGTAGCGGCCTTCACCAGTGCCGGCTGGTTCCATATTCCCACCGCAAATCAAGCCGCCGGATATGAGATTTTTAAGCGGATTCCACATCTGATCTTTTACATCTGCCAAACCCTGCTGCTCGACACACAAGTCAAATGCATTCGGCTTGTTATTGTCGTTGCAGTGATAGACGAGGATACCATCATCCCGGAATGCGATTGTATCGTTGCGAACAAGGGCCTTGACTCCAGAGCCCAAGAATGAGCGATTGCTGTTGTTTTCCTCGTCAGCAAGTTCACGGGGAGTTGTCCGCCAGGATTCATAGATTGCTTGGACAGATATCGGCTGGCTGCAGGCAATATCTACATGAATGACAGGCTTATAGACATCCACCCAGAGGTTGATGGTTGCGGTGTGTTCCCCTTTTTTGCAGACTATTTCGATATATCCTTCTTTCAGTTTCAATGTCTGACGAAAAACAGCAGCTTCCTGCAGCAGATTGGGTGACAGTTTCACGCGCATCCGGCCAAATTTCATCAAACAGTTATTTTCGTCATAAGCACCGGTTTGCGACACATAAAATAAAATATCGCCGTTTTCGACCCAAACATTCAGACCAATGTTACCGCCGCCGCAAGGCATGGACTGGCCGGCATTAAGACTCGGACTGTTCCAAATCAGGTTATATGCATCCAGATCAAGACCCGCCTGCACAAGACCTTGAAATGCTGTTAAAAAAAAAGGGCAGGCAACTGTGATAAAATATATTGTTTTTTTGATACTATACATCCTTGCCTATCACCTTATTGCAGTTGTCCTGCTAATCAATCCTCTACTAATCGGGTAAAACCAACGTCTTACTCTGCCTGCCTGTACCTCTTTGCGCCGTCAGAATACTTTTAATCCAAGTGAAATACCTCCTCCATGCTTGCCCACCATTCTCCTTCGGCTCGGTCCGGAAAGGGTTCATGACAAGGCTTGCATACGTCCCACCACTTCTGTGTTGCTGCATCAGCGGCCATTTTTTTCATATCCGAATCGAAATCCTGACCCACATATTCAAAATAGCTGAATAAATAATACTTGCCATCAGGCAGTTTGCGCAGATAGATGGAATAGTTCTGGATATTGCACTTTTTGATCATGCTGAGAACTTCAGGCCAGACAGCTGCGTGCAGTTTTACATACGCATCCAATTTCGCTTCTTTAACTTGAATAACACTTCCGTAACGTTTCATGTCAGTCTCCGAAATAAGCCGGATTTGTCGATAAAGCAAAACGCCCTCTTGACAGCTGCATCGAATCCGTTAGTGGCAATAATTATAAGCAGATTTCATAAAAGAGTCCATGCTTTTCAGTGCATTTTATACTTGATTCCCCACGATAGGGAATTCATGTTGAATTTTAGGATAAATTCTTTCATGATGGTGCATCAGAATATCATCCTTCAGGTTCATTTCTTATTCCATAACATTTTAAAATGAATTTATAGCCGTCTCTTTGAGGAATGTCGCTGCATCTTATTATAATGTTCCTGTGTCATTTTATCTTACAGGTATTCCGAACTTCATTGGTTTGGCTTCCGCCCTGTTGGCTTATCAGAAGTTTCATATAGCGATTGGTCATATCAGAAACCCAAGCCAAGTACTCATCGACCGGCAGCAAGATTTAATGTTAGACATATCGCAAAATCATTGGAACTCTTTTTAAAGATGTTGTTTTGGTCTTATGATAAATTGCAGCAACAATCCGGTTAACAGGATCATTAGAGTTCCAAACACCGGTATCAAGAAAGCATGAAAATGGCTTTGCAGGGAAACGGGCCATGATTTTATCTTGGGAGACAACGTCATCCATGCAATAACCAGCAAGCCGAATACGACCGCAGCCGCTGCAATCGAGCTATTGACTGTTCGACTGATAAGCCCCAGCAAAAACAAACCCAGCATGCCTCCGCCCAATATGCCGGATAAGATCCACCATGCATCCAAGGCACTGGTCACATTGATTAACAGCAGAGACAATCCCGTCCCCAGCAGCCCGCAGAATATCGTAGCCGCATACAACACTGTCATAAACTGTTTTTCGGAAGCGTCAGGCCGTATATACCGCTGATACCAGTCTGTTGCAAGCAGTGTCGCCGATGAATTCAGACTGGTCGACACCGTACTCATTGCTGCAGCAAAAATTGCTGCCACCAACAATCCTGTAACACCGGCAGGAAGCATTCGCCCTATAAAATGAGGAAATACCCGATCGCCGAGATCTTGATCTGTCAGCAAAGAAGCCCGGTTCGATAATTTCCCAGAAAATTCCACTTGGTCTCTGCTGAAACCTTCCTGAATCAGCTGCTGTTGGGCAACCTGCAGCCGGACTTCTTCCAGATAATCCGGATGGACCTTATAAAATGCAAAAAGACTGGTTCCAATAAAAAAGAACACAGCAGAAACAGGCAAATAAAGAAGCCCTCCCAGCCAGATGCTTTTACGTGCTTCCAAATGATTTTTGGAAGCGATATATCGCTGGATATACCCTTGATCGATGCCGAAATTCTGAAGATTGATAACAATCCCGTAAACCAGAACAACCCAAAAGGTAGGTTGTGCCAATGACCCCCCCACACTTCCCATGCTGAACTTATGATGTTCAGCAGCAATCTGAAACACCTGCTGCGGCCCTTGGGGCATATTGAACAGTATCAGCAGCAAACATAGAATTGCCCCGCCAATCAGCACAACCGCCTGAAATGCATCGGTCCATATCACCGCAACAATTCCTCCGATAAAGGAATATATTGTTACCGAGATACCGGTTATCAGTATAATGAGGCGGATGTCGCAATCCAATAGAATACTCATTGGCAGGGCCATCAGGTACATAACAACCGCAATGCGGGCTAATTGGGTCAGGATATAAAAAGAGCTGGCATACATTCGTGCCCAGGGACCAAAGCGATGTTCCAAATGGGAATATGCAGATACGTCTCCGGTTTTTCGGTAATACGGCATAAAAAAACGCACTGCAATCCACGCTGCAATAGGCAGCGATAAGCTGAACACAAACGGATTCCAATTGCTTGCATATGATTTTCCCGGCAATGCAAGAAAACTGATACTGCTAAGATATGTTGCGAAAATAGATAAACCACACACCCAGCCCGGCAGCGCCCTGCCTGCAGCGGTAAAGCCCTCCCGGGACCGGCTTTTGCGGTAAAAATAAAAACCGATGCACATGGTGCTTAAGAAATATACAGCCAAAACAATCCAGTCGATGGGTAAGAAATGACGCTGCATGAAGTCTCCTGCATTCAGGCATTGCTTTTGTTGAATATCATAAGAAATCCTTTATCACTTTTTTAATGAAACTTCGCAATTCGCAGAAACTCCCTGTCAATCAGTTTGGCCATTGGCTGTACAAGAGCCCATAGAACAACTGTTTGCTTCTGCTATTCATTTTACGGCGTCCAAGGAGAACGAAATTGGTATTTCCCTGATTTAACTTTGTAAACAATCGTTCCTGCCTGCTGCTTTAGAAATGTAACTCCCTCTGCTTGTTGTGCAGGGATTCCTGATTCCAATACTTTTTCGGCATCTTGGGCAGGAATAAATACATCAGCTTCGGTATTAGGAGGAATCGTTACATCCAGTACAAAACAACCATTCCTGATTTCCCAATTCGATACAATCAATCCCCGAACAGAATGATAGGATGTTTTGGCCCACATCATTTTTCCATCCGGCTGAGGATGAATCATCATAGTCTTAAAGCCCGGTCCTTGGGATTGGATACCTCCAATATTCTCGAATATCCACTGACCGACCGCTCCGAATGAATAATGAGCAAACGAATTCATCCCGGGATCGGCAAAACCGTCTTGGGGAGTCCAGCCGTTCCACCGCTCCCAGATGGATGTAGCACCCTGTTTAATAGTAAAGCCCCAAGAAGGAAAACTGTCGTTATAGAGCAGCCGATAGGCAAGGTCATTACGCCCAATCTTGGCCAGCGCCAGCATCAAATCCTTCGTGCCGATAAAGCCGGTGGACAGGTGATAGCCGCACTCTCTGATTCGCCGAACAAGATGCTCAGCAGCCAATTTCTGATGAGCTGGATCCAGCAGATCATACGCGATGGCCAATACATAGGCCGTCTGGGTGTCCCCCTTGATTGTTCCATCCGGTCCCACATATGCATTGCTGAATGCGCTCTTGAGCTGTTCAAACAGAGTGCCGTAGGTCTGAGCATCATCTGTCTTGCCAAGTGCATCGGCGATCATGGCAAAAAGGTGAGTGCTATGCGCAAAATACGCTGTATATATAACGTCATGAGGGGTTTCATCGTTAATATTGAGCCAATCGCCAAAACACTGAAATTTTTCAGGCGGCAAAAGAGCACTTGTGCAGCGTTTTCGATTGAATTCAATAAATTTCTTCATGGCATCATAATGCGTCTGGAGGATGCGCTTATCACCGTACATTTTATAAATCGTCCACGGGCAAATAACACCAGCATCAGCCCAGGCCGGACCGCCGTCTGTCGGATCGACTTTCAGCGGGGCATAGCGAGGAAATTGTCCATCGTCGCGCTGGGCGTCAGTCAGATCCATCAGCCATTTGGTAAAAAACGACTGTACGTCATTATTATAACAAGCCGTATTTATATAAACCTGGGCATCACCAGTCCAGCCGAATCGTTCATCTCGCTGGGGACAGTCCGTCGGAATATCAATAAAATTCATCCGCTGCGTCCAGACAATATTGGAGTAGAGCCGGTTGACCATTGGATCGGAACAATCGAAACTGCCGGCTATGGGAGTGTCACTGGTCAAAACCAATCCGGTAACCGTATCCAAATCCGGCTTTTCATCCAATCCGGTTATTTCTACATATTGAAATCCATGCTGTGTAAAATACGGCTGCCAGACTTCTGTTTTCCCGCTGCCTTTGCAGATATAAATATCTGTCGCTGATGCCGTTCGCAGATTTGTTGTGTAAATTGTGCCGTTCGGATTTAACCGTTCAGCATGACGCACTTGGATGCGCTGACCTGGGCGGCCGTGAACCTGAAGGCGAACAATTCCTGCAAAGTTTTGACCCATGTCAAAAACATATATCCCGCGCACAGGTTCGGCAACAGAAACCGGCTTGATGCTCGAAAATACCCTGACCGGCTCGGTCACCGCTGCCCGGATTTGAGGATTCACCTCTGTATCTCCGGCAATCACCGGCCGCCATGCAGATTCGTCAAAGCCCGGCATATCCCAACCCGGCAGTTCCTGACGGGCATCATAGCCCTCGCCCTGCAGCAAATCTGCATATAAAATTGGCCCCGTCAATGCCTTCCAGTCTTTTGCCGTTCCAACAATTTGTTTAGTCCCATCCTCGTATTGAATGTTGAGCTGCAGCAACATGCGTGTCTTGCGGCCATAATGGTTCCGGTTCAGCCCTCCTCCGACATAGCCGGCATACCAGCCGTCTGCCAAAATGCCGCCGATGGCGTTGCTGCCCCTTCGAAGCTGCTTGGTTACATCATACGCCCGATAATATACCCGTTTTCGATAGTCGGTCCAGCCGGGCGACAAATAATCGTCAGTGACACGCTGACCATTTATAGAACACTGGTAAATTCCCAGTGCAGTTGCGTAAAGGGTGGCACGTTCAATTTCTTTATTACTTACTGCAAAATCCCTGCGAAAATAACGAGCTGGGGGAAGCAGCCGCTTCATCGGCTTTGTCTGTTCCCACGGTGTTATTCCGAGCGGACCAATCTCAACAGCACGGGACCAGCCGGCATCGTCATAATCCACCGTTTTCCATCCGAGCTGTTCATCTGTGCTTAACAGCCATTCATTATCGGTCGCAAATTCCAAGATTCGGCCATCTGCAGATTCAATCCGGACAGCCGCCCAAAAACCGGCTGGACTATCCGCATTTCCTTCATTGACGGCACGAAACGCTAACACATTCACACCCGGCCTAAGGTAATCAGCCAGCACAACTTCGTAGATGACTTTACGATTGCGGAATGACCTGAGCAGGCTGCCGTTGAGATACAGCTGCACAAAATCATCGGCCGTGTAGTAGCATACGGCTTTTTGAATAATCCAATCCTGTGGAAGTTGGAAGGCTTTTCTGAAATAACAGGTTCCCGGCGCGGCGCTGATATTGGCGTTAGGTTGTGCCCATATCCATTTTGCACGGCTCACAACATCCGGCGTCGGAATCGGTTTCTCATCGATATCATATCCAATCCATTCGGCTTGCCACTCTTCCTGATGGAGCAGGCCCATAGACCATTTTGCAGGCAGACTCCATGGGGACGAATTCCCGTCTTTATCCCAAAGACGAACCTTCCAGAAATAAACGCTGTCGGATGCAAGCGGTTTCCCAGCATACGCAACGGCAGCTGTTTCATCACTTTGGACCTTTCCAGAATCCCACATATCCGGCTGGTTGTTTTGGAGAAGCTGCAGGTCAGATGCAACATAAATCTGATAAGCAGTCTGTTTTTGACCGCGCTGGTCGGATTGGAGCTGCCAGCTGAAACGAGGAGATATAATGTCTATACCTATTGGATCTGTTCGATATTCACATCGCAGTAAAACGGGGATGAGCTGATGAGAAGCCGGATTCAGAGAACTCAAGCAGCCGGCACAGACAACCAAACCAACGTTAAAAACGATTAGAGGCATGATTCGTTTCATTGTAGATTTTCCGCTGCATTATTATTGAAGTTTTACTGTTAGGTGCGACAGCTCATCGGCATGTCCGATTTCTTTGCTGTCTGCAAAAATTCGAAATCCCTTTCCTTGGTTATATTTTTCACCGGTTCGGTCCCACAATATCGTAAGGATTTTTCCATGATAGACTACCCTGTCCAGACAGAACCAATCCCATGCCCCATCGGGAAGAAGCGGATCAACCTCTACAATGTCATCTTCCCGAGGCAGTAAACCGACCAATCCTGAAATGACCAGATCGCAAAAAGTTGAATGATTGTAGTAGCGGCTTCGATTCGAATCCGGTGTCAGCCAGATACCGCTGATTTCATCGAGGTATTCCCCGATATAAGGTTTGCCGTTGCGCTGATGCGAGCGGGCATAAGTCAACAAGGCCTCAAAGTAGTCTTTTTTGCTGACATACGACTGGCTATAATACCGCAGGAAGTTTGACAAGGCCGTCAGAGTCTGGCTTGTTGCGAACGGCCAAACAGCACCATCCCATTCACAGGTTCCGACCCCATGACTGCGAAATTCAGGATGCCGCCGTTCGGCGGTTGTAATTCCCATAGGAGCTTTAAAACCCTGCGGATCCGTGAACTGCTGCCAGGCCGCTTCAAAACCTTTCTCCGGCAGATTAAAATACCACGGAATATAGCCAAGTTCCTCCCGAACATTAGCCAATGTGCCGTCCGGATGGCGTACTTTGAAAAACGCGGATGTACCATCCCACATCAGCTGCTGAATCCGCAACTTCAAGTCGGATGCTTTCTGAATGTATTCTTTTGACAGCTCAAGATTGCCCGCCACCTCGGCAATTTTCGCAATAGCCATAGCATTGGCGTACATATAGCAGTTCAGCGGAGGCCGCATATTTTTAATTGTTCGGCTGCCGCTGATGGACTCTTCCATTCCATCCCGGACATCGTATTGCCAGAAAAGCCCATTCTCCGCAGCTTTTTCATCAACCCAGGCTTGATAATCCTGCACAAAAGCGTCCAGCAGGCCTATGATAAACAGTTTATCCTGATTAACCAAATACCGGCGATATAATGCTGCCGTAGCCCAGTTGCTGTATTTGTGGAAATGCGGCTGCAAACCGCCGTTATGTCCGGTGTACCAGAATCGGGCATAGTCATCAATGTAGCGGCAGTCTCTTAGCCATGTCCCTTCATAGATATGATGACCAACTGCACAGCTGATCGTGTTGTATTTGCCGCTGTGACCAACACTGTCAAGAAATTCGGTGAAGACGTAGCCGTCCGGCGTCCGTTTTAGGTGTTTGCGAAAAGTCCACCAGCGATAATAGTAGATTTGCTCAAGTGTTTTATCGGGGCATTCGAAGAGGGGGACATTTTCTTTGATCCAATCCCAAGATTGGGCGTTTGGTATTTCATTGACAATATTTTCTTCTTCCATGCTGTTAAAATCATCGATATAGTGCTCAAAGGTCCTGGGGGATAATACAGACTGTCCCGTATCAAAGGCACGGAAATCTTGGATGTAATATACTGCAGCTTCAACCTGTTCATCGGCTCCCGGTTCATCTGTACCCGGTATACGCTCGCTGCCGCTTTTGTATTTTTGAACATCATCGGCCAGCCGATAGGGGCCGGTTCGGAAAACTATTCGTTCCGGCAGTTCTTCGACCGATGAAAAAGAAGCATCTTGTAAGATCATATTTCCATCCAATAGAACAGAATACTGCTGTTTTGGCGCATCAACATGAAATTCAACTGAATACCATTTTCCTGAATTCAATGCCGCAACCGTCTGATAAGGTTGGTTTCCATTTTTTGTCAGCAGACGACCGCTGGTATCCAGCCGTGTTTGAACCAGACGGCTGCCTTTTGTTGAAACAATCTCGATATCCAGAACTTGTGCAGACGATTCAATATACAGCTGGAAAGAACATATCAGATTGGCTGATTTCTGAAAAACCCTTACCGCTTTGGCATAATCATAAGGATCGGCATCCTTGATCCGCATACTTTTGTCAGCTTTGCTGGGAAAATCTACAACTTCTATTGGACACCATTGCGGAGAATAGATATTCCAACCTTTAATAACACCCCCAGTGTCCATTTGGCTGAAATCATCCGCAACAGAACCCTGCACCTGCCATTGAACAGGAACTGGAACACGGGATATCCAGATGTCTTCCTTGTTCACGGAATATACGACCCATAAGTCGCTGCCGGGCGGATTGCCATTGCCTTCAACAATCCCGCGTACATATTGGGGACCCGGACGTTTTTCCCGACCCCAGAACCGCTTGGGAGGAACTTCGCTGTGAATGTTGACAAGATGGTCATAATGTATCGCATCCTTGCTGACGGCGATGCACAGCGGATGGCGGGCTTCGCTGTCGGTAGGATTATAAACCAAGGCATATTGGCCGTTGTCCAGTTTTTGTGCCCAGATTTTAGCACTGCCATAGGTTAATGTGCTGCACTGGACCAGCGGAGACCAGGTTTGTCCCTGATCACGGGTCATCGTAACCCACCGGCTTTTGAAGAAACCGACCACCGCACCATCCGGTCGTGTATAAAAACAAAATGCCTTGGCCGGTCTTGAGCGGCCTATATCACCGCCCCATGTGACGCGGTAAAAGTCGTCTCTATCTTTGGCTTGATAATCCTCTTCCCACCACTGAATCCTTCGAATTTTATCTTCCAGAAAGCTGCGGCAGGCCTCCACAAATCCGGCATCAGGTGAAGCGGTATAGAGAGGATATTTCACCTCGCCTGTCCAGTTGTCATTTACGCGAATAAAATAAATCGGTCCCAATGAATTATCCGCATATATCTCCCGGACAACCCGACCCACTCCATCCCCATCAGGCGATCCATAAAAAGCCATCGTCAAAAACCGCCCATTGTCAGCCAAATAAAAACCCATTCGCTGATGCATAAATACAAACGTTATACGAGTTGCATCATTCGGATCAGCGGTAAAATAAATCGGAAACAGAACCTGCGGCTTGGTCCAGTGCTTTCCATCCAATGACCGTGTAAGCATCGTCATACCGGGGGGAATATGCTCTCCGCAGGGATTCGTCAAGTACTGACAATAAAACTGCCCGTTGACATAAGCCAGCATCGGTGCATGATTATAGGTCCAACCCAATCCATCAGAGAACTCTGGATGGGTTCGATTGGCCCGCAGGATTTGATAATTTTGTACGCCGATCGCTACCGGCATCTGACCGTCATGATAGCCGTTTTTGTAATCGCTGTTGGATACTTTTACCTCCCCCACAAATCGAACAGGTTCCTCTTCATCACCTACGGCTGCCCAAAGAGCAGAGGCCGGCAACAAAATAGACAACAATCTCACTATAACTAGAAATTGCCTGGTTTTAAGCATATTTTGAAACAGTCCTTTCTGGCAAGGGATTTTACCCCTACCCCGTTCAATCGACTCGACGGATTCTCAATGCCATATAGGGTTTGCCCGGCAAGATAATTTTTGCTTTCTTTTTGTCAATATAAGTATATTGATTCTGTTTTTCGATTTCGAATTCCTGATTGACAGGAGTAATTGTCATATTCCAAGTATCAATAATATCAACCCGAAATCGCATGCCCTCCCTAAGACCCTTCTGCGGCAGTTTATACTCCCATTCTGTCAAGGGTTCTTTGCCAAAATAAATCAGATAATAGTTGCCGATCTGGCCGGCTATATTTGTTTCAAAATACGGATCAACAGGATCCAGTCCTTCCGGCGGACCTTCTTCGGCTATCTTTCTTAAAAAAGCAATGCGCGGGGGGCTTTGGCCCTTCAAGTCCCCACCCACAGAGATCCAATCTGGATCATTCGGCCGCTGAATTGTTTCTCCATGGGTTGCATACGCACCCCCGATATAAGCAATCCAAAACCGATAAACCATTTCTTCTCCGGACAGCTGCCCCCAGCGGCGATCACGGTTGCCTTCGTAATTAATCTCGTCATGAATAACCGGTTTTTTATAAATATCACGCAGCAGAGGAGAGACTCCGAAAAACCGGACCGCCATATAATATTGCAGACTGACATGTGTTACCCAAGGCTGGGTATGATCGTAAATCCGGTCTGCATTATGGATAGAACGCAAATGGCCGTACGGATCGCTGCGCTGCAAAATCCGGAAAAGGTGGTCCCAGTCCTGGTCTGTCAGAGACTCCATAAAACTATTTTCGTTGGCAAGGCTCCACCACACATGCCGATACGCAGCAAAGCGAGCTACCACATAACGAAGAAAACGTTCATTCGTGGCCATATCCATGGTATCAAATCCCCATTTCCCGTTATCATAAGGTCGGAACAGAATCAGTTCCGCCTGAACCCCGATTTTACCAAGCTCTGCGACACAGCGCTCCAGCCGGTGGAAAAACTCAGGATTAAAACGGGAAAAATCCCAGTTGTCTTTTGAATTGCCCACAAACGGAAAACAATTTAAGGCGTGAGGCCCTTTTACATAGTATTCCTGCCAGGGAGGGATCACCAGAAAGCGTGCTTTGTTAAAGGATGCAGTTTTCAATGTTTCAATCGTTTGCGTCTGCATGGATTCAGAATAAAACGCCCATTCGTAAATGGTTGTGCCGAACGGGAAAAAGGGGGTACCATCTTCATACGCAAAATGATATTGATTCCGCACACGTACTGGCCCATGGTTGTCGGCCGAGGGGGCTATACAGGTAAACTGCCCCGTTTTGCCGTTCAAGGCATCACAGTTGCTTTTCGTCTGATAGGTCCAGAGACCTTCGCTATTGGGCATAAAACGAATTTTAAAGACGCCGTTTCCATCATAAAAACCTTCCGGCTCAAAGACCTGATCGCCATGCTTGAAAACAGCCGTAAATTGAATTCCAATAAACGGATTTCCAGCCGCAGGTCCGGACAGCGATAGTTCATAAACTCCCCACCGTTCGACATTTTCATCTGCCCCAAAGCAGATACAGTGATACATTATTCCCAACACGACGAGACATCCAAACCTGTTCATTCTTGTCTGCCCTTTACAGAATACTTTATTTATTGTCGCCGAAGCCATAATAGACAAGGCGTATTCTCTAATTCCATCTGCACGATAGTGCCGCCGGAGACATGTTTTTGGGTCTGTTCAGATTGTCCTGTCTTCAAATTGATATACGAAACAGTAAAATCAGCATGGATACTGCTAAAATCAATCACAACAGTATCTCCGGAATCGGCATAAATCAGCGCATCTCCTGCTGGATCCATCAGAGCATATTGCCCCTCTGGATTGCCCGCCAGATTATACGGATTCATAGAAGGAACTGCTTTGAGCAAATCCTTATCTGTCGTTGAGGGAAGATTGGGAATAGACCCTCCGCCCATTAGAACCGCCCATCCGTAATTGGCATCAGCCGAATAAATGACGGCCTTGTCCGAACAGCGCGTTCTGTATTCCCGGACAGCCCTAACAACTTGTGAAAATGAGGTGCGGCGAGGATGCAGGAGGCGTGCATGCTGCCGGGGAGCCAGATGCTGTCCGCCTTGGGGGGCATATAACAGGCCGTCCCCCTGATACCACCAGTATCGGATGTCGATTAGGGAGATAACCTTGGACCGTTTAGGATCAGACAATATCTGGTCTTGAACATCCTTGGTACAGCTAAGTCCAATTAAAGGCGACCGCCCGGCTTTTTCCTGCCAATCAATAATCGTATCAAGCCAGAACTGGACGAATTCAACCGGACCCGTATATTCCTGGCTGATCATCTGAATTACATTGCTGTTGTCTGCAAAATTCCCAAGGCATTGGCGAATATAGGCCTGATGCAATGAAGTTCTGACCGGATGCCTTGTATCGTAAAACTGTTCATCCATGTAAATGCGTTTATCCCCGGCATAAGGGGGCGGTTCGGGAAAACCTGTATCGTTGATATTGTTGGCGGATCGCCAAGGAAAATCCGCCCAGTGTGCGGCAGCTTCCAGGATGTTATGCTGAAAATAGTTGTGATGAATCAAAACCAAACCCTTGCGATCGCATAGATCGGCAAATTGCTTTAAGCGATTCCAATACCACACATTATATTTTGTCAGATCGTACCGGCTTAATCCATCCCATGCGGTTCCAACTCCGCTTCTGGCAAACGGCTGCTCATAAAATGGCGGCCGAACATCGCCGTTCATCCGCCGGACATGCTGATGGTCATCGCGGCGCCGGTCATACCAAAGTCCGTAGTTATGTTCCAGAATCGCCTGTCCGTTTGCGATCATTCTATCTGTCAGGTCGTTTAAGTCATCCGTATAGCCGGGCCCATTTCGTCCGGGGACGAATCGGGTTATTCCCACTCCGAATGATGCGGCCGCATCCGGTCGGATATTGCCGCGCCACCATGCTACTTCTGTGGATCCTCCGATAACAAGCTGATTATCGCAAACCAATCGGCCGTTTGAGAGGGCAATGGTTTTGCCGGATGTATTGCTGTGATTTTCAGGTATTATGCTGGATATGTCTTCTATTCTTTTTGCATCGGTGCTGTCGGTGGGAATCAACTGCCGTTTGGGAGCTGCTTCTATATACTCTCGCAAAGTTACTGCTTTCTTTTCGGAGTGTGCCGTCATTTCCGCTGCCAATTCGACCGAAGGACTCGTTGTGCTGGATGTTTCATTTTTCATAAGGGAGATAGACTGTGCCTTACCGCCCAACCGCTGCTGCAGCTGCGCAACATAGAGACTGTGCGGATTGATAAATGAGTTGGACTCGTGCCAGAAACCCTTGCCCTCGAACTCGCCCCAGCAGCCAAAAGCCCAATTCCAAGCCGTCGGCGGCTTATCACATTCGATAACGGCTGCCTGACATTGCCACAAAACGCTGTTTGCAGCCGCCCAGCCGATGCCCTCGCCGCGACTGCCGCGATTTCCGAGCCGCAGGGCATTGCCGTCAATACGAACGTTGTCATACAAAACACCGCATGCCCAGCTTTCAATTGGCCCGCTGTCTTCCAGGGATTGGAAACTTTCACATTGTACAAATGCATTGGGGCCGGCTGCACAATGGCCGACGGAAAAATCATGCCGACCCTTCTCGGACCAGCAGCGAAGGAAAAGCGTTTGCTGGCCCATAGTAAAAAAGGTATGTCTGCGATAACCGCCCTCTTCTGAAATCGGAGCCAGTGAAAGACAATCCTCTACAGTAATACGTCTGCATGATTCCCAAACTGCAACAGCTGATCCGGCAAAATGCTCCATTGCAACCTGACGCACCCAAACATCTTCAGCGTTCTCTACCGTCACGGCCATCCATGCGTGGTCTTCATCTTTGGGATTGTCAAGATTATATTCCGACCGCAAGCAAAGATTTTCTACTCCCACCTTACAGATGCGTCCCGGCCAGTTATATGTCTGCAGTGTTGCTTGAGGGTTGATGGCTGCAGTAAGGGGCGCATCAATCGTGATAACAAGATCGTTAACATCCGTTATAACCCGGTCCCAAACAATATTGCGTGAACCGGGTTTCCAGTCAAAAAGTCCCTTTAAGCCCCCTCCAAAACGATTCATTTCCATCTCTTCTATCCATTCTTGCGTGGAGGGACGTGTAATACAAATATTATCCCCTGCTTTGAGTCCTTTTGTCTCATCCAAACGGATATGATAGGCGCCAACCGGTACAAATTCATCGGCAACATGCCGAAGTCTGTCAGAATGCCATTTTCGGTCATTGATCCCGGCAAAACGCAGCAATGTCCGGCGGTTTGTTCCCGCAGCGATAAGCACAGTCCCATCTGAACCCATTCCCTCGCCGCGGAGGACAACTCCAGAGGAATTAATTGTTAGACCGCCCCAAACCGAATATTTACCCCGCCGCAGCAAAACTGCCCCGCGAATACCTTCCGAATCCTGCGGAAGCATAGCGACATAATCTAAAGCTGCCTGAATCCGGCCGGTATTATCCCCCTTTACAGGTGAAAGAACAACCCGGATAGTACAGTCCGGAATAGGGTGATTGGCTCCTCTATAGCCGCAATGTGAAAAATCAGGAATCTGGTTGCCTTTCTGATCTGTCCCGTAGACCAAATGACCGTTTTTGTCAAGAGTGAGAAAAGAAATCTCCGGCACATCCGCACAATATCCCGCCACTGTCCACACCAAAAGCGCTATCAGAACAAATACCCCTGCTTTTTTCAATTCTGCTTGTGCCATTGTCATTCCGTCCCTGCCTTTGCAGTTTTTGCAGAATCCTGACGGTAAATAAATATATCTGGCCTTGTTGGTTTTGATAAGACCCTACTTGACTGTTTTTTTCAGTTGTTTCTTCATAGAGATAGCATAATTAAAAATGGGAGAATCAATCGACCTTATTTCAACTCGGACGATTCTACGCCGGTACATCCAAACATTAGCAGAAAGATTGTCATCGTGGATAGGCATTCTTCGGCCATTGTCCGTCGGGCATCGGTACGGTTTGGAGTTTCTCTGGATTCAGCACTACATGCTTGATCCGTTGACGATGCCAAGTATATACAATGTGTACCAATCCGTCAGCAGTCTGAATCACGGATGGGTAAGAAAATTGGCTGTTTGGCTGGTCTTCGTATTCAAGGACCAATGCCGCCTGCCAATTTTTGCCATCGCGGCTGAGCGCAACATTCAGGATTCCGCGCCCTTTGTGCCCCACAGCCGGCTGGCTGCGAGTCGAATGGTTATAAACAAGCAGCTGACGGCCGTCTGCCAGTGTTACGCCGTCAATTCCTGAGTTCGGATTCGGCAGTATTGTCGGCTGCATTGGTGACCAGTTTTTTCCGCCGTCTCCGGACCATGTTTCTAAGATTCTATCCTGCCGGCTGCGGCAAAGCATCTGGATTTGTCCATTGGGATATGTCAATAATGTCGGCTGGATAGCGGACATTTCATTGGGATCGTTCAGCGGCCCGGTCAGCTCAGTCCAGGTTTTGCCGTTGTCGCTGCTGGCCTCAATATGAACTTTCCACCCGCTGTCTTCACGGCTCGAAGGGGCCAAAATCGTACCATCGGACAATTGGATCGGCTTGTTTTTGACTGCCCCAATCAGTGCCTTGCCTTTTTCACCGATTATAGTTTTGGGCTTACTCCAGTTCCAACCGCCGTCGGAAGACGTCATCATCATGCCCCACCATTGGGTCGGGGATGGGCCAACTTTATAGAACAGTAGCAGTTCTGCACCTTTGGGCAAAAACAGAACCGGATTCCAAGTTGGGTATCGCAGTTCGGGTGTAATTGTACCATTGGCAATTTCGACAACCGGAGTCCACTTGCCGCTGAATGTGTGACTGATCCAGATGCCGACATCAGGATTGCGTTCGGCCGTTCCGCCAAAAAAGGCGCAGACTAACTCCCCATTGACTTCGGCGATAGTTGCTGCATGACAAGAGGGAAAAGGGGCGTTGGTAAAAACAAATTCTTCAAGCACCAGTCCCGGCTTGAACGAAGCAGGTTGCTGCTGGCACAACTCTTGTCCGGCAGTTGGGATTGTAGAAGGTTGCGTGCTATCTGCCTCTTTTGGCGGTTCGTGGGCACTCACAGCATTTAAGCTCAAAACAAACAAGAAAATACACAGCCTCAATAATATTTTCATCATAGGCTCAAAATTCCAGTTCCGCAAAAAAATTGACTTATGGGCATTCGAAAACCACAAGAAATAAAATGCATCCTGTCAAATATAAAGCTTCTATAAACCTGCCAAGCAATCAGGCGCGCAAAGCAGCTAATCATTTCAGCGGCGATAAGATTCCAGCTTATCAGAAAGCTGTTCCATCTGCCAGGGACGAATTATCTGTCCGCCGGCTGAAATGACATTCAGATACACACCTTCAGGCCCGATCGCGTCCAATAATGGAATAACATCATCCGCATCAAGATTGGCAACCCAAACGGCCTTTCCCGCACTTCGGATCCTTTTATACAATTCGTACCATTGAGACGACCCTGCCGGCGGAACCTGAGAATCCGGCGTCCATTCAATGGCATCCAATCCCTCAATTTCCAGCAGTGCATCGATATGTCCCAGACATTGATGTCCATCCACATGGAACATCGAATAATCCAGATAGCTGACGGACCATCTTAAATACGGTACAACAAAATCTTGAAACATTTTAGGGGAAAACAGCGCTGCTACATCACACTGAAGCAGACCTGTTTTACCCCGCCCCCAGAGCATAAAATAACCAAAAGCCATAGCACCGTCTTCATCTTTGATAATTTCATACAGACTATCAAATACCTGCCGGTAAGCGATTTCGATTTCCTCAAGTTTTTCATGCACCCACGCAGGACGTTCGATCATATCTATCAACAATTCCTCTGTTCCCCGCAACTGGGCCAGCACATCAAGATTGGGAACAATGGCAGGCATTCCCACAAAATAATGTCCTTGACTGCTTGCGACCGTTCTCCCAAGTACTGCCTTCAGCATCCGGCTATAGGGATGTGCAGGATCATACAAAAGCGGGGGATGCGTATCAGGATCGGCAATGCAGGGTCGATACCAGATGTTATCCTTTTTATACTCCGGAACAGCACCCAGATAAGGGGCTAAAGTAACAGTGCCGATATCAGGCCAGGCAACAGGCAGCACATCCGCCGGCCAGACTTTGTGCGCCATTTCATAATGAATGCGTGCGGATACCAACTCCGGATCGGTATGATATTGCTGGAAATCGGCCGCAGGCGGAGGCAGAATGACATCTTCATGCGGCATACCATCACTGGCTATTCCAGTGCCCCAGCAGCCCAGCACAAATCCTTTACACTTCCACCAGTCTGTAAAATGCTGTTGTGTTTGCAGCCAGTTTTTTTTCCAGAGTAATTTCATCTGATAATCTTCGTTGTTAATCGTGCTTGAAGCCGGGTTTGATATCCTGATAGGCCGGCTCAAGACCAGCCTTTTTGATAATCGCCTCTGCCTGCTTGGACCATGGCGGGGCATTCGGTTCCACAATCGTGCGAGTAATCGGGCAATTGGTGCCCTCACAGCGAATGTTGTCGGCCCTAACATAATTGTTGTCGATCCTCATATCATGGCAGGCCTTTGTCCAGATATGCAGCCACAATACAGTGTTTTCTGAAGAGCTCGAAAGCTCGTTTAAAATAACATTATGATGAATCTTCCAATAGGCCGATCCGTCATCCGGATAAATGCACCGAGGACCGTCATAGCAATAATTATATGCAATTTCCGAATCCGGCTGCTCGCCCAGCACATAAATAATTCCCCCATCTTGGAGCACACGGTGCGTGCTGCCGATGCGGTTGTACATGATAGAATTATTCTTTGCTACCGTCGAGGGGGGAATCTGGGCATTGCCCCACCACCAGCCCAAAGCAATTCCGCCATAGGGTGTACCGCAAATCTCATTATGTACAATTTTTACATTTTCTACAAAAAAACCGGTCATTCCTTCGAGCTGTCTAAAATCGAGGCAGGCATTGTGGACATAGTTATTGGCTATCAGAATATTCTTACAGACTCCTTCAATCCCGCGAGGAAACTGCTGCCCATCGCCGATCTGGTAATGCTGGGGATGGCCTATATTGACCGACGTTCCCATCAAATCACCAAAGTAATTCCCAACAACCGCGGTATTAATCACATCATTTTCCAGATTTAATGCCACAGCACTTGCCAAGTGCTCGAAACGATTTCGTTCCAACCGAATGGAGTCGGCATTGCACAGAGTGACCGTACCTTTTGGAATGGTGATATCATTATAGCGGTTCGGATGCCAGTTGCCGTTCTCGATATATCGCACAAATTGCGATAAGCTCTGTACGCTGACCCATCCGCGTGAATCGCCCAGCAAGGATAACAAGTAATCATCATAAGCAAATGTTAGTCCGTAAAATTGGATATTTCGGACCCGCAAGGATGTATTCTCTCCTTTTATGCTGACAAGTCCTTCTACGGCAGGGGCATACACCTGTGCTGTTGTCATATCCTCGCCCCTCGAATAATAATACACCGTATCGGCCTGATCGTCGAAATAAAACTCTCCCGGCTCATCAAGCAGCTCAAAGGCATTCCGAATATATATAGGCCGATCCGGACGCGGATCCGCATGAAAAGGCACCCAGCTCATATTCAATGCAATCGCACCATACGGCTGCTGAAGCATAGCGATGGTATATCCGTCCTCGTAAAACATATCTTTGACGCATAAAATCGGTTCACTCCATATATTGGATTGACATAATTCGACATTCTGAGGATTACGGTATACTCCGACTTGGTCCGATTTAAATTTGATGCCGGCAAATTCCGTCCCAGAAGTTGAAGCCCATTCCTCTTTACCAGTGATAGTAAATGTCCCGTAACCGCCTTGCCCGATAACTCCGCGGGACATCCCTGCCATCATTGCTCTTTTCCCATTTATATACAATGCCCGCAGTTTCCGGTCTCTGACAAGCCGCGCCTTCCAGATATTACCCACATGATGTTCCCAGTCCCTAACCGGTACCGCTCCGTTCAAGATCGGTTTTTCATTCTGATAAGCTTTGTAAATGATCCGATATCCGTTCATTCCGGAGTCCAGACTGGTCAATTCGAATGTCCTGTCCAGCGGATATATCCCGCCCCGAAGATATACCACAATATCGTGGTGCATATTTTGGTTGATGGTCCGGATAAAATCACGAGCATGCTGCAGTGTCCGCCACGGCTGTTCCAGACTGCCCGCTGCACTGTCATCACCGTTGGGCGAAATATAAAAAGCCGTTTGCGGTCTTTGAAATGTGGTTATACAACCGAAAAAAAACGGAAGGACTGCACCCGTATATGCAAGCATCCATATCCTCAAACCGGTTTCTTTGCGTTTATTCATGACGCCTTCATCCCATACTGAAAGAATAAATACAAACCTACCATAATAACTGCCAGAAGAATCCACCCGGCCAATCCGACAGGCCCGAGTCCCGGATTTTGCCGATACGTCTGAGCCAGCGTCGGCAATGGCGTTTCAGAAATGCTGTGTTGTGTTAAAAGAGAGGCCGCTATCATAAATACGAGGATACTGCAGAATAAATAAAACGATAGCAGAAGAAAATGCGGGAAAATATCTTCGCCGGCTTCATTTGCAAATATGTTCGTAATATCGCAAAAGCCGATCACCAGTGAAATCAATGAACCGACGATCAATGTCAGCAAAGCTGCTGTTGCGGTCGAACGTCTCCAGAAAATCCCCAGCACGAAAACGGCCGATACCGGCGGAGCCATGTATCCGATGATACCTTGAAACAGGTTAAACAGATTCGTCCCTTCTGCCTTGCTCAAAAACAAGGCAATCCATACAGCCAGCAGAGTCGAGAAGAGGGTTGTTATGCGTCCAATTTGTTTGATTTGATGCTCCGATGCTGTCGGGGCTATCCAGCGTTTATAAATATCCAGTGTAAAGATTGTACTGAAGGAATTGAGACCCGAATCCAGTGTTGAAATCACCGCTGCAACCAGAACTGAAACAATCAATCCAACCAATCCTGCCGGCAAGTAGGTACTTACCAGACTCAAAAACACCTGTTTGTCATCTTTAATATCGGGAAGCAACTGAGCTGCAAAAATACCCGGCAGCAAAAAAATAAAGGGCGGAATGATCTTAAGAAATGCCGCAAATAAGGTCCCCCCCTGGCTTTGCTTTAAATTCTTCGCTCCTAAGGCACGTTGAACAATCGTCTGATCTGAACACCAAAACCACAGCGAAAGAACAGGGTATCCAAGGACAAACGCATACCAAGGATTTTCTGAACCGGCCGGATGCAGCAGTTTCCAAGTCAGCTCCGACGGCGTGCTGCCGCACTGAACATGAAGCAGGGCAGAAAAAGATTCCAATTGACTGGCCGTAATAACAGCCAGCAAAGCCGCTCCCAATATCATTAGAATTGACTGGAATGAATCCGTTACCATTACCGCAACTAGACCCCCGGTAATGGTGAAGCTAGCGGCAACGGCAGCCAGCAGCCAGATACACAGCATCAATTTCCAGCCCAGAAGCTGAGACAGCAAGGCTCCGCCGGCAAATAATGTGCCGCCAATCCATAAAACTACAGTGCCCAACAAGGCATAGAAAGACATGAACGTATAACAGCCGGGCCCAAAACGCTTATTCATAAATTCCGGCATTGTGGCAATTTTCGTATTCAAGTAGAAAGGAACAAAGACCATACCCAGCAAAAAAAGAAAGATCCAAGCCATCCACTCAAAATTAGCCGTCACCATCCCCGTGGTATAGCCGGCTCCGCAGGTGGCAATTAAAAAAGTCGGTCCGATATTCGTTCCAAATATGCTTAAACCCACATTGGCCCACCCCATCGAGCGACCGCCAAGAAACAAATCCTCACTGTTGCGCTGGCGATAGCTCACAAATGCTCCGATTGACAGCAGAATAAAAAGGTAGAGCACAAACACCCATACATCCAACGGAGACAATTTTACCCCGACAGCCAGAATTGCCGGCAGCTTAATCATGGGCGGAATCCTTTTGGAGCGATGCGATTGCTACCTGAACCATGGGTGTCCAAATATCTTTTTCCCCCGGAAGGGCCTGCTGGCAGGAGTCTGTCTGAGCCCACCATCGCTGGTTAACAGGATCCTCTCTGTTCATCTGATCATCTTTTTCAAAATCGGATCCCATATATTCCAGATAGAATAATTCATACAATGTATCCCCAATTTCCACCAGAAAAATAGAAAAGTTGCGGTTGTTCCCCCGAACCATTTGGTCTACCACACCCGGCCAGACGGTCTGGTGCAGACTGCGGTAATAACTTTCCTTTTCAGGTTTTATCGTTGTTATCATAGAGAGAATTTGAGTTGGCCAGCCCTCTCTATCCAGACCACGAATATAATTTATCCATTCCATTTGCAGCCAGCTGCAGCCGTACCGGGCCGCCCGCGGATGGGGATTGATCAGAGTTTTCAGCTCGGGGGTGATTGCTTCAAATGATTGGGCCGCCTTCAAATACTGTTTGCCTCCTGAATACTGAAAATAAACCACATGCCATGTTTCAGACTGAATCTGTCTTTTAAATACTGCCAGATTGGATATTCCAGCCTGCTTAATTTTTTCGTTTTCCTGATCATTGCATAACTCTAAAAGCTTTTGAGACAGTTTGTCATCTTGACCAGATTTGGCACGTGCGATCAGGCCTACATGCGTTGGTCTTCCCGACAATAAATAATTTTCATAAGGCGAAAATGCATAGGTCCTAAAAGAGAATAACAAGGGAAACAGCACTAACCAGGATAGCTTTTTCATACAGCACCTCCAATCTTCAATAATGGTTAACAAATCAAAGGAAGCTGCACTCCTTTGGGATCAATCTGATACAATCTGCCGTATATTTTTATTTTAACGGGGACACCTTCAATCAAGTTAAACACCGCTTTCGTTTTATCCACAGAAACCGCAATTACTCCGCCTCGATAATTGACATTAAACTGGTAGCCCTTCCAGTTTTTAGCAATCCGAGGCCAAAATGACAAAACAGATCCGTCGCTGCGCATTCCGCCGTAACCGCAAACCAGATTTGCCCAGACCCCCGATGCCGATGTAGCATGAAGGCCCTGCTCTGTATTGCGGTTATAGTTATCCAGATCCAGCCGAGCTGCATACTTAAAAAAATCATAAGCTTGGTCAGACCGGCCTACTTCCAGCGCTAAAATTGAATGCAGGGATGGGGATAAGGAAGATTCATGAATTGTTCGAGATTCATAAAATTCATAATTGGCTTTTTTTTCTTCCAACGTAAAATCTTCGCTGAAGAAAAACATATGGTTCAGCACATCCGGCTGCTTGATCATATTTTTCCGAAAAATGCGGATATAGGCCCAGTTTTTGTAAATAGGAATATCTGTTATTGGAATATCGGCAATCTCCACATGCGGCAAATCAAAGTAGCCGGCATGCTGTTCAAATATTTTTGTATCAGGATCCTGACGGATACGCATTTTTTGGGCCATATCTGTCCATGCCTTTGGCTCCGCAGGATCTAGTGCGACTTTTTGGACAGCGGCCTTATATTGTTCCGGGGCATTTGCCTTCATCTCCTCCAGAACATCCAGCGTATAAAGAAAAATCTTCTTGGCCAGGTAATTCGTATAAAAGTTATGATTGACCATCATATGAAACTCATCCGGCCCCATCACTCCATAAAGTCCAAAATCCCCATTCGAAGGACTGTAATCTCCGGCACTTGCAAAGAATCGGGAAATCTCAAGAAGCATCTCGATCCCTTCCCGATATAAAAAGTCCTTATCCTGTGTAATCTTGTCATACTGCCAGATCGCATAACCAACCGCGCCGCTGATATGGTGTTCCAGATCCACATGCTGCCAGGTCCCGGAGTCCTCATATCCGGAAACCGTCGCAAAAGGATATCGTGCCCCCCTGCAATCCAGATCCCGGGCACGCCGGCGTGCATGATCCAGCGTATGATAGCGATACATCAAGAGATTTTTAGCAGCTTGGGGATTGACAAACAAATGAAATCGATGGCAGTAGATTTCTGTATCCCAGAATGCCCAGCCAAAATACACTTCGCCCGTCATTCCTTTACAAAGCGGATTTAAGTGGGGATTTTCTCCGTGATAGGTTTGGTAGCACGACAGGATGGAAAAACGCAGGCCCTGCAATACATCATCGTCTCCATCAATAGCAACGCCGAAACGATCCCATACATGCTCCATGAATTGGACATGCTGTTTATAGGCGGCTTCAAACGTGACGTCTGCATACCCAGCGGCTAATTTGCATGCATTTTTCCAGTTTTCATCGGTATGGTCATTTTTCTCCCAGTGATTGAAAACGATTTTATCAATACATGCGGCCTTGTTTTTATCCAAAGAGAGTGAAAATCCAAGACCGATAAACTTATCGTGTTCCAGCACGTGCGGAGCAACGGGCTGCGCAGTCAACATCCGGAAGCTTGAAAACAATTGAAAGCCTGTCGTCTTTGTCTGCGCCAGAATTCGGCAGCTTGTATCGTCCGAATCCTTTTTGACTTCATTCCAGAAGTTTTTACCCCTATCTGAATCTTTTGAACCGGTCGTCTGCGTCTGGGTCCAGCCGGAGGCAATTTCATAACGGCTATTAAAGTCAAGCCCAAGCACAATATCCGCTTTTCCAGAGAAATTTATCGGCTCCAACAGGATGCGCTGGCATCCTATTTTTGTCATATGCATACTCAAAAAGCGTATAAACGTTATCTTAACCTGCCGGCCGGACCGCAGGTGCCAGACAAATTGGCGGGTATACACAAGCTTTTTCATATCAAGGATTCGCCTGAAATCGCTGAAACAGACAGCAGCAAGGTCAAGCAACTCCCCGTCAATGCGGATGCGCGTGTAGAGCCAATCAACCGCATTAATCATAGCGCCGCTTTTATCGACCATTCCCTTAAAAAGCTGGTCATGGCCGATTTCAAGATAATCATAGAGGTGATTAAAATAGCTGCCCAACAGATGATCGCCGCTGTAGCCCTCCTCAAAATATCCCCTGACGCCCATATATTCGTTCGAAACTGAAAAAATTGATTCGCTAAGCCGCTGTTTTTCTGCTTGGAATCCTTCTTCTACAACAGTCCAAGGATCTCCTCCGTAATACTTTTCTGGCTGTTTTGTCAAGTGCATACGTTATCCGTTTCTAAAAATAATACATCGAATACTGTGAGTGTTCAATATAAATGGCTGTCATATTTTGTAAGGTTCAACCTGCCGCCTCTTCTCCGATTTGTGAGTAATAATAGCCACGCTATGAATTCTCAGAAATAGCAGTTTATTATTTCGTACAGCAAAGATTCTTCCTGTGTTTCAGGTATAACATATCATATTCTTAGAACCGCAATGAAACAAGATGGTTTGGGGACAAATAAGCCCTTCGCATGCAGATTGATTAAATTATGGTTGAAATCGAGAAAGAAATCACTATATTCATGCTATAACAACGTTGGTTCCATAGAATTTTTGCTCCGGTGCAGGCAAGAAAAAAAGCTTTAATCCGTTAAGGATGACTTTGCATGAATCAAGTTATCTGTATTGTATTGCTTTTTTTTGTCATTAGCCCCACAACTGCGATGTCCAGCGAAAGCCGTTCCCTTGCTGTACATACCAACAACAATACAGAAGAATCCCAAACGTCACCCCATCAGCTGCAAAGCCCTGCCGGCCTAACCGTAGAAGTCCGGGGCCAGACCTCGCCCCGCCTGACCTATGCATCGGGAAGACTTCAACAACACCTTCGCGCGTTTGGCCCCGCTCGCATTATTCTCAGCAGCCATAACCTAAATAAGGTCGAAGACCGCCGCAATCCTGAGGGTTTTTATCTCTATCGAGATGCCGAAGGCGTCTTTCATATCGAAGGTTATGGCGACTCCGGGGCACTCTATGGAGCTTTGGAATTAATTGACCGGGTTAAAGAAACAGGCCAATGGCCCGCGACGTTAGAGGTTACCGAAGCACCAGACTTTCAGCTGCGAGGACCCTGTATCGGGATGCAGCTTACATCCATTTTGCCGGGTCGCGGCACCTACGAATATCCTTACACACCCGAGAATTTTCCCTTCTTCTATGACAAAGACCAGTGGATTGAGTTTCTGGACTTTTTGGTTGCTAACCGCTTGAACACCCTTTACCTGTGGAACGGGCACCCTTTTGCCTCTCTGGTTAAGCTGGAGGACTATCCTTATGCCTTGGAGGTCTCTGAAGAAGTCTATCAGCGCAACGTGGAAATTTACCGCCTGCTAACCGAAGAAGCAGACAAGCGCGGCATCTGGATTATCCAGATGTTTTACAATATCTTTGTATCCAAGCCCTTCGCTGAACACCACCATATTGAAACCCAGCATGCTGCTCCCAATGAACTGATTGCCGATTACAACCGCAAGTCTATCAGTCAATTCATAAAGATGTACCCGAATGTAGGATTATTAGTCTGTCTTGGTGAGGCGCTGAAAGGACAGGAAAATCAAGAAGCATGGATGAATGAAACGATCATCCCTGCCGTTAAACAGGGCTTGGCTGCCTTGGGCAAGACTGAAGAGCCCCCGATTGTCGTGCGGGCTCATGCAGTCAGCAATGTAAAACAGATGGTAGAATCCGCTTTAAAACACTACACAAATCTTTATACCATGGCTAAATACAATGGTGAATCACTGACCACTTATGAACCCCGCGGACAATGGCAGCAGGTGCATCTGGACATGAGCCGTTTAGGCTCCACCCATGTAGTTAATGTCCATCTGCTTTCCAACTTGGAGCCCTTCCGGTACGGTGCCACAGACTTCATACGCCGCTGTGTTCTGGCCTGCCGTGACCGTTTGGGTGCTCAGGGTGTGCACCTTTATCCATTGGCTTACTGGGACTGGCCTAACACACCCGACAAAGTCAATCCTTATCTCAAACAGTATAAACGAGACTGGCTCTGGTTCGAAGCATGGGCTCGTTACCTGTGGCGTTTAGATCGTGACCCAGTCCAAGATCAACAGTATTGGATTCGGCGGCTTACCGAGATGTACGGCAACCCAGAAGCCGCCGAGCTGATCCTCAAGGCCTACAATGAATCCGGATACTGTGCCCCCTTGCTGCTCCGCCGTTTCGGTATTACCGAAGGCAACCGCCAGACTTTCTCGCTGGGCATGTTTCTGGATCAGCTGGTCAATCCCGGACCATACGGTCCCATCAGCGGTCTCTGGGAATGGCATGCTCCTGCCGGCGAACGTCTTGAAGAGTATGCTAAAAAGGAATGGGCCGGTGAATCCCACAGCGGTGAAACCCCTGTCGGAGTCATTGAGGAAGCGACCGGTCATGCGCAATCAGCTGTCAAGGCAATTGATGAGGCGGCCTCACGGATCACACGCAATCAAGATGAATTTGATCGGCTTTGCAATGATATACACTGTATTGACTTGATAAGCAAGTTCTATGCCGAGAAGGTTCGGGCCGCCATTTTGGTACTGGATTACAACTACAGCCGCAATTCAGAAAGCATGCGCAAAGCCCAAAAACATCTGGAGCAAAGTCTGGAGCATTACCGTACCCTGACCGAGCGTACCAGTAAAACCTATCGCTATGCAAACACCCTGCAAACGGGTCATCGCCGCATTCCGATCCGAGGGATCAAAGACGGCTTGCCCTATTACTATCATTGGGAACACATGCTGCCGCTCTATGAAAAAGAATTGGAAGAGTTTAAAAATCAACTGTCTCACCTTGATGTTACCACACCGCAGCCTCGTCGGGCCGGCCCTAAACTCAAAAGCGTACCGTTTGAACTGATTAGCCAAGATTGTGAAACTTATGAGGTCAAGGTCGGCGCCAAGCCCTTTACAGACCGCGATTATCAGATCCTGCAAATCGCAGAAGAACTGGAAGGCTTGGTGGGTATTCGCTTCTCGCATACCGCCGGCAAAGCCGGCCAACTCAAGCCCATTCGTCTGAAAACCTCAGTGCCCGTACAAATCCTCATCGGCTACTTTAATGAAAACCGTCCCATTTGGGCACAACCCCCTAATCTTGATATCGACAGTCAGGCCGCTCAATACGGCGGCGTTGAAAGCACAATGCAAAATGCGCTGCAAATTGAAGGGTGCCCAAATGTCAATATTCATGTGTTCAGCTATCCTGCGGGAGAAATTGTGTTTGATCCCCGAAGTCCAGGCAGCTACTTGTTCCTGGGAGTCATACCCGCTGATATGGAAATAACATCACGCGATGCTGGAATAGCACCGGGGCGAATGTAACCGAGCCGACACTCTAAGCGATGTGCATTGTAGGTTTATCTACTTGCTATAAATTTAGGTCTTACTCTTTTCGGCCAGGTCAGGGGGTATATTTTTTTGTCTTTCAATCCATCCGTAAACTGTCATTTGCCTCACCTCCTTATCCGGCTTGAAAAAGAAACTGGCCAAATAACCCACAACAAACAAAATCAGGTGGCTGTAAACTCCAAGCATATATTTATGATGGGGAAAGTTATACCGTCCCAAATCGAGTATAAGCTGTTTCTCTGAGCCGCCCAGATCGAATTTTGTGGAGGTCAGTACAGCATAGGCCGTAAATACAATACAGGCTGTTATTCCTATATTAAGTCCTTTTCGATTTGCACGCACTGTAAAAAAAGCAAGCAAAAAGATCCCGGCGATCCCGCCGGAAAAGATAGCATACAGTTCAAATAATGTTCCCAGAATTGCCTCGCCTCCTAAGTGGATATACAGACAGGCGATGCCGACGGAGATGATTCCGCACGTCAAGACAATCATCTTTCCCAAATGCAAACACCGCTGATCATCAGCATTTTTCTTGAATCTCTTGTAGTAATCTTCAACACCTACGGCCGCAAGACAATTCAAATCTGAATCGAGGGTAGACATAGCGGCCGAAAATAAAGCCGAAACAATCAGTCCAGTCAATCCGACAGGCATCTGCGTCATAATAAAATATGGAAAAACCTGGTCGCCTGTAATACCTTGGGCCAGCAGTTCCGGGCGCCTACGGTAGTAAACCCACAGCAATGTACCGATAAAAATAAACAATGTCCATACAGGCACACATAAAAATGTCCCCACCAAGGCCGCTTTGATTGCTTTTTTATCGGTTTGAGCAACCAGAAATCGCTGAACAATGGTCTGATCGGTACCGTATTTTTGAATTGCGTAGAAAATCCCGTTGATAAACATTACGAAAAATGTAAGTCGTGTAAAATCCCATGTGAACTCGCCAATGCTCATCTTCCCGCTTTCCCATGCTGTCTGAAGCACTGGAACAGGGCCTTGTGCTGAGTGAAGCAGCAAGATAAGACAACTGGCAATCCCCCCTGCAATAAGAATAAGTCCCTGTATAACATCCATCCAGATAACGCCTTCAATGCCTCCGGCTAAAGTATACAGAATTGTAACAATGCCAACCGCTGCAACGATACCATAAGTGTTTTGTCCGGTCATAGAAGCCAGCGCCATAGCGAGAAGATAGAAAACGGTTCCCATTTTTGTAAAGTGCATCATGATAAATCCCATAGAACTGTACAAGCGGGCAAAAAATCCGAACCGTTTTTCAAAATATTCATAGGCACTGAGGCCAATAAACCGCCGATACAGAGGAACAATAAGCCAGACAAATGTCAATAATGTTATCGGTACAGCCAATCCCTGCACCAGCAGAATCCAATTGCCGCTGAATCCCTGGCCGGGATAGGCTAAAAATGTTACGCTGCTGATGAGGGTGGCCAAAACTGACATGCCGATTGCCCACGCTGGAATGGTTCGGCTTCCGACAAAGTAACTATCTGTTGATTTGCCCTTTTCGGAAAATTTTTTGCCCAGATAAATTATCAATCCCAAGTAAAATAGTATAATCAACCAATCTATCCAATGCAGTGTTTCACGGGGCACAGTAAAATCCTTTCGAAAAGAAATTCAAAATACCTGCCGGCCAGGCATAGCTGCCGGGTTTCGCCGTCAGATAGACATTATCGGCGTTCATTACCTTCATTCGTACAATGCCTGGTTCCAGTTGAAAGCACGGTGCAAAACGGACCCATCCGAAGCTGTCTGCGATCGCAGAGGCCGTTGCGCCTCCTTCCACCCACAACTCGCTTAAAGGAATCTCACAGATCACTGCCTGCACCAGCTTGGCTGTTAGACCGCGAAGTCTGACGGCAACATCAGGGACTATTTCACGATCGATTGCTACGATAACACGGCTGCTGTATTGAAGACTGCCGATTACCTCTTCAGTCCACTGCAGAAATGTGTTCTGTTCGTCACAATCCGGTCTAAACAGCCCGGCCGGCATCCTGCATACTTTCATCCCTAGACTTTCTGCTTTTCGCAAAGCCTGACGGCTGGCATTCGAACTGCTCCCGCAGACATACAATGTCTTGGTATTCAGCTGATAGTCTATTTCATCCACATGCGGTTTTTTGGAAAAACCTTTGTTTTTCAGAATCGCTTCAAAATACTCCCCGGCTCCTGCCGGCAGTGTTTGCTCATCTATTCGCTGTGCCCACCGCATCAGGTCATCGGTCGTTTCAGCCTGTCCAATTATGATTCCTTCATTGGGAAACGGCTGATGCGTATCAAGACAACATACTTGATCGAAACCGAACAGACCCTGCATTTTAAGAACATTTGAAGTAGCTGCGGGATATTCAGGATCGCGTGCAAATTCTGTCTCGCTCAACAGCTGATTCCTGATAAGATAAATTCCGTCACGCACAATCCTGCCTTTTGAGGGATTGGCCGGAACAAGCAACACTCTCGCCGCGTGCATTTCTTCACGCAGCGTTTCCAATTCACAGCCAACCGGCCCACGAAGAACCGAATCGGTCTTTTTATAAATCCACTCTATAGGAAGGCCTGATGCATTAAGACCCTGAGCTAGGTGCCGTATTTTCTGCCCAGCCTGCTGAGGTGACAGCGATCGGGTGTCTGTGTCGATAACCAACAGCTGTGCGTCAGTCTTCGAACAAAATCCTCTCTGGAGTTCTGCGGTCATACCACAACCACAACCGATTCCTGCAATCTCGGCGGCACCTGTCAAGTCATCTGCTACAACAACGATCATAATATCCCTTAAAGAGAATCGTATTACACCGCCAGCTTGGCAGCATATTCGATTGCGAGAATCAAGCTTTCCTCGTTTGCAGTCCCCTTGCCTGCCTGGTCAAAAGCCGTTCCATGATCCACCGACGTCCGAATAATGGGAAGCCCAAGTGTAATGTTTACACCTTTAACCGACTCCCACTTTTTCGATTTATGATTCAGTACAAATCCGGTTACTTTCACAGGAATATGTCCTTGGTCATGATACATCGCCACAGCAATATCATACTGGCCTCCTTTGACCTTAGAAAACAGCGTATCTGCCGGAACAGGACCATCGGCATCAATTCCAAAACATCTGGCCGTTTCTATCGCGGGCATTATTTCCTTTGCCTCCTCATCCCCAAACAAACCGCCCTCACCTGCATGCGGATTCAATCCTGCCACTCCAACTGCAGGCTGCTCGATACCCAATCGCTTGCATAGATCGTGTGCCAATTTAATTACTTCCAGAATCCGCTCCGTCTTGACAAGTTCACATGCCCGTTTCAGCGAAACATGCGTAGATACATGCACGACCCGCATATTTCCCTCAATCAGACACATGGCATACTGCCGTGTCTTTGTGTATGCAGCAAATATTTCGGTATGACCCGAATAAGGGTATCCGGCTTTATTCAAAGACTCCTTGTTAATGGGTCCGGTGACGGTCGCATCGATTTGACCGCTCATCGCCAGCATTATTGCCTTTTCGACAGCCTCAAAGGCTGCCTTGCCGGCCATTGGACAGACTTTTCCATACTCCAGCCTGCCTGTATCCACATTGTTCAAATCCAAGACATCCGCCGTTCCATATTGGAATAGCGCTTCCCCAATGTTCGAAACCGCTCTTACCTGCAGACTGACTCCCGCAATCTGGGTCGCCCGGGCAATAACAGATGCATCCCCAACAACAATCGGTTTGGCTATTGTATACACGTTTTTATCTGCAAGCGCTTTGACCGCTATTTCAGGACCAATGCCGGCAGGATCCCCCATCGTTATTCCAAGAATCGGTCTTCGTTCAGTCATACTCCATCTTTCGCGGAATTATGAAATAACTGTATTAATGCACAATTTTGCCATTTGCTGCTGTATCTCGGCTATCTCATGCTTTTGAACTGTCTGAAGAGGAGGCAATACTGTGGGTTCGCACAGCCCAAGAAGATGCATAGCCGCCTTCAATGCGGCCAACGACTGCCCCAAGGATCTGGGGCCCTGATACAGTGCTGAAATCTGATCCGTCTGCTTTTGAAGTTCCTGTGCAGCGGATACGCTGCCGGTGAGTGCATTTTCATAAAGCTTTTTATAGAGTCCGGGCTGAAGATTTGCAGCACTCGGAACAATTCCTGCCGCCCCCATTGATAAGGCCTTAGCCGAAAGCGCTGCACAGCCGACAACATAAGAAAAATCGCTTCGGCGCGCAAATCGTTCAACAGCTGCTTCCAATCGTCCGGGGCTGTTTTCCGAATCTTTTAAGCCGACTATCCATTTATGACGGCTCAGTTTTTCCACAATGTCAATAGGAAGTGAAACACCGGTCGTCTGGGGTATATTATAAATCATCAAAGGAGTTGCAATGGAATCTGCCAATTTTATGAAATAATTGAACAGCTCACCGGCATTCAAGGAATAATAATAAGGCGGATGAGCCACCATGATATCAGCCCCAAAGTCTTTGAAGTCCCGGGCCATCGTGATCGACTCGTTAAAACAATTGCTCGATATGCCCGCATAAACAAGGGCCCTGTTATCGACGCAATCGGCGGTTATTTGAACCATCTTCACTTTTTCCGCCAGCGATATCGAAGCAGCCTCGCCAGTTGTTCCCAGGACAAATATGCCGTCGACGCCCCCGCCAATCAGATGCTCGACAATCCGATGAACAGCCTTTGCGTCAATGTGTCCTTCCAAGGTAAAGGGGGTTGCCATGGGAACAATAACCCCCTGACATTTTACTCCATTCGACATATTGGCATGCATTTTTTCAAATTGCTATCTAACACAATTCAAACAGGCAGATTTCTTTATTCGCAAGTAAAAAAATGGAGAGCTCCTCCGCAGGAGCCCTCCATCACGCTGTTAGCGAATTCACACAATACGGTTATTCGGCATAAATTCGGTAATCATCCAGCCAGCGGACGGCTATCTTGGCAAAATCAGAAAGATCAACCACACAGTTCCGATCGTAGTCATAGTCGTACAAATCATAGTTTTCCATATCACAAACGGATGCATCACCCGTTATACCGTAGTATTCCTGAGCAATTTCCTCTTTTGTTCGGGCATAGTTATAGATCTTGAATTCATCGATCCTGCCATTAAAGAGAGGGGCCGTAAATCCGATATTTTTGCCGATATAATGAAGTGTCTTTGTTATCTCTGTCATCTTGGGTATATTCATTATTTGTGGGGTTTCGGTCTCTGTTCCGTGTTCTCCGCCAAAATAAATGCGTCCTGTGCCGCCTTGGCCGTCCTCATCCGCTTCGATGGTTATCGCCACAAAATACCACCTTCCGGCGGCAATATCCGGGTGTTCCACGTCGAGTTCCGGATTATGTGCCACTCCTTGAGCATCATAATATCTCAGCTCACAACGAGCCACATCCAGACCGTTTTGTCTGGGATCATCTTGCCGGTAAAGCAATGTAAAGAAAATATATTCCGTCGAATCTTTGCCAAAGTCAAAGACTCGGGCCCATCGGTCCCCATCGGTTGTATTAACCAGAGTTGTCGCATAACACCAGAAGCTGATGGTAATATCATCATAATGAGCCACTGTGTTATCTGCAATCTGCGCGTACTGATTCTTCGGATTGTCAAGCCACAGGTTTTTACCCACAAGCGAATACGCATCGCTCAAGCTCGCTCCATTCTTCAACTCCATATCTTTGCCGCTTACGATATCCGGGGTGTAAATCTTGCCGCCCGCATTATAGGTGGTCTCAAATGGGTAGTACGTCATCAATTGCTTGATCTTTAACTCGCCGCTGGTCAAAGTCTGAGCCGTCAGTCCTGTCGCCGTTTCTGTCCCGACGCAATAGTACAATCCCGCATCGGCTAACTGAGCGTCGCGAACAGTCAGTGTATCCGTGTTGACGCCGGCATATTTTGCACCATTGGTCAGTGCACCAACACCGGCTTTGTACCATTGGAAGGAGTCTGTATTGTTGTAGTACTCCACTGTGAAAACAGCATCTTGGCCGGGATGAACACCGAGCTTGTAGGGATCAACGTCACCGAGGTAGGGGCCTTTCTGTCTGGTTCTAAAACTCCAGGCCGGACTCTGATATTTCAGAGACAGCTCGATCCCGTTGGGTTCATAAGCAAGGACTTTCCAGAAATAGTCTGTGCTGTATGCAAGGTCTTGAGACAATTCGCTCTCAAGGGTAATGGCATATTGTCCCGGCGAAACGGACAGGCCATTCACAATCTTATGCGCCTCCGACAGATTGGGATCCGGGCCGAATAGAACATCTATTTTTATAATCTCGCTGTCGGCAACAGTGAAAATTAAATCGTTTTGGCCTGAAGTACGTTCAACTGCAACATAATTGGTGCCATTCTTCGGAAGCGGATTGACAACGCTGACAAGTTCAGCAATCTGGACATTATCAATCACAGCAAGGTCTTCGGTGTCGCTATTCCCATCGCCGTTATTCCTAAAACGCAAAAAAAGCTCGCCGACGGTCGAATCCAAATAATGAAGCGTAACCGAATCTGTGATAACCTGACCCGGAGCAACCGCAGGATATGCGACACGCATAGAGTCAATCAGCTTAACACCTTTGACTCCGTCAATATCCGATGAACGCGGCCCATCGGAACCTGCAAATGAGCCGTCCGATTCATAGATTGACACAGTAATAACCAGATCACGCGGCTCCGCCGCATTTGTCGTTCGCCCGATGTCATACTGAATCTGCAGCGCAGGCAATCTTTCCGTATTGAAACCGATGCTCTGATAGGCCCAAGAGTTGCCGTCAGCTAAACCCATATACTGCGTGCCGTTTGGACTGTTAAGGAGTCGCAGGTAAGTCCCTGCGGCCCCAGTGCCTACATTATAGTCGAACCAGTAGGGCACATCCTCGCGAACTCCTAAGGCCTCAAAGTCCCCGTTGGTAATCGACAGAGCTGATACGCCCGATGCCATGCATATACATATTAAAATGTAAATGATTCTTCTCATTTTTCCATCCTTTCATTTAAATGTCTTCTTAAAGGGTGTCTGGTTAGGATTCGAGATTCATAAAGTAATTCATCAGCCATTTTTCAGCAATTACCAATAAATCTTTAATATCGACCAGACAATCACCATTGAAGTCCCAGTCCCCTAAATCATAGTCTTCCCTATCGCAGATAAAGCTGACATCCGTTCGCACATCCATATATTCCTGGGCAATCTGTTCGGCCGTTCTGGCATAATTATAGATCTTCACTTCATCGATCAAGCCGTCAAAGTTCGGATAAGACCCTGTCTCCGGTGCCGCGATGGCTTTGCCGATGTAGTTAAGCGTCTTTGGCAGTTCTGAGGGACTGTACATCCCTCCTCCTCCACTGTATTGACCATTAATATAGAGCTTGCCATCACTGTCTTCGATGGTTAAGACGACATAAATCCACTTTGCGCCGTAACCGATATCACCGGTGCCATTGAGTTCATTATCATCACCCGCAACATTCATCACGCAGCGTGCGGCATTGGTGGCCTGAAGCAAGGTCAGGTAAAAATAATTGTTCGCATCCTGACCAAAGTCAAAGATTCTGGCATACCGTTCATAATCAAGATCAAGGATCGTCGGCTTAACCCAGCAGCTGATAGTAATATCCCGATGATGGGCAATGCTGTTATTGAGGAACTCTCCATACTGCGTATGTGTCACTCCTCTTGGATTAAGGAGTTTCAAATGTCCGCCGGCGATGGAATTGGGATCTGCACCACTTTTGACAGATGCCCCCCCTCTCAAGTACAAATGCTTACCGCTGATGATGTCTGGACTATACATGCCCTGGGCATCGCTTCCGGTTGAGTCAAACGGCAAGTACGACTTTAATTCCTTAATGGCCAATTCCCCGCGATTGGTGCTCTCAATGGTTGCGCCGGTTGCCGTTTCTGTCCCGATACAATAGTAAATTCCTTCATCTTCTGTTCGGCAATTAAGAACCGTCAGCTTATTTGTGCTGGTGCCCGCATAATCAGCACCATCTGCGAGGGCCACATCGGGATTTCCTGCCTTATACCACTGCAAGGTATCTGCTTTTAAGGTAAACGGCACCGTGAAGACAGCATCTTCACCGGGCCAAACAGCCTGAATAGCCGGCGTGATGCCGCCCAGCAAGGGACCATACTGGATGGTTGTGAAACTGGTAATCAGGCCCGTGTATTTGAGGGAAAGCCCTCCGCTGCCGTTTGACTCATAAGCAAGGACTTTCCAGTAATATGTTGTAGTCCAGTTAAGATCCTGAGCCAATTCACCTACAAGATCAACAGTATTCAAACCCGGTGTTACCGGCATACCCGCAACAATCTTCGTTGCAGTAATGAGGTTGGGATCTGTACCAAACAGAATATCAACTGCAACAATCGCAGGATCAGCAACATTGAAAACTAAATCATTCTCCGGAGAGGCAAGCTCGGTTGCTACATAAACAGCTCCATTTTGGGGTGATTTATTGACCACATAGGCCGGCGATAATGTGATATTATCAAAACTCACCCACGGTGTTACGTTCCGTCTGAATGCATTGATGCGGAGGAACAATTCTTTGCCCACAGTAGCACTTGTCAAATCGATTTGGAATCGTTCATGCATTACAACACCTTCAGCCGCATATCTGATTACAGAACCCCGGCCGATTTCCGTAATAGGAGCGTTCGGATTCGCTTCGGTTTTCCTGAATCCATAGATGTCATGAGCGGCCCCATCCCATTCGTTGGGTTCAAACGTGCCGTCGGACTCTAAAATCATAACGGTAATCCCCATCTCTCCCGGCGTATAGGTAGGGATCAAGCCCCAATCTAAAGCAATTTCGGCCACCGACGGGTTGCCGTCATAAATGCCAATACTCTGATAAATATAGGCATGATTTCCGCCATCCTCGCTGGTATTAGAACCTTGTCCATTGCATGCAATTTTGGTACGATTCATGCTGAAGGAATTAGCAGGATTCCAAAAGGGGCCAGCTGTGGTAGCAAGCGTGGGACCGCCATAATCATACCAATATTTGATATCATAATTCGAACCAAGACCAGTCTGGTTTTCAAAATTGCCATTTGTAATCGACAGCGCGGAAGCTATTGGAACGACGCTTAAGCATATTATAATACATAAAATTCTTCTCATTTTTCCATCCTTTCAATATATTTACCGATTTCAAAGACCGCCTTATGCCGCTTTATAATTCCTACAGGCAGGCACAAACATAAATGTTTTATAATTGCATCATAAAAAGTATAATCTCTTCATTAATGATAAAGATATAACTTATTATCTAGGAATGACGATGTACAAATCAGATATTCAACATGCAAATTCCCATCAAAGGGTAATCCCGCAGACTTCGTATGCAAGTCTTTTTTCAGCATTGAGCTGGCGCTATTCGGATAGCGCCAGCTCAATGCACCACATACAGTGAATTGTCAGTTGTTACAATCTACTTGCGCTTGCGCAGCAAGGCCAGACCACCGAAACCAAGCAGAGCCATCGTTGCCGGCTCAGGAATGTGCGGTTCGTTCGTCAGCATCGGTGAGAAAAGGTTGCTGGCATTGGATTTCTCGCTCCACGGACTGGCTGTATCCTTGAGCAGTGTTGTCATTTCTTTGGGATTGAACAAATAATTAAAGTTCAGCCAGTTGGTGTTGTCATTGTCATAATCGTGAGCAATTCCCATCACAATGGTCAGCGTCTTATGGTCAGTCTCCTGTGCCATCAGGATCGCTTCATGCAATAGACTTCCCGCTGGAAGAGTAAAGTCGAATGCCCCACCGACAGGCAGGTGCGCGGGGGTGCCCACCAAAGCAGCACTATCGTACAGTTGCCGCCCCAGATAGTATAAGCCATCTGTCGGGGCAATAGGACTTCCGGTTGCTTTGGTTGCGTAATCATTATCAAGGCTGTAACCCGGCGCATTGCTTGGTGTGATTGTAAGTTCATCCCAATTGGCACCATCGATCGTGGGATCCAAAATGAAATAATCCCAACCGGTGTTTGGACCAATCGGTTCAACTGTATCCTGGATTCGACTGATGACCAAATTGGTATTTCGATAGGTCAATCGTATGGTGATGTCTCCAGCCAGATCTTGCGCCGTGATGCCTGCCACACCAAACTTCAGATAAATCACACTGTTGCGCCATTTTGTTGGGTCTGTACTGGCATAGATGCGTGAGGCAATTTCCGTACTTGTCCCCCTGTTTGTTGTCGGAGTCTCCTCTCGCAATTCCGCATCAGCCCCACCCGGGTCGGCCGTGGTGACGCGAAACGCCTGGCTATCCGCCGCCAGCATCACTACTGCAGCAAGCCCCACTAACACTAATAATTTCTTCATCTTTCCAACCTCCAAACAAAAAGTTAACGTTTATTATTTCGACTACATAGCCGAAATCCACATTTCACGATTTATTTCCTGAAATTATCTTAACTTTTTGTATTTCACTCCCACAGTTTGGCTTTTTTTGAAAAAAGCCGAAATGGATACTAAATGAGCAAATTTCATGCTCTTATAAATACTTATTTTATAACAATTCAACGCTAATTTCTTCCCGATTTTTTAGAAAAAATTACCATATATTTAGATTCACAGAATATTTCGTATAAAAAAGGGGTATTTATGTTAATTTTGAGGGAAAAACCGCATCGTAAACAATAAAAAAACCTTACCGGATTAATTTTTTATAAAAAAAATCAAAAATTTGAGGGAATTTATTCATTCCCAACCTCGTAGATCTATGTTTTCTGGTTATTATCCTTCATCTTTGAAACAGCCGGCCTCAATACATCTCGTGTATATAGATCTAATAAGTCTTGTTATTAACAACCTTTGCCCTTCATGTCATGTTATAGCATAGGTTTCAATGTCATGCTCTTTGGGGAGTATTATGCTAAAGGTAGAATGCTTGATATCGTAGATTCCTTTCAAATCCCTGTAGCGAAATTTCATAGAGTGGCTATTAAGCTGAATGAAATTTGATGCATATTCTTGCATCTTTTCAAGATATATGAATAATAGTGGACAAGCTTGACAAGACTGTCGTGTCAATTTTTTATCAATTCCGTTTATGGAGGATTCGAGCATGTCAAGATGCATAAATCTAACCGCAGTAAATGCAATCATGTTGGTCTTTATATCAACTCTGCAAGCCGAAACCGCTATCGAGGTGGCGGTCAAGACACAGGCCGCAATCGATGCCGGCGCTGCGCCCGCCTGGATGTCACCGAATCTGCCTGAGGATATCCAACAAAACGTTCAAAACAAAGGTAAAGAACTGGCACAATCGCTAAAGTTAGGCAATGAAATCAAGCAGTCCAAAGTGGCAGATCTATTGGCCGAACATTATGGCCGGGTATGGGCATGGCATCAGCAGGCAGACGAAAAACTGGATGCTGCTTGGCTGGCTTGGGATGATGCCCGTGATCCAGCCAAAGGAGGAAAAAATGAGCTGAAAGCCCTGACCATTATGGTCGAACAGATTGAGCCCATCTATGCCGAATTTGCTCCACAGATTCAGGGACTGCTCACAGCTCTGCGCAAGGAAATCACCGATGAACAGATTATAGCGCTGCTGGATCGCATTACGCGTTCTCCGGGCGTCGACCGCACCTACAATGCCTATCTTGAAATGGTGCCGGAGATGAAAGAAGAGGAAAAAAAGATTCTTCGAAATCGTCTGGAACAGGCCCGGATAGAATCGTTGTCTGCCTGGAGCGATAAATCCATAGTCAAAATCTTCAAAAAATACAAAATCCGCAACGAATTTTCGATTGATGACTTCGGCTACGACTATCGCAAACGCTACGAAGCCTGGGCCACCCGAACCAAAAGCAAATGATTCATCTGCATAATGTTACGAGATCGGTGTCTTCATTCAGCCGAAGCACCTGTGTCAAAATAAGGTCCGTTAATGCCGCTTTGGCTTTTGACGAACAATTGCCCTCATAATGCTGACTTGAATTTGTTAGTTTGCATCTTAGCGGTTATACAGAGACGATTTTACTGCCAGCACTCTGAAGTAGGCAGCCGATTGCAGGTCAGCCAATCTTCCGCAAGATTTTCCAGATCACCTAAATCATACCCCGTATTGTCCCCCTCGCCCATCCAAGCCTCAGCAAGGACTGCGAAATCGCTGATATTAACCTGGCAGTTGCCGTCAAGGTCAGAAGCGATTGGAGTTGAACAGGAATAGACAGTCAGAGTATAGGTATGCCCGGCCTCCGTGGGAAATTCATAAAGATCCTTGCCTGGTGAATGCACCGCCACACGATGAGCTGCCTCGGATACAACAATCGGCCAGGCTGAACGAATACGGCATGTCTTGCCCGCCAGCGATCGGATGGTTGCGGTAAGCAGCTGGTGATTTTGCCAGGTGATATCAACTTCAAAGCCGCCACGGGCTCTCAAGCCGGTTACGCTGCCGTTTGCCATTTTGTCCGGCAGGGCCGGCAGAAGATACACTTCCCCCTGATGGCTCTGCAGGAAGAACTCCGCCGTTCCCATCAAGACGCCCAAATTGCCGTCAATCTGGTTTTCATTGCCCTTGCGGGAAAAGGTCATATTATCTGTATGGGATTTACCGAGGATCTTGTTGAGAATCATATAAGCATGATTGCCCTGTAGCAGACGCGTGCGGCAGCACATCTTCCAAGCCTGACTCCAAGCCGTATTATTTGTGTCGTCTCCCTTCCAATCCAAGACCACCTTGACAGCAGCTGCCAACTCCGGGGTATGATGGGGAGTAATGTTGCCGGCCGGCATCAGGTCAACCAAGTGGGACAGATGACGATGCGTATTGGGGACATCTACATCCTCCAGCCATTCCTGCAGTTGACCATATCGACCAATTTGGTTGGGCGGCAGCTGTGCTCGCATCTGCTCTAATTGCTGTCGGAATGCCGCATCTGCATCGAGAATCTTGCTGGCTTCAATAACATAAGTAAACAGGCACCGTATCAATTGACAGTCCATGGTTGGGCCGGCCACAAGTTCGCCGTTATCACCCAAGGCAGGATTGGGCTGCTCCGGAGAATGCGAAGGATTGGTTAGGAGATAGCCGGCACTGCCGGGGCGCGGATCCCGCACCAGAAAGCCCGCAAAAAACTCGGCTGCCCCCTTCATCAAAGGATAAACCTGAGCCAGAAAGGCAGCATCTCCGCTATATTCATAATGCCACCATAGATGCATAGAAAGCCAAGCGCCCCCTGTCGGCCAGAGGCCGCCGGCGTTATTAATGGGCGCTGCCCCGCGCCATAGATCCGTATTGTGATGGACTACCCATCCATCAGCTCCGTAATGCGCAGCGGCTACCGCTGCGCCGGTCTCGGACAAATCTCGAATCATATCAAACAGCGGCTCATGGCACTCTGGAAGATTAGCTACTTCTGCAGCCCAGTAGTTCATTTCCTCATTGATATTCAGGGTCATCTTGCCTTCCCATGAGGGTTCGAACTCATTGTTCCATTTGCCTTGCAAGTTCAGCGGCTGCGAGCCGGGACGAGAACCCGAAATCATCAGATATCGAGCCATTTGGAAATTCAAGGCTATTAACTGGAGATCGTCGGCATTGAACAGCGACCAATCATACTTGGCAGCATCCACCCCAGCCTCAATCGCATCCAGACGCTCATTGATGGGAAGATTGACTTTATTCGAGGTGCCTAAATCCAAAGTTACTCGGTTAAAGAGAGATTGATAATCATTCAGCTGATCTTGACGCAAGGCATTAAAGCCCTTGGCGGCGGCCTTGGTTACCGTTTGCTGGCAAATCAGACTCGGATTGCCGCTGATATCATCATAGCGAACAAAGTTTGACGCGGCCCCTAACACCAATGTTGCGGCGTCGGCACCGCTGACCTGCAGAGTATTTCCAATCACTGCTATGGAACCGCCTTCGCAAAGAATCCGCACCCGTGCTTCGAATTCGATATTGCTGGCCAAACCGTTTTTGCCCACATGATCGACCGCACCGCGCAGCACAACATCACTGCCGCTGGCGCTATTGCTTACAACTGTGTGCGGTGTGGTTAAAGCGCAAGTAAAATTGATTTTGCCGAACTGGCTGGCAGTCAGACGCACCACTATTACATTGTCCGGATAGCTGGCAAAACAGTCTCTCTGATAAGTTACACCGCCGGTCACATAACTTACTGAAGCGGTCGCCGTGCTCAAATCTAATTGACGGCGATAATTTGTTGGGGCGGAATGGTTAAAGGTCAATCGCAGTTCAGCCGTCGGCTGGTAGGGACACTGACGCAGAGGAACGCTCATAAAAGAACCGCTGGCGTCGGCGTAGGCGGCCAGACCCTCGCCGGCCCACACATGCTGCCGGATCAGTTCCAGCACATTGACGGCTCCGGCGTGGGCATAATTATGCGGCTGACCAGCCCAGACAGTATCTTCATTGAACTGGATAATTTCCGTGCCTGTGCCGCCGTACACCATAGCAGCCAGCTTGCCGTTGCCGATGGGCAAGGCCTCATTGGATGTCACATCGGATGTATAAGAGGCCGGGCTGTTATAAAACAAGACCATCGGTCCGGGATCCGCCCCCGCCCTATATACAAGAAGAGGAAAAAACACCAGTATTATAGACACAAACAAATGATTGCATTGCATCAGACTAATCCTCCCATTCTTGCCGCTGAACCATCTCTTGATTATGCACCGGACATTTTCCTTCATATCGCTGATAATCTTATGCGTTGACATACTCGGATCTAAACCCTTCCCATCGCTACAGAATTTTCAGTTTTGATGACGAAACGATAAAGTTTACACGCATTTATTGCAAAAGACTTTGAATTTCCGACTCGCTCAGCGCTCGGTCATAGATGCGGACTTCATCAATCTGTCCGCCGAAGAATGATTCCAGTGCTCCATCCGGCTTCTGCATAACTCCAATCCGCACCGAACAATCAGTTCCAGTATTAATCTCCACAGTCGGATTGGTGTAAGTCCCTGCATCCAGCTGTCCATCAATATACAGGCGAAGGTTCTGTACGCTGGCCGGTCCAGATGCCGGTTCCTGCAGCACAGCCGCCACATGGTGCCACTGTCCGTCATTCACACTCCGATTGCTGAAGATATTGCCCCCGCCGACACCCAATTGCAGTTTTGAATTAGTGATAAAAAACAACCAGCGCGTCCCCGGATTAAGACCGCCGTAGCTTAAAATCATTTCGGAAATCTGCGAGGTTTGTATCCACGCACAAACGGTCCGCATATGGCCGCAGCTGACACCTTTGTAGCCGGCTATCTCTACATAATCATCTATCCCGTCAAATGCCAGTGCTCCGCCGGACACACCCGTCACCCACGTTGGGCCGTTGACCAAGCCGGCTGTTCGGGCATAGAGAGAACCATCGGCGCTGTTATCCCCGCTCATCTCATCAAAGGGCAGATACAAAACCAAATCTTCATCGGCCAGCCAGTTGTCAGTTAGGATTTGCAAATCGGGCAGACTCACATTCCTATCCCCGTCCAAGTCGGCTCCCCCGCATGCAGGGATATCCTCACAGCCGGCCAGCAGCCATTCGGACGCCAGTCCGGCCAGATCTTCCATCCCCTTTATGCCGGAATACATATTTCTGACATTAATTGTCATCGCCGCTGTATCATAAGCCCCAGAAGAATTTCCAAAACGCACCCTAAAGGTATTTTGACCGACATCAGCATCCGATGGAATTCCCGACAGCATTCCATTGGGCAAGACGGCCAGCCAGGCTGGCCCAGATTCCTTGCTGAAAACTCCGATACCACCGGTATAGGCTGCGAGGGATTGCCCGACATAAGGTACTAATTCGACGGCATCCTGATTGCCGATTGGATCGGCTGTAAATACAGGATTGCCTATCGCTGCCCTGCCGTTACCGCTGTTGTAAAGAATTTCAGCAAATGTCAGATCATATGGTACATTATAGACGGCGACATCATCAATAAAGCCGGTATAATCCCCCCTATGCAAACCATTGGGGGTATCCCCATAGAAACCAATTCCGGCATATTGTCCATTGTAATTGTTTGACGCATTGGTCAACAGAGAAATGGAGCCAGCCTCATTGGCATTGAGCCAAGCACGCAGATAACCAGATGTACCAATTGTTATCAACACATGGTTCCACCCATTTACGACAGGCAAATTGCCGAATTCCGGTGTTGCGTTGTCAACAGTCAGCCGGCAGACACCCGACGGCAACAATTCGATACGAAACATTTTAGCTCCTGACACCGTTCCGGGCTTGCTGCCGAGGATGCAGGCAGTATTATCAGAAGAAGGCAGGACCGTCGGCTTAAACCACAGCGAGATAGTCATTGGAGCGGCAGGCGGAAAAATGGTGTTGGTGGCCGATTCAGACCACCCGGCAATCAATCCGTCTTTGGGGTAAGTTAAATCCAGACACCCTACACCCAGCAGTTTGACATCGGTATCCAACCACGCCGCTCCGAACGGATTGTTCGGATTTGAAGCAAATACCTTTGCAACATCCAGAAAATCCACATCAAACGGCCAGTAATGCAAAAGTGATGCCGGAAGTTCCGGACTGGTCTTAAATGTCCACAAATCACCCCCGATAACTGATCCGTCAGCGGTTATTTCATCGATACGCCAGTAATATCTCGTATCCGGCTTCAGGGCTGGCGGTGTAAACGAGGTGGCTGCCTGGATGCCGCAGCTGGCAAGCCCGTCCGGGGAAGCACCAACGTAGATATGATGACTGACAGCCGTGCTGCCGGCACGCCAGCACAGAATCGCATCAGCCGATGCGTTGTTATCCCCGCTGGCTGGAGCAGGAACCGTGGCCTTTGTCGGCCAGAGCGTCGTGGCTCCGACTAGAATTGTAGTGCCCGCCCCCTCCTTAACGATGGATGGGATATTCTCCGCCGCATCAAGCGTGTAGGGATAGGGCGGCACAAATGCCTGACCGTACGTCTGCATGCTGCCTGTGCATCCATCGAAGATATTGCCGACAGATTTGATCTCCACCGTATAGGTCCCGCCGGAACCGACATTGACGATGCCGGCATCTCTCATCGGATTGTTCACGTGGTCAAAGTAGTTGCTCTCAAGAAGCACTTTGAAGCCCCATGACCCGCCGATACAGTAAGAATTGCCGGTGCATGAGTAATAGTTATTGAACACGTGATCGCTGCCGTAACGGCCGCGCGGCATGCGCTGGTCCACATATCTTCCCCACCAGTTGTGATGGAAGGTAACGTTCAGCTTGCCTGCATCGGTCGGGTTGTCATCGGTTGAACCGACAAGACAGGCAAACCTGTGGGGATTAATCTTGGAAGTATAATAGAACCTGCACCAGGAAACTGTAACATAATCGCATTGGTCGGTAATATCCAGCAATCCGTCGGCAGCGTCTAAGAAGGTACAATGGTCAATCCACAGATGCGTGGCGCGGCGGCAGATCAGGCCGTCTTGCGGCATCCCACCCTGAAAGGTAATGTTGCGAATAATTACATTATCAACATCAGTGACCTTGACGCTGAATCCGGCGATTCGGGCATCATATCCGATGCCCACGATAGTCTTATTGGCCCCGACATTGGGGATATTGTAATCCCCGTGAATGGTGCCGACTACCTGGATGATCCGCGGGGTATTGCCCTCAACAGCGCTGATAAACTCCGCCTTGTTTGTCACTGTCACAACCTGACCGCCTTGTCCCCCGGTCGTCCCCCCAGCGGCAGTTGCCCAGCCTATCAGCTCCGTGCCAAAGGATAAGGACCGCAGGCTCAAAAGCACAGCAAACAAATATCCAACACCGGTTAAATGATGATTACCCAGCATTATCATTGCTCACTCTTAATATACACATTACTGACTGTCAGAACTATAACTGGCGTCATTTGCTGTCGGTCTGTTTTGTTGTAGCAAAGAATTCGACATCGTCTTTTCTTGGCGCAAATCTACCGACGTGGCCAACGCAATAACGCGTCCCTGGTCACCAACGGCACAGTAAAAATGATAAACAATACCGTTATGCTTAATAAGCCACGGCTTATGTGCAAAAGTCTTGTCATAAGAGGTGCTCGGTTCGATTAGATTAGGGCCATCCCACTTTGTCCAGTGAACAAGATCATAGGAACAGGCAAAGGTGTCAAAAGCCGCACTCTTATTGCCCGGATACGGGTCCCAGAATGCACCAAAATAGAACATAACCCAGATTCCATTAATTCGGACTATCTGCGGATCTCCGCTGATCTTGTGGGTCGGCCCCCCGTTGACGATTACCGGGTTGTTTTTGTGGCGTTTCCAATTGCGCATATCCGAAGATGTGGCCAGACCGATAAATTCGCTTTCGCTGCTTCCGCCTTTGGCGTTGTAGAAGATGATAAAACGCGCATCCGGACCAAGGGTTCGATTGGGATCTTCGAAAATAAAACTTTTGTACAGGGTATAATCTTCCCACGCCCCCGCATCCGGATCGGTCACTGACAGCATCGGCGACTTGTCCTTGGTCCAGTATACCACAGCGCTGGGTTCGGTTGCAGAAGCCCGACCGATAGAAAGCGGAGCAATTTCATAACCTGTAATCGCTCCGCCGAAGTAAGAAAGCCAGTACTTGCCTTCGTAGATCCCAAGATGTCCCTTCCCTCCCCATTCCGTATCAGCAAGGGCAATCCCGCCGGCGGCATTGGCGTAATCCCACTCGCCTAGATTGCCCTGAGGCAAAATGGTACCCAGACGCTCCCAATGCAAAAGATCCGCACTTCTGGCCAGCTGGGTGGTATAGCCGGCCCGATCCTTTTCACTCTGCACATGCATCATATACCAATAGTCACCATGCCGAAATACAGTTGGACAATCGATGTTCCTGTTCTGCTCCGTATCTCTGTGAATTACCACACCATACTTGTACGGAGTTTTGACCTCATTGTAAATCGCTTCCATCCTAACAGGGTCAACCGCCGCAGTCTGGGCCATTGTCCAAAGGCAAAAAACGGAAAACACGACAAGAAAAAAATAGGATCCCCGCATTTTCTGCTTTTTAGATATTACTTTCATTGCCATTATCCAAGCCCTAAATCCAGAACAGTACAGTGGTGCGAGAACTGCCGAAGGTACTAAAAAATCCTATTTCAGAAGCTCTTCGAATGCCGATGCTGCTGCGATGCATAGTAAAACAGCCGATGAACCTCTCTGTCATCGACAAACTTTCCTCCTGTCATAACACTACGACTTATTTTAGATTTACTCTGTCTTTATATAGGGTTTTATTGAATTAAGTAAACCCCCTGCCGTCGATTATAGATAGATTTTAACTATATTAACAAAGATGTCTCTACCTCATTTGACCAAAAAAGTTATTATATACATAGATGATAAATCTGGCAGCGGCCTAAAATAGTCAGCGCACCGTCTTTTCGGCTTCTACTTTTCAGGTTTTTTTGACTGCTTCAAATATTTTATGTTTAATTGGTCTTGTTTTACTGTAAATTTTTCTTTTATGCTTTTAGGAGTATATGCAGATATTTTTGGTATTCTTTATAGGCATCGCTGGCATACATACGATCCTGGACCGGAGAAAAGACAGTCTTATCTTGATTAAGCTTGGCCAGTACAGCAAGATTACTAAAAACACCTTCCTGCAGACCTGCCAGGTAGGCAGCGCCGAGAGCAGAGACTTCTTCCATTCCAATATTGGTAACCTGTACATTCAGCAAATCAGCCAGAAACTGCATCACAAATCTATTAGCTGTAATACCCCCATCAACGTTTAAACCGGCAAGCTGGATGCCGCTGTCGGCCTGCATTGCATCAATTACATCTTTAATCTGGATGGGTATAGATTCGAGAGCTGCACGCACAACATGCCGTTTATCAGACCCCAAAGTCAGACCCGCAATGGCAGCCTTAAGATCCATCCGCCAGTATGGCGTACCAAGTCCGCTGAAGGCAGGGATAAAAGCAATTCCGTTGCTGTCAGGTACCGCCCGAGCCATCGCCTCCGTTTCGCGACTATCACCAAACAGGCCCAGCTGGTCCCGTATCCATTTGATTGCAGCCCCGCATGTGACAATGACGCCCTCTAAGGCATAATCCACCCTGTCTTGTGCACTCCAGCAGATAGTTGTGACCATGCCGTATTGGGATTGAACTGGTTTGGAACCTGTGTTCAACAGAATCGAACAGCCCGTTCCCATCGTTGCCTTGGCTGTTCCAACATCAAAACACCCTTCCCCCATGGCAGCGGCATGGGAATCCCCGATCATTGCGCTAATCTTAACCGCTTTCTGGAAAAGTCCCTGAAAATCCGATGCGCCATACAGATACGCAGATGGTCTGGCTTCCGGCAGATTCAGCCCCGTCAATGAAAGATGTTTCAGAAGGTCTAAATCCCATCGAAGTGTATGGATGTTAAAAAACAGGGTCCGCGAAGCATTGGTATAATCGGTACAATACTGTGTTCCGTTGGTCAATTTAAAGAGAAGCCAAGTGTCGACGGTTCCAAAATAGGCGTTGCCCGATGCAACAGCATCTCGAATGCGGGGATTATTTTCGTACAGCCAGATCAGCTTGGTGCCTGAAAAGTAGGGATCGGCAAGGAGTCCTGTTTTGGCAATGATTTCTTTTTCGACAGCACTGCCTTTCAGATGCTCGCAGATGTCAACCGAGCGCTTGCATTGCCATACGACTGCCGGACACAAGGGCCTGCCGGTGTTGTCCCATAACAAAAATGTTTCCCGCTGATTGGAAATTCCGCAGGCAACAATGTCGCTGATTTTTCCGTTTTGTGCCGTAAATTGACGGATACATTGTCTTGCGGCGTCAAGAACGCTTTCATAGATTTCTTCAGGATCCTGTTCCACAAATCCCGGACGGGGGTAATACGAACGCAGCGGACTTGATGCCTTGGCCGCAATCTGTCCTTGGCCGTCAAATAATACCGCTTTGGTGCCGCTTGTGCCCTGATCAATAGCAAGAATATATGGATTCTTCATAAGCCGGTTCCTGTCTTCTATATTCAATCGGCAGCCAGCAGCTGTTTTGCTGTTTCAATGATCCCATCTTTGTCGATTTTATAGTATGCGCGGATCTGATTGCGAGGGCCTGCTTTTGAAAAACAGCCTTCCGGAATACCCCGTGTTATCAGTTTGGCTTTAAGGCCGCACTTGGCGATAACCTCAGAAACCAAACTTCCCAGACCTCCGTGCAGAGAATGCTCTTCGACGGTGATAACCCGCCCGGTTTTCGCAATAGATGCGGCTATGGAATCTCTATCCAGAGGCCTGACCGAAGCGATATTAATAACTTCAGCATTTATTGAATCATTCTGCAGTGCTTGGGCCGCAAAGTATGCCTCATAAGCCGTAGAACCCATTGTGAAAATAGAAAGATCCGAGCCTTCTTGGAGTATATCCGCCTTGCCGGGTTGGAACCGATACTCTTCTTTATGGATGATAGGAAATTTGTCATTGTCCATGCGAATATAGACAGGACCCTTCCGCCGAAGGGCATACTCAAATATCTGCTTTGCATCAAGCGGATCGGACGGTGCGAGAATGACAATATTGCCCAATCCCAGCATCATGGAGATATCATCAATGGCATGATGGGTGCTTGCTAACGGTCCGTAGCAAACACCTGCGTTCAATCCAACCAATTTAACATTCGTATCGGAGTAACAGATGTCATTTTTAACCTGCTCGGCGGCTCGCGTTGTAAGAAAGCAGGCCGCATTAGCCGTCACGGCGACGAATCCCCCCAACGCGAGGCCGGCCGCAATTCCAACCAGATTCTGTTCGGCAATGCCCACATTGATTAATCGTTCAGGAAAGCGCTCCTGAAATGGTTCTATCTTGGATGTGCTGGTTGAGTCGCTTACCACAATTGCCAGATTGGTCTTGTTTTCTACCGCTTCGATAAAAGTCTGCACCATGACGCATCGCAAGTCGTATCGCTGCTGTTGGATCATTACTGAAGCTCCTCAATCGCCCGAATCGTTTCCTCCCTGTTGGGAATTCGGTGATGCCAGGCTGGTTGGTTTTCAATAAATGAAACGCCTTTGCCTTTGGTCGTCTGTGCAATGACTGCTTTCGGCTTCTGATTATCCATGTTCAATCCCTCGATTGTCTGGATAATAGCCGCCGGGGAATTGCCGTTGGTGAGATGAACATCAAATCCGAATGCCCTGAATTTGTCAGCCAAAGGTTCAAGAGCCATAATCGTCTCTGTGCCATCGGCAAGCTGCAGCTTGTTTCTATCCACAATCATAACTAAATTATCCAAATGGAAATGAGCCGCACACATAGCAGCTTCCCAATTGGATCCCTCCTGCAATTCCCCGTCGCCAGTCAGCACAAAAACCCGAAAGCTGCGATGATTCATTTTTGCACTCAGAGCCAGCCCCGCCCCGACACTGAGACCATGCCCCAGTGCCCCAGTATTCAACTCGACAAAAGAACATTTCTGTCGAACAGGATGCCCCGGAAGGTCCGAATCAAACTGAAGGTATGTATCAAGCTTTTCCTCAGGAATAAATCCGGCCTCGGCAAGCGTACAGTACAATCCGCAAACTCCATGACCCTTGCTCAGGATAAATCGGTCGCGATTCGGATCATCCATATGCTCCTTATCAATATTTAAGATGCGAAAAAAAAGACAGGCCAGAATATCCGTTTCCGACAGGTCGCTGCCGGTATGTCCCTGTCCGGCATGGACGTTGGTCTGAATTATCTTTTTTCGGATTTCTTTTGCTTTTTCAGCAATTTTGTCCGCAGATAAATTGAATGGATTCATTATATTTCTGACCGTTGTGATAATAGATGTCCCATTTCATATAGTTTGATACTGCCTCATAAATGACTCTGGCGCTAAGCCCCCGAGCCATTCCGACATGGTGCTCATAGCCGTTTTGACAGATATAGCGAAGCAGCTGACGCAGGTTGTTAACCTTGCAGACAGCAATCCCGCCATCCATTCCGAACGGATCGTTCGTAAATACTCCTTCTCCCAGATAGGATTTAATCCGCCCTTTGGTATCATCTGTGGATAGTCGGAAGAAAGTCATAGGCCCCGGTACCGCTTTGCCTTTAACAGCACCAAAGCAGTTTTTACGGTCTAATACAGTCCCCAGTACATCCAGGTTCGATATCTCAATCTCGCTGCCTATGAAATCTTTGGGGTAGTTGCTGCAATGTGTGCACACGCACATATCACGCTGGTTTCCATAATTGTTGTTCCAATCCAGCAGCGCGGGAATATTGCCTCCAGCCAGCAGCAGGGTATACATCGAAATGACACCGGTAACATCCATTTCACAGGCACTGGGCATATAGCACTGGCCCATCATGGACATCGACAGACACGCGGCACAGCCGTAATTGTTTTCGACAGAATTCCAGCATTGGATCGCGCTTGCATCCAACTCGTTTTCCTCCATCAGTCTATCCAGCACAACCGATAATTTGGCTTGTTTCACAATCGCCTCAGGAGCTATCTCTTTGGGGATTCTGCCGTAATCTTTGATGGCCGCCAGTTTGTTTTTGACAGCCGCAGCTGAAGAATCCAGCGCTTGAGCTTGGGCAAAGATTTCAGATAAATCGATCGGCACCACCGTAATTCCTGCCGCCTGAAGAAGTTTTTCGCTGTAACGTACCGTCTGAAACGCCGCCGGCCGGGTCCCAAATGCTCCAATGCGGGCATTTTTCAGGCCCTTAACAACCCGGCAGACAAATCCGAAGTATTTCAGGTCTTGGGCAAAAAGCTCACTGTCAATATCGCAGGTGTGCTCGGTAGTGTCGGTAAAGGGGATCTTATATTGGTATAAATTATTGCATACGGATATCTTGCCGCAGTATGCATCACGCCGGCTTTTTACATCGACCTTGCTGATTTCATCATTGCAGGCCTGAACCAGTACCGGCAGATCGAGCTTTGCCAACTGAAGCGTTTGGATAATACCCAATTCATCGCCAAAATTCGGCAAAATAATCAGGACTCCATCTATCAAATCTCGATGTGCCTTGAACAATTCAGCACAGATTTTGGAGTCTGCCCGTGTTTCAATTGCTCCTGCACGAGTGGCCTTTTCGTCCGGAATAACATACCCGAATCCAAGCCGGTCCAGCTGGTTCAGTATTTTTTGCCTTTGTTTGGCGGCAAGATGGGCATTGAAAATATTACGCGTGCCGATAATGACACCAAAAGTTATTTTCTTTTGCATTATGTTCATACGACCTCCTTAAGTTCTGTCAAGTCGCCCATACTGATATTATAGCGCCATACGCGATGGATCAAGACACTGAATATATTATACGTTCCGTACATACGATTGGCTGCAGCAGTATCAGCACATTTGTGCAAAGCATAAACAGCAGCAGCAAATCGAATATGTTTTTGAAACAATTTAAAAACTCCTTTTACCGCAGTCAACCCGCCAAACATTTGTTCAGCCGTATGCGTGGCCAGATTTAGCGTTTGCGACCTAAAACCGATTCCTTTTTATTACAGGCCATGAGATGACCTGCAGCAAGATGCTGCCTTTGGGAACTCCCTGCAACCATTCTAATATATTCTTCAAACTCATGTTCCTGATCATAAACACACCACACATAGTCCCACAGATTGAACTGTATCCCAACGAAATTGACCATCCGCGCCAGCAGACTTTTCAGCCAATTTTTATGTTTCTTGGAGAACAGCAATCGATTGATTCGATCTCGACATTATAGATATAGTATGAAATTGGCCAGCATTTATCAAATATACCCATTAAAAAAAAATTGATTTGGGACTTTTCCCCAAAAAACCAATCCTTCCTGATTTAATACAACTCATTATAATCAATATAATTAATCTCAGCAGAATCGTAGTCTATCTGAGTCATGCGATAAAATCGTGTTAAAAAAACCATATTTTTTAAGTCAAAAATTATATTTTTATAAACTTTGGTGAATCAATATGCTTAACTGTCTGCACTAATCATACAATAAAAATTTACAAGAAAATAGAATATTTTCGCTTGATTTATATAATAATCTACCATATTCTTAGGTTCATGGTCCATTTTGATCCTAAACGCAAGGAATTTACCCCGTATGGTTTTACCTGTGAACGCTGGGAACCGGTTTTGATGTACCGGCCGGACAAGCACAACGAGATTGAATTAAATTATTGTGATCAAGGACAGCTAACATATCTTTTCTGGGGAGAACGGGTCACTGTGGAAGGCGGCAGGCCAGCCGTATTCTGGGCCGCTACGCCGCACCAAATTGTAGACTATGAAGATATTGATTCCTACTTTGTGATCACGCTGCCCCTTCCTTGGGTGCTTAGCTGGGACCTTCCAAGTCCCTTTATTACACAGCTGCTGAATGGTCAGCTGCTTCAGGAAAATCAGCAGCTCTCTGCAGGATACCCCGATCGCCAGATATTTGAGCAATGGTATCAGGATATGACGCATCATTCGGAACATTGTCATGAAATTGTGCTGCTTGAAATAAAAGCACGTTTGCTGCGGCTTGCCGCTAATTTAATTGCCAGCAATGCATTTGCTTCAGGAACTTCAAACAGCAGCTCCAAACCGGTAGGAACGCAGAGTGTCAGCAAAATTGAGTGTATAGCAAAGTTTATTGCACAGAATTACACAAAAAATATATGCACTGCTGATATTGCCAAGGAAGTAAAACTTCATCCCGATTACGCTGCGGATCTGTTTCGAAAAACATTTGGGGTTACGCTGAATCATTTTATTACCCAGTACCGTGTTCAGCATGCACAGCGAATGCTGGTAACAACAAATAATAAGATTTTGGACATTGCTTATGAATCGGGTTTCAATTCTTTGAGCCGATTCAATGCTTCCTTTAAGCAGCTTTGCGGCTGCACGCCGCGTGAGTATCGTGCAGCTCATCAATTACACAGCAGTTAACTTCTGATACGGTTCTTTATAATTGGAGATTTGGAATATTTGCGGTTGCACACTGCTAATTTGAGGTTGGAAAGCGATAATTAAAACAATCTCCTGCAATCCAACAGGACTTATCTGCAAATCCGAATCTCCTGAATGCTATCAAGAAAAAAGATTGGGAGGCGATTGTGAAGAAGAGTGCTGTATTAAGATGGCTGGATGCTGTGCTAGTAGCGGCTTTTCTGTTCATTGGTCTGGTGCAAGCCCAAGAGGAAAATCAATCCGCCGCAGTCCAGGAGCCCAAACCCGGCATGGTTCCTCCTCTGCCGCCGTTGTTGCCAGCTGAAATTCCCGCTTTTCCCGGTGCATGGGGCGGAGGCATGTTCGCTACAGGCGGCCGCGGGGGCAAAGTCATTCTTGTAACAAACCTGGATGACAGCGGCCCCGGAAGTCTGCGTGCTGCAATCGAAACCGAAGGACCGCGGATCGTGGTTTTCCGTGTAGCGGGCATCATCCAGCTTCAATCCAACCTCACCATTACGCATCCGCACATCACTATCGCTGGACAATCCGCTCCGGGCGACGGCATCTGCATCGCACACGGTTCATTGGACATTAATACCTACAACGTGATTCTGCGGCACTTGCGCGTTCGCCGGGGGATTACCTCCGGAGGTCAAGGATCAGACAATATCGGCGGACACCCGCACCATCATGTGATTGTGGACCATTGTTCGACCAGTTGGGGACGGGATGAAAACCTCTCGCTTTACCGCGCGATGATGGAATACCCCGATCCTCAAAATCCGGCAGCAACGATATCGGTCAAAACTCCCGCCAGAAATCTGACTATTCAGTACTGCATCTCCAGCGAAGGGATGAAACCGGGTCATGAATTCGGCGGGACTTGGGGAGGCCATGATGCGACGTTTCATCATAACCTGTTTGCATGCAACACCGGACGCAATCCCTCTATTGGTATGAGCGGGGAGTTTGACTTTCGCAACAATGTTATCTTCAACTGGCGTCATCGGACCATCGACGGCGGTGATGAGACATCGCTTATTAATATCATTAATAACTACTTTAAGCCGGGACCTGCAACCAATGACAATATGTTAAGCATAATCGCCAGAATCGAACAGCGTGATATGTACTCCCCCGGGAACCGGTTCAAAAACTGCAGCTGGTATCCTCCAGCCGGCAAACGCCCGGGCAAATGGTATGTGGCCGGCAATATCGTAGAAGGATATCCTGAGGTAACCGCTGACAACTGGAAGGGTATGCTGCTGCTGGAAGGGGTGGGCACTCTGGATATGGCACGGGTCAACAGTCCGTTTGAAGGCTGGCCGGTGAATCAGCAGACAGCACTGCAGGCATTCAGGGACGTACTGGCAAAATCCGGCGCCACACTCCCCCGCCGTGATGCCGTGGACAAACGCGTAGTTGAAATGGTGCGAACCGGCAAAGTTACAGCCGGCAACGGCATTATCAGTGACCCTAATCAGGTTGGCGGATTTCCGGAATATACATTTTCACCCGATCAAGTCCCATCCGACAGGGACTTAGACGGCATGCCTGACGATTGGGAGGAAAAATATAACTTGGATCCATCTTCAGCCTCCGACAGCAGTCAGGATGCAGACCAGGATGGGTACACCAATATCGAAGAATATCTCAACGGCACCAATCCCCGCCAAAAGGTGGACTATACTAATTTTGATAACAATGTCGATATTATCAGCTAATGGTTTTCTTCTGATGCTGTTTAATTTATCTGTTCCGGCTCGCCTTTTACGGTGTAAATGAGATTGACAGGAAAGGAGATAGCCTTGAAACATCACTTGTCAGCCGTGATTCTTGTGCTAACAGCGGTTTTAACAGTTTCATCGGTAGCAAATCCCCTGCGCGTAGATATCAACTGTGACAGCCGTCAGGATATGCGCACGGAGGGGTGGGAAAACTGGTGTCCTGCGGGCGGGGATATGAAACGGTCTTTCGGTAATTTGACTGTCAGTCTGCGTGCACCCAGCGGGTCGATTGAATTGTCCGGCAATAAATCGCTCGTTGTCAATGGGATTACGGTCGGAGCTGACGGGGCTGTCGCCGCCGGCGTCAAGCCGGCGGTTATGGAACTTCAGATCGAAGGACTCGCTGCCGGTCCGCATACGTTTGTGGGTTATCATCACGCCTTCCAAAACGCCGCCGGAATCTACTCTGTTTCCATTGGCGACCGCAAAGCAGGGGGTATTAAAACCACCTCCGGCCAATTACAGCACAACGATGAGACAGCAGCATCCTTTATCGAATTCGAAGCCCGATCCGGGGAACCCGTTGTTGTTCGTATCACTGCTCTGGATGGTGACTGCGTTATTCTCAATGGATTTGCGCTGGATACTTCGGACCCAAACAAAAAGGCACTCAAGCCGCAGCCGGCAAATTATGAACGACACGCCAATGGCGACGACGGCAAGGTAACATTGAGCTGGACACCCGCCCAATCAGCAGTCAGTCATAATATCTATATGGCTTGGGACCTTCAAGCCGATGCCGCGGTCAGCAAATTGGACACCGCGGCAAAACCCCTCGCCTCGGTATCCGGCAGCTCTTATTCTGCTTCTATCGTACCACACAATTCACTGCTTCACTACGCATGGAGAGTCGATTCAATTGATAACAAAGGCAATATCACACGCGGGGATATTTGGCTGTTCCGTGTTCGCCATCGTGCTTTTCCCACCGCTGAGGGATACGGCCGCTTTGCAATCGGCGGCCGCGGCGGCCGCGTGCTTCATGTAACCAACCTCAACGATTCCGGACCCGGGTCTCTGCGAGAGGCCGTTGAATCCACAGGGCCGCGTACCGTTGTTTTTGATGTTTCCGGGCTTATTAGTCTGAACTCCAAACTCATTTTCCGCAGCGAAAACGAATATCTCACCATTGCAGGACAAACAGCGCCCGGCAAAGGCATCTGTCTGCGCAATTATACCTTCGGCGGCATGGGCGGTCGCGATACAGTGGTGCGGTTCATTCGCCTGCGTCTGGGAGACCTGACCGGCCAGACAATGGACGGAATGGGTCTTGCCGGCTGCAATGACTGCATCGTGGACCACTGCTCAATCTCCTGGAGCATTGACGAAGCATTCAGTTCACGCGGGGCCGGCAACATTACGTTACAGCGCAGCCTGATTTCCGAGGCTCTCAATATTGCAGGCCATTCCCACTACAGCAGCGGAACCGGCCACGGCTATGCAGGCTCCATCGGCGGGAACATCGGCAGCTTCCACCACAACCTGCTGGCCCACAATGCCGGACGCAACTGGTCCTTAGCCGGCGGCGTCGACCAAGCCAATCGCCACGCCGGACGCCTTGACATCCGCAATATGGTGGTCTATAACTGGAACCATCGCACTACCGACGGCGGTGCCAAAGAAGTCCAGTTTGTCAATAACTATTACAAGCCCGGCCCGGCATCGCAAATCCTGACCTACCTTAATCCGCAATTCGAAAATCCTGCCTTTGGACCGCAGCAGTACTACGTGGAAGGCAACATGATGGAGGGTATTGCCGGACCGGAAGGTCCCGAAGGACCATTTAAAGGGATGCACATACGTGGCCATCAGGATGCGCCAGTGACAGTTTCCAAACCCTTTTTCGAATCCTATGTCAGAACACACAGTGCCAAAGAGGCCTATGAAAACGTGCTGGCTGATGTGGGCTGCAATGTACCCGTACTGGATGATCACGATAAGCGTGTGATTCAGGAGGTGCGTGAGGGTACCGCTATCTATAAGGGCAGCAAATCCCAGCTGCCCGGACTTCCGGACTCCCAAGAAGATGTCGGCGGCTGGGAAGACTACCCGGAAATCCATCGTCCCGCCGACTGGGACACGGACGGCGACGGTATGCCCAACAAATGGGAAATACGCCAACACTTAAATCCCCATGATCCCACAGACGGCACAATCGATCCGGATAGCGATGGATACACCAACCTTGAAGAGTATTTGAATTGGCTGGCCGCAGGTCATACGCTGGATTAATGGGTGCGGTTATCTTTTATCGGATGCTTGCGCCAGAAATTGGCAAGAATCGATCCGGATACATTCATCCACGGGCTGAAAATGGCTGCGGCCAGCCCCAACGTAGCCAGCTTGCCCAAATCGCTGGCGATGCCGAAAGCCATCCCGCCATTTTGCATCCCGACTTCGATAGCCACTGTACGGGCATCACTTTTCTCCAGAGCCAACAGCCGACTAAGCCAGTAGCCTAACAAATAACCTATGAGGTTGTGTGCTGCCGCCGCAGCAAACAGCAGCAGCCCGACAGTCAGCAGTTCATTACGCCCCGAAGCAGTTGCGATTGCCGTAAAATAGATGATTCCGAACATCGACAATCGCGGCATAAAACTGTCCAATCTGCGTATTTTCAGTGCAATAAAATGATAAATCACACCCGCCAGAACTGCGGCCAGCAGGAAGCTGACCACCGTGACGCAATTCGTCAAAACAGGAACTGGGAAAGTTTTCGTGATAACTTTCCAGCCCCCTCCCGCAAGGAACAGCAGCCACAAACCGCCGGCTGCGGCAATTCCATACACAACCCTCTTTCGAGTATGTCCGGCATGCTTAAGCAGGTCGTGGACCATTGCCGCGCCAATTGGAGCAATAACAATCTTGAAAATGGACATCATAGCATCGACGAACTCAAAATTTTTCTCGATGCCGGTATTCAGAGTCGTCAGCCAAAAAGGTGTTATAAAAGGGGCCAATGCGGTAGCACAGGCCGTCAGTGTGATCGACAGCGGCAGGTTGATGCACGCCATATACGCCATCACATTCGATGCCAGCCCGCTGGAACAGGAGCCGATCAGCACAAGTCCTGCACCGATTTCCGGCGGAAATCCGAACACCTTTGCCAAAAGGAAACCCACCAGCGGCATAATTGTGAACTGACAAACTAAACCCACGGCGACCGGGTACGGCATCTTGACTACCCCTGCAAAGTCCCGGATGCTCATCTGGGTACCCATCCCGAACATCACCAGCTGAATAATCATCAATACCGCCCAAGGATGGTTTATATTAATCGAAAAGGTCTCGGTAATTTGCGGATTAAGGAACACATGCGGGACAAGCAGCGGACAAATTACAGCCGCTGCGATCCATGCAGTAAACCGATAGCCGCGCAGGATTGGAACAGCACCCAGTCCCACCGGCAGCGCTGCGGCAGCAATGGTGCCGGCACCCTTGGCGATTGCCTCGTTACTGCCTGCCCACGCAATCAATCCAACAAGCAGAGCTGTAAAAAAAAATCCCAGCGCCGCTTTCTGAACCGCTTCCATCACGCCAGCTCCCGAGCCAAATGCTCAATCGCCAGTCTGGGGCTGGCAAGGACCGGCACTGTCACTTTTGCTGCAGGCAAAGTACTGACTACGCGTGCCATAGAGGCCTGTGCTAAAACAATAACATCAATTTGGTCTGTCAGTGCAAGGATGCTCTCAGCGACGATTTTGTCGTGCCTTGCTGCATCTCCTGAAACAACTGCCTCAAAGGCCCCTCTGCATAGTCTTGCGATGATCTCGATGTTTCCCTTTCCCTGTCTCTGAAGAAGCTCAACCGTTGGATTTAAGGTAGACGGCAAAGTCGCAATCACACCGATTCGCTTGCCAATTTCAATAGCTTTGCTTGCCATCGGCTCATCCACCCGCATCACCAGAGATTCAGCCAATTCACGCCCTACTTCTGCCGCCCTCCCCAAGGACGAACAGGTCACTAGAATTGCGTCCGTCCCTGCCTGATCGGCAGACAGAATAAGATTGACCGCACGGCGGGCCGTTGACTTGCTCAGACAGCCGTCTTTGAGAATATCTTTGAGTAAGCTTTCATCGACCATATGGACCGCTTCGACATCAGACAGCAATTCTCGGCAGAGCTCATTAAACACCGGAACCATCATGCCTGAGGTATGAATCAGGGTCAGGCGTTTCTTCTTCATGCTTTTGCGTCCCTCCTTTTGATTGCGGTTTTGGCCGCATCGACAATATCTTTTACTCCCATATGGTAGTAATCCAGCAATGGTTCCGGATGCCCCGATCGGGTAAAGATGTCCGGCACACCCAAACGACACAGATGAACCGGACATGCGGAAACACTCAATTCTGCAATGGCGCTTCCCAGTCCGCCGATAATATTGTGATCTTCAACAGTTACGGCAGCTGCCGCCTGTGACAAAAGCGGGACAATCCCGCTATGATCCAGCGGCTTGAGGGTGGGAACGTCCACCACTGCTGCCTTGATGCCTTCCCGAGAGAGAGTCTCAGCCGCCAGCAAGACCCGATTTATCACAAAGCCGCAAGCAAAGAGGATAATATCACGACCATAGTCAGCCAGAATACGGATTTTGCCCAGCTCAAAGGGGACATTCTCGCAGTCCACAATCGGATCACGCCCGCTGCCGATACGCATATAAGCCGGACCTTTGATTTGGTAAATTGCGCGCGTCGCATGCTTTACCTGCTCTGTATCCGCCGGCACCACCACGGTAAAACCAGGAATTGTGCGCATGATTCCAAGATCTTCAAAAAATTGATGCGTTACCCCTTCACGCTCCCCTGCTCCGATGCCGCCGTTGGCGCCGATCAGCTTGACGTTAAGCCCCGGATAAGCCACAAAAGTACGTACCTGTTCGCAGGCCCGCATAGTAATGAATCCTGCATAGGTGGCCACAAAGGGAATCAGACCGCATGCAGCCATCCCGGAGGCACAGGCCACAGCATTTTGTTCGGCAATACCTACATCAATGAAGCGATTTGGGTATTTCTGGGCAAAGGATTTTCCCTTGACCACCAGCACCGAATCGGCACAGACCAGAACGACTTTGGAATCCTGTTGGGCAAGTTCGGCCATCGTTTCAATGAAAGCGATTCGGGTATTTCCCATCCTCATCATAAATAGGGGCCTCCCAAGATACGCATAGCCTCTCGGTATTCATCGGCAGTAGGGACGCGCTTATGCCACGAATTGTCGTCCTCCATAAAGGGAATGCCCTTGCCCTTGATAGTATGGGCCAGAATCACAGACGGTCTGTCTGTGCAGGCCTGAGCCTTTTCAACGGCATCGAGAATCTGGCTAAAATCATGTCCATCAATCTCCTGACAATGCCAGCCGAAGGACTCCCATTTGGGCAGAATGGGATAGAGTCCGCTGATTTCGTCTACCAGACCGCCGCTTTGTCTTCCATTGTTATCCACAAAGACAATCAAACGCCCGGCTTTATACCTACAGGCAGCCATCGCTGCTTCCCAGACCACGCCTTCCTGAATCTCCCCGTCACCTGTAACAACATAAGTAAAGTAGTCTTGACCGGTGATGCGGCTGGCTAAAACCATGCCTAAACCCACCCCCACGCCATTACCCAGCGAACCGGATGTACTGTCGATCCCGGGAGTCTTGTTCATATCCGGGTGTCCCTGCAGCATGGACTCTAAGCTTCGCAAACCCGGCAGTTCATCCCGTGAGAAATATCCTTTCCCAGCCAACGCTGCATAGAGTGCAGGACAGCCATGTCCCTTGGATAGGATAAAACGGTCACGATCGGGTTTTTCAGGATGGGCCGGATCCACATTCATGACATCAAAATACAGGGCTGTGATTATATCTGTCACCGAAAGCGATGCTCCCGGGTGACCATCACCGGCTTTGTAAATCATGGTGATAATATCGATTCGAATTTGCCGTGCAATATCCTCCAAGGCTTTGATAGGCATATTACGAATGGAATTTAGTTTTTTTATCATGCTGCTATTTCCTCTCGAACACACTAAGCCGCCCGCTTTTTAGTACAATATGGAGTTCTTTGTTATGAATGCACCTCCATTTTCTCTTTAATTTGGGTCATAAAAGTTCGATTGACCGGGTACAGGATTAAAATCGGCAGTGCCGCCGCCATCACAATCGGTCCGACTGTAAAAGTAAGCATAGCAAGCTTGCGAATCACATCGGGTGTCTGGTTTTCCACCCCGGACACATATCCCACCCAATTCATCAGACAGCCGTTGACATACATCCCCACCGCCATGGCAAATTTGAGCACAAAGCTGAACACAGCCGAATAGCTGCCGTCTTTCAGAATACCGGTTTTCAGCTGATGAATTTCCGAAATATCGGCAATCATCGAAGTAGACAACGGAATCAGCATACCGCATCCCCCCCACCACATACCCTGAAAAATACCAAACATAATAACGGAAACCGGCAAGCGCAGCTTCCCGATTGCCCAATAGGTCTCCGGCGGCAGCAGTCCGCCCAAGAAGATAATCCAGAGCATTGCATTCCCGAATATGCAGAAAAACACACCCGCATAGCCAGCCTGCTTCTTGTCGTATCTGCGAACAAGCTGTGCCTGCAGCAAAGCGCCCAGCCCAAAGGCAATCATGCCGGCTCCGTGAACAACGGTCTTCTGAAAGGCCGTAAACTTCATAAAGTCAACATATGTGAACATTTGGACTTGTGCAACCACCATCATGCCCAACTGAGCAATCCCGATAAATAGGAAGACGTACAGAGCATATTTATCGGAAATCGTCTGAGCAAAATCCGACAAAAATGACTTAAAGCTGTTGTGGGTTTTAATACATCTGGTATCGGCGGCATACCGGCGTGTAAAATAAACGCAATATAGAATCAAAACGGCTGTGGTTATTGTCAGAATAATGCTCATATTGAAGTAATTGGAAGCAATATGGGTCCCATCTAACCGGCTGCCGTCCTGATTGGTCCTGTCCGGGAAGAACAGAATCCATGCCATAGCACCGAAAAAGAAATTGACCGCCTGATTAACAAAATAACGGACGCTCTGCAGCCTCGACCGGCCTTCGTATTCCGTGCAGATTTCAAAACCCAAAGCGGTGTAGGGCACCAGAAAAACTGTCATCGCTGTCCGAAATATCAAGTTGATAACAACCAAATACCCGAACAGAAAGGCCGGCTGTTTGAAAAAATCGGGAACAAACCATAGAAAAAAGAAGGCGGCTGCTGTGGCTAATCCGCCGAAAAACATATACGGATGCCGCCTGCCGAAACGGCTGCGGGTATTGTCTGTAAGATGTCCCATAATAGGATCAGAGACAGCATCCCAAAGCAATGTCAGACCCAATGCCATACCCGCATATTTAGCATCCATCCCGAGTACTTTTGCATAGTACAGCATAGCAAAGTTATTAACCCCGTTCATGGAAATCGAAGTTGCCCCTTCGCCGATGGAATAGTTTACAATATCCTTGAAAGGAGTAACCGATTGGCTTTTTTGTTCCATCTCTTGTTTTCTTCCTTTTTCTGCAGATTAATAGATAGGCATCCAGACTGTCATTTCGCCCTTGCCCCGATTGCCCCATGCATAATACGGAATCAAGCGAATATTCAATGGACGGGGGTCTTGTTCTGAGATTTCACGATACAACACATCCTGCCACGGCTGTCCGATCCGCTGCATCGCTATACCTTCCAGAACCACTACACCGCCCAGCAGGGATGGGTCAAACCGGCTTGTAAGTTTCTGTTTCCGGCCGATTGCGATATCCATCGGCTTCACATTATCCATCAGGTCAGCCGATTCCAGACAATACACAATGGGGCCCCGCTTGACAGCAGTCTGATTGCGGGCCTCCTCAACAAACGGATTGGCCTCAATGAACTGAACGGGCATCGGCAAAACAAGCCGGACTTGGTCACCGGCTGCCCAGCGGCGCTGAATCTGGAAATAAGACTCCGGCTTGGGCATTTCTCCAGCCGGTTTGCCGTTAATCTCTACTCGCGCTTCTTTCGCCCAGCCGGGAATGCGTAAAAATAAAGCAGTTTGGTAAGCGGGGGCCTTTTCCATTGTTATTTGAATGGTTTCCTCCCAAGGGTAATTCGTTTGCTGACGCAGCTTGATTGGCGAACCGTCTGCCAGCTGCGTATCCAAGGTATTGCTGCCATAAAGATGAACATATAATCCTGCTTCTGAAATACTGTACGCATAGCGGGCGGATTCGGCAATCATCCGTACGGTGTTGGGCGGACAGCAGAAGCAGCTGATGTAGGGCTGGCGCTGCCGTGACCATCGCATTTCAAAGGGTTCATCCTGAACAACGCGAAGGGGATTGGTGTAGAAAAATTCTTTTCCATCCAGACTGATGGTGGACAGGATGCCGTTATAGAATGCCAGCTCCAAAATATCTGCATAGCGGGCATCGGCTGTAATGTCGAGCATGCGCTTATTGAAGAGAACAAAACCAATGGTAGCACAGGTTTCATTATACGCCGTCAGATTCGGCAGCTGATACGCACGGCCATAGGCCTGATGGACAAGCTGGATGGAATGATGATCTTTGGACCCGTCCGGCGACGCACCGTCATAGAGCGCGCCGGTAGCGCCATTGACATACATTTTCCGGGTCACGATATCCCGCCAGATGCTTTCCAAAGGTTTCCATAAGGAGTCATTGCCCGTCTCGGCGAAAATGTCAGCCGCACCGGCGTACAAGTAATTGGCGCGAACGGCATGCCCGACCGCCTCGCGCTGCTGGTAAAAAGGAATGCGATCCTGATTGTCATCGGAACCTTCCTTCACCATCCAGCGGATATCGATCAGGTTCTGGGCAAGTTCCAGATACTTCAGCTGCCCGGTCACACGATACAAATCACAGAGCCCCATATAATGCGAAGGACAGATGGCATTATTTGCCAGATTTTCGGGGCGGGTTTGGTAAACCGTGCAAAGATAATCCGCGCTCCTGCAGGCAATCTCAAGCAGCGTTTTTTTGCCTGTGGCTTTATAATGCATCGCCGCACAGGTCATCAAATGTCCCATGTTATAAGTCTCGAAGTCCATTCTATTTTGAAACTCTGTATTTTGCTCCGATTGTTTTTCGGCGATGATTACCGGCGTGTGGATATACCCGTCCTTCCGCTGGGCTTTTCCGATTACGTCGATGATTTCATCCATGAGCCGATTCAGCTTTTCATCTTTTGTTACAGCATATACGAATGCCGCTGCTTCGAGCCACTTGTAAAAATCGCCGTCGTGCCATTTAGGGCCCCGGTGCCTGCCTTCTTGAAGACCCGCGGCAACCAAAAAATTGGCGTAGGCATGGCTGATGCCGGCATCTTTCAGAAGATCCCACATGTTGGGTATCATCACTTCGTGACAAACTCTAAAGCGGTCGGCCCAAAAACCCTCCGTCCATTTTACATCCTCAATGCCCGTATCCGTCAGTTTTACATGGGGCCGGATCTTGTCAGTTGCACCAATCGCATAGACATTCAGATAAACAGCTGCACACAGCGTATGGATAAACCATAATTTATTCATAATACAATCTCCTTGCTGATTCGGCAATTTCCTGCTTGGTCCCAGCTCGACAGGGTCGGATGCTCAGTTTCATCTCAATCGGTTCCGGCAGCACTTCATAGCGGGGCAGCACGCCGGGACCGCAGCTGCCGTTGCCAAGGCCGCTGTGACGCGCATCCAGAGACAGGATGACCTGCCGGCGGGGTGTCAGTTCATAGGCATGCTCAGCTTTTTCCAAATCACCTGCTGTATAATAAAGAGCCGACGCAGCAATCGGCTGATCTGCAACAACAAGCAAACCATGCCCCTGAGCATCCGTCAATGAAAGCCAGCGAATATCGGTTTTGGTGCCGGTTTCCTGTGGACGCGGATAGGGAACATACTGTTCCTCCACTGTTCCAGACCAGATTCCTACTTCAGCACCATAGCAGCGATCCGGATAGTTCTCATGCGGACCTCGCCCATACCAGCGGAATATCGTGTAATCATGGGCGATATGCATAACAACACCCAGACGCGGCAGCGGAGGCAGCTGGCCAAACGGTTCAAATCGGCTGTCCATATCGATTACGCCATTTCCAAACACGGTCCAAGTGGTTTGAAGCCTAATGCCGTTATGATCAGGAGCAGCAACTGCCGATGTTGTCCTGACTTGAATGTGCGTAGGTCCCCGATGGCTGATTTGAAAATGTTCCGCTTTACAGGTCAGCTGATTGAGTCCGGCTTGTTTCCAATCGTAGGCCCGTCCTTTACCGAACGCTTTATCATTGCTGGTCGGCGCCCGCCAAACCTGCAGAACGGGTCCCGGCGGGCTTTCGGCATCCTGAGACAATATTTCCCTGTTATCATAAACCAGCGAAATCAGAGTGCCCTCAGAGCGGCCGAATACGGCCCTGAAAGCTTCGCCTTGGATCCACACGCCGTCTTCTTTTTCGATTACAGTTATACTCGGCAAGGTAGCAATGTCAATTTGTACGGGGGGTTTCCGTTCCGCAAGCGCTATCTGCTCGAAGGCGACTTCGTGACCAGCAGGTGCCCAAAGAGTTTTTTCTTTTAAATGAAAACTCAGCCGCAGCCAGATTTCCCCTTTCGGGTCCGAATAATCAGCTGCCGGAACCGGCAGAGTGATTTCTGTCTGCTGTCCGGGTGCAAGATCAATGCTCTGCAAGATGCCGGATTGCTGTACTATACCGTCGCACATCAGATTCCATCGCGGCTGCAATGTATTGAGATTCGTGAAGCTGTATAAATTCGTTAAACGCAGGCGGCCGATGCTGTTATCGACAGATTCGATGCGTACCGGTTGATAAACCTTCTTGACTTCCCAGACTTTCGGCGTCAGGGTGCGGTCGGAAAAGACCAGACCATTGAGACAAAAGTCCTTTGAATTCGGCTGGTCGCCGAAATCGCCTCCGTAAGCAAAATAGTCCTGCCCGACGGCAGTTTTCTTCCGCAGCCCCTGATCCACCCAGTCCCAGATAAAGCCGCCAATCATGCGAGGATGTCCATAAATCTCGTCCCAATATTCCCGCAGATTGCCGACAGCATTGCCCATGGCGTGGGCATATTCGCACATCAAGACAGGGCGATCATCTCGCGGATCCTGTGCAATCTGCAGGATTTTCGGCCAGCGTTTATCGCGCAGGGAATCGTACAACTCGTGAACCCGCGGATACATTCGACTGATAACATCAACAGTATCCGGATCACGGGGGTCGTTTTTGTCCTGTGCATCGGCCTGTGCTCCCTCATAATGGATAGGACGGGTCGGATCAGCTTGCCGAATCCACGCCGCCAGAGCCGCAAAATTTGGCCCATAGCCGGCTTCATTACCCAGTGACCAGAAAATAACACTGGGATGGTTTTTATCCCGCTGGACCATACGGATGCCGCGGTCCAAAAATGCATCACTCCAAGTGGGATCATTGGCCAGATATCCAAAAAGTCCATGGCTTTCAATATTGGCTTCATCCATCACATACAGCCCATACTGATCACACAAATCATACCAGCGGGGATCGTTGGGATAGTGGGATGTCCGGACAGCATTGATATTGAATTGCTTCATTAAAGTTATATCCTGCACCATCCGCTCCAGTGACAGGGTACGGCCTGTATCAGGATCATGCTCGTGCCGGTTGACGCCGTACAGGCGAACAGGACGGCCATTGATTAAAAGCTGACCGTTTCTTATCTGAATTCGGCGAAAGCCCACCCGGCAGGAAACGGCTTCGATAACCTCCTGCCGGTCAGTATGTAATGTCAGGACAAGAGTGTAAAGCCGCGGGCTTTCAGCCGTCCATTTTTCTGGATTTTTTACAGCTCCGCTGAGCCATCCAAATTCAGCAGGACCTCGCTGAGGGGTCCGCTGCTCCAGTATTGCTGCCTCGAAACCGGGATTGAGAATCTCGTACGCATTGCGGCTTAAGGGGCTGTCCCACACCGGATTTCCAGAGGGATCATATAATTGAGCTTGTACGGTCCAACCGGCCATATCCTGATCACCGCTTCCCTGAAGCTTTGGCTGAATCAGGATCCGGCCATTGATATAGTCCGAATCCAGTTCTGTCCGAACGGCAAAATCGGCTATCCGCACAGCAGCCGTACAGTAGAGGTACACATCGCGATAAATCCCGCTCAGACGCCACATATCCTGATCTTCAAGATAGCTGCCGTCTGAAAAACGATAAACCTCTGCAGCGATAATATTCTCGCCGTAACGAAGATAGGGTGTTATTTCAAATTCCGCCGGCGTCATGCTCCCCTCACTGTAACCAATCCGGATCCCATTAATCCAGACATAAAATGCGCTGGAGACACCGGCAAAATGCAGAAATACACGCCGGCCGGACCAGCTTGGAGGCAGCGAAAATGTCCGGCGATAGGAACCGACCGGATTGCGGTTGCGGTAGGTTGTCCACCCTTTTTCAGGAGTACCCGTTACACGGGGGGGATCAACCTTGAAGGGATATTGTGAGCTGGTGTAGATAGGAATATCGTAACCGTGCATCTGCCAGTTAGAGGGAACAGCAATGGCATCCCAGGATCGAACATTATAGTCCGGCCGGTAAAAATACAGCGGCCGTTTCTGAGGACAAGGCGACCAATGGAATTTCCATAATCCGTTCAATGACAGGTAATACGGAGAAAGCTCAGGAGTGCAGTTACGAGCGGCCGCTTCATCCGGATAGGGAACAAATGCGGCGTGAGCAGGCAAGCGATTGCGCTGGTTAACCTGCTGATTTTCCCAATCCGGTACAGCAACAGACTTTACAGCTGTTTGCATCCGATTGCAGGCAGCTGCAGTTAATACCACTATCAGCAAGCTTGATACTTTTAAGATTGGCTGAACGTAATTCATGTTCTATTTATCGCTGGTGTTGGGGTATCGGCACTTAAACTGGTAAGCACCGGAAGGCACTTCAAAAACAGCAAATTGGCCGTCGCGTCCCAGTGCCTTAATTTCTGGTATCCCTTCCACTGGTCTGCCGCTTTCCAGAATAGGAGTTCGAGGGACACTGGGCAGATAAACACGGCCGCATGTATTAGCAGGAATGGCGACATCATAGGTGATAATATCGCCGTCTTTCTGCCATCTGCTTTTAATCAGTCCGTGTATAGAGTGATATTCCGCTGCCGCATAGGTTAAACCGCCCCCCGGAAAGGGACGAAGCAGCACTTTTTTAAATCCATTCAGATGAGAATCCAGTTCGATGCCCGCGGCACATCGAAAGAGCCATTCCCCCACCGATCCCAGCGAGTAGTGATTAAAAGAATTCATTTGAGGATCAAAAAATCCTTTTGTTTCGGTCCATCCGTTCCAGCGCTCCCAGATCGTCGTCGCCCCGTGAAGCACCGGATACAGCCACGATGGATAATCCTCATTCAGCAGCAGCCGCCATGCTACATCCGCCCGTCCAATGGCTGTCAGGACTGGATTCAGATGACTGACTCCAATGAATCCCGTGCTTAAATGCCAGTTGCAGTTTCTGATATTTTCAACCAGATGTTCAGCAGCCCGTTCTCTTGCCTGCTGGGGCAACAGATTAAATGCAAGCGCCAGCAGATATGCTGTCTGAGTATCGACGGTCAGTCTGCCGTCTTCCAGAAGAAATTCTTTTTGAAATGCCTCTCGAACATACTCAAACATCTCTTGAAAGCGTTCGGCATCCAGCTGGCGGCCGATGGCCTTGGCCATGTTTGACAATTTCGCCGCATCATCAGCCCAGTATGCGGTAGCCAGAAGCGTTTTCATCGGCGACTGGGCCCGGAATGTTGTATCGGAGGGGATACAAAGCCAGTCTCCATAATTGTTGCCCAGTTCCTTGCTGCGGATACCGTGTGGATTCGTTCGCCGGATATAGTCCAGCCAGGCGGCCATCGCATCATAGTGACGTTCTATGATACGGGTATCATCATAAACCCGCCACAGAAGCCACGGAATTATAATCCCGGCATCCGCCCAACCTGCAGCACCCCCAAGGCCGTCAAGACCGACGAAATTGGCTCCTTCCCGCAGGCGCGGTGCTGTATCAGGAAATATACCCTCCGGCGTTTGGGCATCTTCGACATCAATCATCCATTTTGTAAAAAATGCAGCAACATCCATATTATAGCTGGCCGTGCGTGAAAAAACCTGTGCATCACCAGTCCAGCCCAAGCGTTCGTCCCGCTGGGGGCAGTCGGTCGGGACACTCAGAAAATTATCTTTTTGGCTCCAGAGAATATTGAGCCATAGCCGGTTGATGCCGGCATGGGAACATTCAAATCGCCCGGCAGGAGACAGCGCGGAGTGAATAACGCAGCCGATAACGGTACCGTCCGGCGGCTGGGCATCAAGGCCGCTAAGCTCTATATATTGAAATCCATGAAATGTAAAATGCGGCTGCCAGACTTCTTTGCCCCGGCCGCTTAATATGTAGACATCTGTGGCTTTCGCCCGGCGGAGATTTTCGGTATAGAGCGTGCCGTCAGGATTGAGGCGTTCTCCATGCCTGAGTGTGATACGCATTCCTGCAGGCCCATCAATGGTCAGTCTCACCCAGCCGGTAATATTTTGGCCGAGATCGTAAATCCAAGTGCCGGGGGCGCTTTTGTGAACCGAGACAGGTTTGATCGTTTCAATCATTCGGACCGGTTCCGATCGCTGTGCAACCAGCGGAACATTCGGCGGCGGCACATTCCTGACCTCCGACCATGCTGTGTCATCGTAATCCGGCTTGTCCCAGCCGACCAGATCGTAGCGGGCATCATAAATTTCACCCATCATAAAATCCGATGACAGAATTGGTCCGGCCGCACATTTCCACGAATTATCTGTCGTTATGATCTGCGTTGCCCCGTCAGCCAGCATTATTTCCAATTGAATCAGCAAACTGGTTTCAAGCCCATACCGGCCGCGTGTTTCCTGCCAGCCGACATACCCGCTGTACCAGCCGTCGCCCAGAACAGCACCAAGAACATTATCCCCCTTCTGAATCATTTCTGTTACGTCGTAAGTGCGGTAGTGTATGCGTTTGTCATAATCCGTCCATTCCGGCACGAAGATATCGTTCCCGATGCGTCTGCCGTTTAGATACAGTTCCGCTAAACCGCGGGCACTGGCATAGAGGGTGGCTTTGCGAATGGAATTCCTGACCGCAAAAACCTTGCGAAACCAAGGCGGGGTTCCGGGTTCGGTCAGGGTTGGTTTTATTGCGTAACCGGCGCTATTAAGGTAATCCGGACCTGCCGCAATCCAGTCCGCCTTCCAATCGCCTTCTTCGAGCAGGCCCATTGTCCAGACCGCTGCATCCGATACCGCAGAGATCCCCCGGTCATCCCAGATTTGCACCTGCCAATAACAGGTCTGTCGGGAAGTCAAAGGCACTCCTTCATAGACAATATGTATCGAGCGGTCGTCTTCCGTGCGTCCGCTGTCCCATAAATCAGCTTTGCCCGAAGCGAGCAATTCTGTACAAGAGGCTACCCGCACATGCCATGCAGACTGGTATGTCCCCCGCCGATTCGATTCAACAATCCAACTCAATCGGGGTTTCTTCTCATCAATCCCCAGAGGATTAATCAGATATTCACAGCGTAGCTTTGCTACTCTTATCGTGGTACTCAACCTAACTCCTCTTCTATCCTTTTTGGGCTCCTTCTGAATCCCGACAATCGCTGTGACAAATTAGTTTTAGCAATCACGCATTTAAAAATCCAATATATTCTGTGAAAATCGAAAAATCCTCCCCATATTTTTGAAAAAATTCAGCACATTCTTAGAATTGCTGCGGTACTGGAGGGGTGCTATAAAACAGACAATCCCTGTTACTTGAAAGCTGTTTCCCTAATTTGGTATCAAACATATTTGGGCAGTGCAGTCCTCCAGTTCCCGAATGGGGCGGTTTTATTGAAATTTGTCTATGCGGTTGAATTGGAGCAGTGAAAACTGGGCTGCCGGCAAACCGCATTCCTCCTATCAATTATGGAAAACAGGAATGGGACAAAACCATCAATTCAAACAAAAAAATGCTGAATCAGAAGCAATAGAACTGCCGGAAATCTTCTGCTGCAATCGGAACTTAATTTTAAGGCTTTCGAACTTTAAAAAGACCTATTTTTTTTCAATTTTCAATATATCAGCAGAATGCGCAAAATTATTTTTTTTCTTGCGCATATTTGACCTGACTGATTTATTCAAGATGTATATGAGCAAGAAATGGTATTTTTATCCGTTTTTGTTAATTGAAATTTATACCAAAAATTACGGTATCAATGCATCATAAATCTATGAATACGATAAGTTATTCTATAAATCCGGCAGGAAATTACTTTTTTTCTTTTATATAATGATTTGATGTATGATAATATATAATTGATGTGACGGAGTATCACATACTCTTTAAAAAAATGAATTTGGAAGGAGCTGCCATTACGAGGAGATTCTGAGATGTGGGATGATTTCAATTTTAGTTACAATCTTCCAAAAACATACCGTCGGAAAATGAGGGCTTTTACACTGATTGAATTATTGGTGGTTATAGCCATCATTGCACTTCTGCTGTCGATCATTATCCCTTCACTGAATTTGGCCAAACGCAAAGCAGCCGCCGCAATTTGTCTGTCAAACGCTAAAAATCTATCTGCGGCATGGTATATGTACCAGGAAGACAATGACGGCCGTCTGGTTAATCCTAATCCCACAAAGGTCAAGATCGATGGAAGTCATGATGATCCGCGCTTCATCGGCTGGGTGGTAGATCCGATCCGGCCGAATGGAACCATGTGCAACGGGGGAGAAGGCCCGAATAATCCTGTTACAGATGACGATGAAATTCGAGGTATCGAAAAGGGGGCTCTCTTTGATTATTTGAAAAGTCCGGATGTCTATCATTGCCCCGCCGATAATCAGCGGAAAAGCAAAATCGACGGCAGTAAAATTTTTCGAACCTACTCCTGTCCCCGCGCTATAAAAAGAGTTACAAAATTCATGAACATCAAAGCACCGGGGATGCGTTTTAACTTTGTAGAGGAAGCCGAAGGCCGAAATTGGAATATGGGAACATGGGACTTTTACAACATGGCTGAAAATGGATTCTGGGAATGGCGGGATCCGATTGGTTTTAATCATGGGGACAGCGGCATTCTGGGTTTCTGTGACGGACATGCAGAGGTTCATAAATGGCAGGTGTCTTACACGTTAGACCGTGTCCGCTTCTTTTTTTCAAATCCAAGCACTCTCAACTATGGCAGTCCGGGGCTCAACGACGATTATCCTCGTCTTATGGCGGGGGCACCTCCTGCCGAAAGCGACCCGGACATTGCCTATGTAGCTACCGGGTGGGCGGACCAATCCCGGCCAATGAGCGGGGGATATTAGTTGTAAAATATGCTGCGGACACCTGATGGGCTGCGTAGCCGAAATAAGCTCTTCGCAGCACAAGGGTAAAGAAGTTTTTCCCGACGGCTCGTCGCGTATCTTTTTTAATCTTCCTTCTTCCACTTCTTCTTTTGCCGTTATTGCAACCATTGCAGGGACATCACCATACTGAGGGGGGTCTGCCCACAACCTATTACTGCATATTGATCTGGCTCAGCTGTAAAATACTCTTGCGGCGTTTCGCCTTTTCTGTTAAACATGATGATGCAAAGACACCTTCTTTCTGATGATGCCGAATTGGCTCCTCCTAACCGATTCCCAGAATGATAACCAGATTGCACCGGAAAGCACACCGCCAAGCCCAAAACAGGAAGATTCAGCAGAAGAAAAGAGTTGACTTTTTGCTGGATTTTGCTGATAGTAATTTACGGCCTCTGCCCATCAAATTTGCTGCTTGTTCAAATTCGAGGCCGTTTTATTGAATCCTTGCCCTCTCCCATCAATGGGTTTTGTTTGGGCACATGAAATCTGGCCGAAAGAAGGACCTTTATGAGATACCAGAAAACAGCTCAGGCATATTTGTATATTATCAATTATCTTTTGCAACCGGCTTTCTGTGCTGCAATTATTTGCTGTTCCGGCATCGGCTGCAGCCGTGATGTGTTCTCTGGCATACAAAAAAATCATGCTGTTACGATCGGTTCACTTCGCTGTGAGTATATGATCAATCCGCTGGGAATCGATGTTAAAGTTCCCCGGTTGAGCTGGGCGATTCAGTCGGCGGAAAATGGCGTTCGACAAACCGGCTATCAGATTTTGGTGGCTTCCGAAAAGTCCTTTTTGCAAAAGGATATCGGAGATATCTGGGACAGCGGAAAAGTCTATTCCGCTCAGTCTGTCCATGTGGAATACAACGGACAGGAATTGCGGTCTTGCCAACACTGCTTTTGGAAAGTCAGGATTTGGGACCAAAACGGCAAGGTGTCCGATTGGAGCCCCATGGCTTGCTGGTCTATGGGAATTATGCAGCCGGATGAATGGAAGGCCAACTGGATTCAGCAGCGAAATCCTGCTGCGGAAAATGCCAGTAAAAATGACCTTGTGAATTCTATATACCCCTTGCCGATCTTCCGAAAGGACTTTTCTGTTAAACCCAACATAAAAAACGCCATCGTGCACATCTCGGGGTTGGGACATTATGAACTTTTTCTGAACGGTCAGAAAATCGGAAACCATTTTCTCGATCCGGCCTGGTCGGTCTATGAAAAAACCGTTTATTACAATACATTTGACATCACAAGTATCTTAACAAGCGGGGATAACACTTTCGGTGTTATGCTCGGTAAAGGTTTTTACACTACTAAAGGCGACCGGCGTATTCATTTTGTAAATGTTTATCGCCCCCTCAAACTGATTGTCCAGGCGCACATTGAGTATCAGGATGGATCAAATCAGATCATTGTTTCAGATGATTCCTGGAAATACACGCCGGGCCCCTTAACGCATTGTGCCATTTTGGGGGGCAGCAGTTATGATGCCCGCCGTCTGCCGGATGGCTGGAACCAGCCGGGATTTGACGACAGCACCTGGCAGCCTGCCCAGCAAACATCAGGACCGGGCGGACAGCTTAAGGCATTCATTGCTCCCCCCATGCAGACGATGCAGGTCCTTCGGCCCATTAGCGTTGATGAACCCGAGACCGGATACTTTGTTTACGATTTCGGTCAGAATGTGTCATCCATTCCGCGCCTAATGGTGGAAGGCAAAGCGGGGCAAACCATTCGACTAACGCCCGCTGAGCAGCGGCATGGTCAGACAGGCACAGCCAACAACGGCAAAGGGAGAGTCAATCAAGCCCGTATAGGCAGCCCGAATTATTGGGAATATACCCTCAAAGGCGGCGGGCCGGAATCGTGGTCTCCTCAATTTACATATACCGGTTATCAATATATTGAGGTTGCCGGAGCTGTACCTGCCGGCTTTTTAAATCCTGATGATTTACCGGTCATCAAAGAATTGGTCTCGGTGCAGGTAAGAAACGCCTCTGCGCCGGCGGGGACATTTGAATGCTCCAATGCATTGTTCAATAACATCTGCCAATTAATTGACTGGGCTGTGCAGAGCAATATGGCCCATGTTTTGACAGACTGCCCCCATCGTGAAAAACTCGGCTGGCTTGAACAGAGCTATCTGATGGGGTCGGCTATTTTTTGGAATTATGACATCGCAGCATTCTACACCAAAAAGATTCGAGACATTCGGGATTCACAAGATGCCAACGGCAAAATTTACACGGTAGCGCCCAATTATCCCGTTTTTGATGATGGGCCATTTCGCTACAGCCCGGAATGGGGTGCTGCAGGCGTTTTTCTGCCTTGGCAGATTTATCAATGGTACGGAGACAGCAGAATTTTGGAAGAAAACTATGACATGATGAAAAGCTATGTAGACTTTATGCATTCAACATCAGAAGATCTAATCGCCCTGCCGGGTCTGGGGGACTGGTACGACTACGGTCATGGCCAATCGCTCGGACCTTCCCGGTTTACCCCCAAAACCCTGACCTCTACAGCCACTTTTTACGGTTGTGCTGACATTGTATCCAAAACGGCAAAACTCTTGGGCAACACAAAAGACGCAGAAAAGTACACAATCTTATGCCGCGATATAAAAGAAAAATTCAATCGGGAGTTTTTCGACGGCAGAGGGACCTATCAAAACAACGGAAGTCCTCAGACGGCTAATGCCATGGCACTGGTGCTCGGACTGACGCCGCAAGGCAAAGAAGCTGAGGTACTTGAAACAATCATCACCGACCTCAAACAGCGGCATTACCAGCAGACAGCCGGCGATATCGGATACCATTATCTTGTACAGGCCCTCAGCGATAACAATCGTTCCGATATTCTCTACCATATTACAAACCGAAACGAGGTCGGCAGTTACGGCTACATCATAAAACAGGGCTGGACCTGTCTGCCGGAAGCATGGGATGCAACGCTGACTTCCTCGATGAATCATTGTATGCTGGGCCACATTCAGCAGTGGTTTCAGCAGTGTCTGGCCGGCATTCGGCCGGACTTTGCCGGCCCGGGATTTAAAAAGTGCATCATCAAACCCGAGATCACAGGCGATATTGTATGGTGCAAAGGAACTCATGATACACTTTATGGAACGATTAAATCCGCTTGGAAACTGGAGAACGGACAATTTATTCTGGATGTCACAATCCCGGCTAACACCTCTGCAACTGTGTATATACCGATGAAAAACGATTCGAAGGTGGCGGCAGAATCAAACAGCAGCCGTAAGGGGATTCACTTCAGTCATATAGAATCAGACAAAGCCGTCTTTGAAATTGAATCCGGCTCTTACCGATTCAAAGTCCCGTATGATTCATAAAAAGTCAATTTGTCATTTCGATAACCAGACCAAACAGGTCGGCTGCCTGATACCGATACTGCCGGTGTAAAGCTTCAGTTGGAAATGGACAAATCCTTTAAAAGTGTTATTCTTTTGTGGACATTTTTGAAAGGGATTTGTTGTGAAAAAGGAACGCAGACGATTTGAAGAGGCAGAAAAAGTAAAAATTATTCGGGAACATATTCTTGACAAGCGTCCTTTGTCAGAGGTGTGCGAGCAGTACGGCATTGCCCCGACCCTGAACTGCCGACACACGGATTTTCAGAGGGTTTAGGGCGCTTTTTTAAGTATAGCAAATATAAGGCATTATGCTTATCCAGAAAAAACTTACATCAAAAAAAGTGCTTTCCAATAGCTGTCCAATAGTTGTTCAATAGTACTTGGTTGGTGCACAAAGTGGTGCACATAGGGGAGGTGGGAGGTAGGAAGATGGGGGAAGGAGAGTAGGGAAACACAGGAGGGCAGTCCATTTCTGAACTGCCCTCCTCCGATATAGATTACCTGTCGGCTCGCTATCAATCAAGAGCCGAAGGGGTTCAGCCACCTCTGATTACATGAATACAGGGAGAACTTTTCCACCTTCTCCGATCCATACAGTAGTGGTAAAATATGTTATCGCTTTCTTATAATCAATCCGCCTAAGCCTAACAGCAAAACTGTGCAGGGCTCGGGGACACCCGTAATTTCAATATTGTCAATGGCAAATTTGTCGTTGCCGGGGCCTTCGACAAGATCATCAATTCGGAGCTGGAGATACGGCTGATTGTTCAATGCAGCATAGCCCGACAAGTCGTGTACAACAGAGTACCATTTCCCCTCAGCCCAGCCGGGAGTTATGGGCTGATTGTTAACAATTTGTGTCCATGCGCCACCGGCGACTGTACGATAGGCAAAATCATAACTGACCGCTAGTTCGGATTTGTAATCCCAGCGAATGGCCAGATTGGTGAAGCCCGTCGTATTGAGCGTGATAATCAATGCGGCATCGTTCTCCGTGCCGGATTTGTTAATGTCATCCCATGCAGCGGCTTGGCCGGCAATATGAGCGATGCCGCCGGCGTCCGTGTAAGGGATGCCATCTTTCCCGTTGGAATCGACGCCCGAACCATATAAGACCAATATCGGTGCAGCAACTGTGTTATAATAGGCCGGGCTTTCTGTATAAGAGGCACTGTCTTTGCCGAAATCCCAGATGGCCAAAACAGTAGCCGATGCCGAGCGTGTGAAATACAAAATAGTGCAGAAACACAACGTGATTGAAAGCAGAAATGTTCTTTTCATCTTTCTAACCTCCGAAATTGCGGCTTCTAAATGTTGGGAGTTTACCCCCAACATTTCACACCCGCTGTTCCAATTATACCTAATCGGCAATAGGACAATCAAGAAAATAAAGCAAAAATGTCGCCAAATACCTGAAAATCTGGTAAATTATCGGGCATGGGAAACAGAATAAATTGGGACAGTTACGGATTAAATGACAATCAGATAAGTGATGGGGACAGAAACAGGTTGACTGTCCCTGTTCATTATTTTCTCATCCAATCGAACTCCAGAATCTAAAACACACGAAACCTAAACTCTTTTTTTCCTTTCTCATGCTATAAATGACATCTCTTCCTTCTCTCTTTCTCTCTCTTTCTGGCGCACTTTGGCGCACACCCTTTTTTGAAAAAAAGATATAATAAGAAATGTTTGTAAACATATGAAATATAAGGAGTTATTAATGGGCAGGGGCGGAGTTGAACCGCCGACACACGGATTTTCAGTCCGTTGCTCTACCAGCTGAGCTACCTGCCCGAGCTAAAACCTGTAAAAAAAATTAGCAAATCCAATGTTTGATTGCAAGGGAAAAAGACCAAAATTCAGAAATCTTCCTGTCGGCAATCAAATTTCCTGCCGTCGCCAAAACAAAAGGTCTAATTGACTTTCCCATCAAAACAGACACAGTATAATTTTTGAAATTTGGGATTCAAATTATCCAGCAATAATTTATAATACCATAAAAGATTTTTCTTACATCTGCACAATCAATGAATGAAAACGAAACAAAATCTTTATCGGATAAAATATCCGATGCTCAATTGCTGGACCGCTATCGGCAAGGTGACGAATGGGCGTTTAAAGAGATTGTAAACCGTTATAAAAACTCGCTTTACGCTTTTTTACGCCGGTTCGTCAGTCAGGAAGACATCGTGGAAGATGTGTTTCAGGAAACATTTCTCCAGCTCTATACCAGCCGGGACAGTTTTGATGAGGAACGCCCGCTTCGTCCTTGGCTTTTCACCATAGCAGCCAATAAAGCCAAAGATGCCTTGCGCAAAATGCAGCGGCAGTCTTCAATGAGCATGGGGGCCATAGCCGATGCCGGCGATTTCTCGATAGACGAAGTCGTAAACATCCTTACTTCCTATGAAACAACCCCTGATGAAGAAGTCTCCAAAGAAGAGACAGCTCAACGGGTACGTCAGATAATAGCGCAAATGCCTGAAAACCTGCGGGGTATTCTGATTTTGGCCTATTTTGAGCAATTTTCTTACAAACATATGGCTGAGATTTTAAGTATACCTATAGGAACTGTTAAAAGTCGTCTTCACACAGCAGTGGTTTATTTTATGAAAAAATGGAAAGCAGCAAACCGCGGATCTGATAAGCTATGAACAAATTAACCCACGAGCAGCAGCAGCTTATATTGGATTTTTATTTCCGATGCGGCGAGCCCGAAGATATCGAACGCGGACGCGATCTGATAGCATCCAATCATGAGGCCGCAGTCCTTTATGCCAGTCTGGAACAATCTCTGACCGAACTTGACCATATCAAATACGAACCCTGTCCTGACAATCTGGTAGATTTGACCATTGCGCGTCTGAAATTGGCCGCCAGCTGTGCCAATGCTTCAAATTCCCGGCTTAATGACCTCCTTGAACAGCAGGCTCTCTATAAACCCGAGCGAGCTTCTCAGCAGACACAAAAATGGAATAGAAACTTTCTCCGTCCTGCATTTGAAATATTGGCAGCGGCCGCAAGCATCGTGCTGGCAGCCGGCCTGCTGTTTCCTTCGTTCGGCGCAATGCGGCATTATGCACAGAAAAACGCGTGCGCCTATAATTTAAGACAAATCGGAGCAGGTTTTGCTTCACTGGCCAGCATCAGTCAGGATGAACTGGCCCAAGCCCGTGTGCCCGCCGGGTCTCCTTGGTGGAAGATTGGGGATCAGGGTCCCCAAACTCAATCCAATACGCGTTATCCTTATCAGCTCGTCAAACAGGGACTGGTCAGCAGCAGCGCATTTGTATGCAAAGGTTCCGCCGGAGCGAGGCCTTTGGAAAACGATCCTGCCATCCTAAGCCGCTTATACGATTTCCCCTCACGCAGCCACGTCAGTTACAGCTTTATTCTTTGGTGCGATAAAACAAGCAATCCTTTTGTCGGCGGTCGGCGGATTATCGCCGGCGATTTGAATCCGGTATTTCGAAAAATTCCATTCCAGCAGGATATCTACCGCCAGCGTGATGAATTTGAGCAGGTGCTGCTGAATGAAGAGCTGAAAAAAATGCTCAGCGAAAATCACTGCTGCCGCGGCCAGAATATTCTATACAGCGACGGAAGCATCGAGTACCTCAAAAGCCGCTTGATCAATGGGGATGACATCTTCACGGTTTTGGGCGTTGACGCCTATCGAGGGCGTGAAGTTCCCGCCAGCGACCGCGATGCGTTTCTTGCCCCTTAGAATCGCAAAACACGAACAAAATCTGCCAGCCAAGCATTCAGCAGTTCCAACTCTTCAGGCCCTACCAGTTTCAGTTCGACGAGTTTTTCATAACACCGGTTGAGGTTGGCCGGAATATGGGCCAAGCCGCTTTTGAGATCAAGCTTTTCAAACGCCTCGCATAGCCGCCGGTTGTGCAAGTAGCCGGGCACCTCATCTTCAAAATCTTTCATCAACTGATGCACATTTCGAATCTGGTACATTACAGGCGGGTGAAAGAGAATATGCCAGCGGTTTTCCCAAGCAATCCGCTGGGCAACAAAGCTCCGCCAGATATCGGTCATCCGAATGCTGCAGCAGGCCGGCAGATACATCAGCATAAACGCCTCTTTGGCCCAGCGGGTGGATTGACTGTTGAACGGACACCAGCTTCCGGCACCGACAGCCACACTGCGATCGGTTCGAAATGTATACTCCGCAGACGGCAGAACCAGCCGGCAGATGGCATCGACATCCGGGTCGCTGTTGACCAGACCCTGCTGGATGGGACAGTAGACGCTTTTTTCCTCAAGCCGTTCATAAGCCGGCAGCGGCTGTTGAACCGCATCCAAAGCCAATCCCCGCGGCCAGATAGTCTGGTCTGTAAAATAGCGGTACACATTCACCCAGCCGGCATTTTCTATCACACGGACGGATAAATGAAATGCCGGCATTGTCCAGAACGGCTCCAGCGGCTCGTTGTCATCGTCGGTTTCAAAAATAACATCACAGCCCTCCGCGATGGCCAGCAGATACCCGATATTTTTGCGGGCATAATGCCGTGTGGGGCATTTCTGCGCAAAGATCAATTCGGTCTCCAGCTGCTTCTGGATACTGTAATACCGGCATCCGTGCAAGGCAAAATCCGGCGGGCTTTTGGTGTCGCCGATAAGGATAAAATCCATGCCGTGCCGGCCGCATCCGTCAGCCAGATGCGCCAGCGCCTCATTAGGAGAAGCGATTGTGGTTACTACCAAGGCAGTTTTGGGGGACATAAAGACTCCGGCTACAATTGACCTTTTAAGCGCAGCATAAACAGCCGTCCCAAATGAAAAAACGCATCACCAAGAACAGCCCCGTTGACACTGCTGCTCGGATTGGAATAGGTGATGGGGACTTCAACACAGCGGAGATGTCGGCAGAAGACTTTGATTTCAGTCTGGAAAAAATGGGCCCGGGAGTGAATGCCTTTGGCAAGCACCATTTCCAGAGCGGAACGGGAAAAAAGCTCGAATCCGCTGGTCATATCTTTTAATTTCGTACCCAGCAGCAGATTGGTCAGAACGGTACCCCCCCTGCTGATAAGCCGTCTTTTGAATCCGGCTTCTTCAAAAACACCGCCGGGACAGAAACGGCTGCCGAAAACACAATCGCAGCCGCTTTTCATGGCCTCGAAAAAACGGGGAATGTCCTGCGGCCGATGACTGAAGCCGGCATCGATTTCCAGAATCCAGTCGCAGCCGGCTGCCAGCGCCTCCCGATACCCCCGCAGATACGCATCAACCACACAGCGGTTTTCAGGCGCCCAAATCATCGTCAGCTGCTCTATTTGCTTTGCCAGCGATCGGACAATTTCCACGGTACCGTCCGTGCTGGCACGGTCTAGAACAGCAAAAAAAGTGCATGTCCGAAAACCGCGGCACTGCCCCAGTACAGCAGGAATAAACCGCTCAACCGTATCCCGTTCGTTGGCCATGGGGCATACGATACCTAATGCAACAGAGGCAAACGGATTATTCTGCTGTTCAGACATATATTTAATATATCCCGAATGCGGCTGAAAGTCAATTTCATCCGTACTCCAATCTTGACCCTGCTGGATGGGGCTGTTACAATGCGCGGGCAAGGAAAAAAATAGATCGGGAGTATTTTGTGCATACAGCAGCAAATCAACCGGCTCAAGCCGACACAGCAAGAGGATTGCCGATGTTTTCCGGCACTCCGTCGGAAGCCCTCGAAAAGGAAAAAGCACTGCTTGCCTCCGTCTGTCACAAAAGCCTATGGGAGCGGACCAAGGTCTATCTCCACTTGACGGGACCGGGCTGGATGCAGAGTGCGATGACCCTCGGAGCCAGCAGCGCCTCGGCCTCTCTATTTGCCGGCGCATTAACAGGCTGCCGGCTGCTCTGGGTACAGCCGCTGGCTATGCTGGCCGGTGTGGTGATGCTGTCGGCACTGGTTCATCAAACCCTCTCCACCGGATGCCGCCCCTTTGCGGCAATGCGGGATTACCTTCATCCCGGCTTTGCATGGATATGGGCGCTGACTTCTCTGCTGGTGACTATTATATGGCACATCCCCCAGTATGCCTTGGCCGCCGGAATGACAGAAGATATGATCAAGGCCGCAACCGGCTGGCAGCCCAATCCCCGGCAGCAAACCCTAACCCTGCTGCTCATCGGTCTGTGCATGATGGTTTTTTCTGTATATATAACATGGTCCTACGGGCATCGCAAACGCGGGGTGCGGATTTATGAAAAGGTTTTAAAGGGATTTCTATGGCTTATCATTGCCGCTTTCGCATTGGTTGTGATAAACAGCTTTGCAGAGGGGAAATTGTCTATGGCCGAATTGCTCAAAGGATGCATTCCCAATCTTCCCCGTTATGATGATCCCGTTATGCAGCAGAAAACAACCTCTCTTGTCATCGGCGCATTCTCCGGTGCAGTCGGTCTGAATATGACATTTTTGTTTCCGTATACCCTTTTAGCACGCCGATGGGGCCGGGAGCATCGGGAGCTGGGCTTTTTTGATTTGATTACCGGCATGCTGATACCCTACAGCATCGCAACATCGCTGATGATGGCCGCAGCAGGATCAACGCTGTACAATACGCCGGCGATCGAAGCCCTTATTGCCGAAAACAGACCCTTAACGCCGGTTCTTGCAGCGTCGATGCTCGAACAGGCCGGATTGAATCACTACATTGCACGCTTTGTCTTCGGGATGGGTATTTTGGGAATGGTCATGAGCACAATTTCCATGCAGATGCTGACAGCGGGCTTTGCCGTCTGCGAAATGTTCGCGATTGAACCGGGAGGCCGGCTTTACCGTCTGGCCTGCCTGATTCCAACACCGGCGTTTCTGGGCGTTCTTTTCTGGCAGAAAATGAGCTACTGGGTGGCCATTCCGACGGCGGCAATTTGCGGAATTATGCTGCCGATTGCCTATATTGCCTTTTTCCTGCTGAACAACAGCCGGGCTTATTTGAAAGACGATAAGCCCGTCGGCACAAAGGCCTTTGTCTGGAATGCAGGAATGCTGACTGCTATTGGGCTGTCGTTAGCCGCAGGGATCTATTACGTTGCTGATGTTGTTTGGCCTTATATGATGAAACTGATCGGCAGTCTGAAAGGATAACCATGGATACAAAGCCCGTCGCTGTTGTAACCGGAGCAAGCCGCGGCATCGGACGCGCCATCGCCGTGCAGCTGGCCCGAATGGGGTACTTTGCCGTTATCAACTTTTGCACAGACGAGAAATCCGCAGCGGCTGCCCGGCAGGAGATTGTCTCGCAGGGCGGAAGCTGTGAATGCGTGCAGGCAGACATCGGTCAGGCCGACGGCCGCCAGCATCTGCTGGAACATATTCAAAACAGTCGCGGCCGGCTGGATTTGCTGGTCAACAATGCCGGCATCGCTCCCCTGCGGCGCCAAGACCTGCTCGATGTCAGCGAGGAAAGTTATGACCGTGTGATGAGCATCAACCTCAAAGGCCCCTTCTTTCTAACACAGCAGGCAGCACTGTGGATGATGGAGCAGAAAAAGATGCATCCCCAGCGGATTTTTCGAATTATCAACATCAGCTCGATTTCGGCTTATACCAGCAGCACCACGCGCGGCGAATACTGCATCAGCAAGGCGGGTTTGTCCATGATGACGCGTCTGTTTGCCGACCGGCTGGCAGAATTTGATATCGGCGTCTATGAAATACGGCCCGGCATCATTCAGACAGATATGACCGCCGCCGTTAAAGAAAAATACGACCGTCTGATTGCCGAAGGACTCACCCCGCAGAAGCGCTGGGGCAGACCGGAAGACGTTGCACAGGCGGTAGCCGCCGTTGCCGAAGGCCGGCTGGATTTTTCGACCGGTCAGGTTATTAATGTGGATGGCGGATTTCACCTTCGCCGGCTCTAAGGATACCCATGAAAAAAAAATGCATTATCTCTGGGCAGACTGTTCGGCACTATTTCTTCAATACCGTCATTGTGGGTACAGGGGCCGCAGGGTTGAACTGCGCCAAACGGCTGTACGAGCTGATGGACCAAAAAGGATTTCCAGAACCGCATCAACGGATTGCCCTTGTTACTGCCGGCATCGGGCTGGGGGCTTCACGGATGAGCGGCTCTGACAAGCAGACCTATTACAAAACCGGAACTTCCCCTTATGTGCCCGACTGCGCCGAGCGTTTCGCTCAAGCGCTGACGGCTGGCGGCTGCTGCCACGGCGATTTGGCACTGGCCGAGGCCGTAGGTTCACTCGGCAGTTTTTATGCATTGGCAGAAGCCGGTGTCCCTTTTCCAACCAATGCTATGGGCAGTTTTATCGGCTACAAAACCGACAATGACCCTTCTGAGCGAGCAGCATCCGCCGGACCGGAAACCAGCCGGTTTATGTGCGAATGTCTGGAAAGAATTGTCCGCCGTTACGGAATAGCCATTTACGAAAATCAGGAAGCAGCCGATTTGCTGACCGTCGGGACAGGGACAGATAAGCGGATTGTCGGCTTGGCAGCTGTCTCCAAAACTAACACCGCCCCTGCGGAGTGGGAGCTTTCGGTTTTCTACTGTGAAAATCTTGTTTTGGCTGCCGGTGGGCCGGGAGGGTTGTATCAAACCAGCGTCTATCCGCCCGGACAAATCGGCCTGCATGGCATCGCCTTGCGGGCTGGTCTTGCGGCTGAAAATCTGACCGAGTCGCAGTTTGGTCTGGCCAGCATCCGGTTCCGCTGGAATGTTTCGGGGACTTATATGCAGGCGATTCCCCGCTTTTTCAGCACAGATGCCAACGGGGGCGGCGAAAAAGACTTTCTGGCCGATTTCTTCCCGACAAAGGAAGCTATGGCCAGTGCCATCTTTTTAAAGGGCTATCAGTGGCCTTTTGATGCACAGCGCGTCGAAGCACATCAATCTTCGCTGATTGACCTTCTGGTTCTCGGCCAAATGCATAACGGCCGCCGCGTGTTTCTGGATTTCCGCCGCAATCCCATGGATCCTTTCCGACCGGACAAGCTGGAGTCCGAAGCGCTGGCCTATTTGACGGCAGCCGGTGCCCTGCAGCAGCTGCCGATCGAGCGGCTGGAAAAAATGAACCCCCCTGCTGTCGAGATTTTCCGCAGGCATGGGATCGATTTGGCATCTGTCCCGCTGGAGGTTGCGGTCTGTGCCCAGCATAACAACGGCGGCTTTGCCGTCAATCATTGGTGGGAATCCAATATTCCGCACACCTTTGTTATTGGCGAAATGGCAGGCACACACGGCATCCGCCGTCCCGGGGGGGCTGCTCTCAATGCCGGTCAAGTCGGGGCAGCACGGGCGGCCGAATATATTGTGAATTGTTACGGGAGCGGCCTTCCCGATCCGGACGCTGTTTCAGCCCAAAGCCGCCGGCAAATTCAACATCTAATCGAAAAATATTCACGCTGGAAAACAGGCCGTCTGGCAACCGGCGAAACCATCGAACAGATACAGCAGCGGATGAGCACTTATGCCGGTCCGCTGCGGAAATTGTCCGAGGTTCGCCGGGCTTTCTGCCAAGCACTGGACTTATACCAAACCATCCGTACAGCCGGCTTCCGCATTCAAACCGCTGCGGATTTGATTGCGGCAATTCGAGCCGAGCATTTGTCGCTTGCCAGCGCTGCTTACCTGAAGGCCATTGAAGAACTTCTGTCCTGCGGGGGAGGTTCCCGAGGTTCTTATTTGGTCTTGTCCGATGAAGGCATCGAAATTGATCCGGCTGTTCAAGACCCCTATACACTAAAGCCGCTGCGGTTTCTGCCCGAAAACAAGGCCTTGCGCAGCACCATCCTGCGGATTGCAGCGGATGAAAACAGCGATCATCTGTTTGCCTGTGAGCATATTCCTCCAAGACCCATGCCGAAGGAAATTCATTCCTTTGAAGCAGCGTGGGCAGATTACCGAAATGGCCGGATATACAAATAAAACTTTTTAGAAATGGATAGGGATGCACGATGAACAGGAAGCATTTTTTGAGGTGTCCGAAAATAACAGCCTGCTTGGCCGCCGCTGTATGCATAGAGGGAACTTTACTGATGGCAGCAGGTCCGCAATCGAACAGCATTGCGGCCCCTTATGTTTCCAAAGTATGGATTGCAGACAACGGAGACGGCACATATAAAAATCCTATCCTTTATGCCGACTATTCTGATCCGGATGTTATCCGTGTGGGGGATGATTATTATATGACCGCTTCAAGCTTTACCTGCTTTCCGGGGCTGCCCATTTTGCATTCGAAGGATTTAGTCAACTGGACACTTATCGGGCATGCCGTCCCGCAATACCCCGATGCGCTTTTTGACCTCCCGCAGCATGGCAAAGGCATTTGGGCCCCCGCTATTCGCTTTCACGATGAGCATTTCTATATCTTCTGGGGAGATCCCGATGCAGGCATTTACATGGTAAAATCCAAAAATCCGGCCGGGCCGTGGGATAAACCCGTTCTGGCGCTGGCCGGCAAAGGGCTTATCGATACCTGCCCGCTGTGGGATGAGGACGGCAATGCCTACATTGTCCACGGATGGGCCGGCAGCCGCACCGGCGGCTTCAACAGCGTGCTGACGGTCCGCCGGATGAAGCCGGACGGCACCGAAATCAGCCCCGAAGGCAGGCACGTTTTTGACGGTCATGACCGCCACCCCACTCTGGAAGGTCCCAAGTTCTACAAGCGCAACGGCTACTACTATATATTTGCTCCGGCCGGCGGAGTCACCACCGGCTGGCAAACCATTCTTCGCTCCAAGAGCATCTGGGGACCCTATGAAGACAAAATTGTTCTCGACCAGGGAACAACCTCCGTCAACGGTCCCCATCAGGGCGGCTGGATTGAAACACCTTCCGGCCAATCGTGGTTCATCCATTTTCAGGATGCCGGGGCTTACGGCCGGATTGTGCATCTCCAGCCGGTCAAATGGGTCAATGACTGGCCGGTGATGGGCATCGACAAAGACGGCGACGGCAAAGGCGAACCGGTTTTGACATTTGCAAAACCGGATATAAAAGGACACTTTCCGATTGTCTCGCCAGCTGAAAGCGATGAATTTGATACGGATACACTCGGCCTGCAATGGCAGTGGCAGGGCAATCCTCAAATCACTTGGTATGCCCTGCTGCCCGGCAAGGATTATCTGCGGCTGTTTGCGCTGCCCCTGCCGCACCCCGAAGCTACCTTGTGGGATACGCCGCAGCTGCTTCTTCAGAAATTTCCTGCGCCTGATTTTTCTGCATCAGTTAAAATCACACTGACTCCGGTTTATGACGGCAAGCGGGCCGGATTAATCATCATGGGCGATGACTACGCCTGTCTTTCGCTGAATGCCAAACAGCAGAAGCTTTGGCTGACGCAGTCTGTCTGCCTGAATGCCGTCAAAGGCGGAAAAGAAAAAATCCTTGCCGAGTATCCGATGGATGCTTCGGCAGTTTACCTTCAGGTCCAAGTTTCATCCCCTGATGCCCAGTGCCGATTTCGCTATTCGCTGGACGGACAGCAGTACAGGGAGATAGGGGATGTATTTACAGCCAAAGCAGGCCGCTGGGTTGGTGCTAAGGTTGGTCTTTTCTGCCTGTCCGATCCATCGGCAAGGGCCGGCGGCTATGCCGACTTCGATTGGTTCCGCATCGATAAATAAACGCTGCCGACACTCCGGCTGCCTGTTTTCGCCTGCATTTCAGCCGGTCGGATGCAATGCGGGCAGGTTCCGAACGGTCAGCCGCCCCATCGCTGCGGGCGTTTTTCTGCAATGCCCCCTCTGCATACACCGATACGGCAAGAACGGCCAACAGCCATAGGCTGCTCTAAGAGCTGTCTTTTTAGTTGCAGTTAACCGGCACTGCATCGATTCCGCTGACCATCAGATAGTCAATATTGGCAAGCCCGCTGCTGGTCGTCGGCTCCAGCCGTACCGTCTGCAGCCCAGCCGTCAAGACAGCCGTTTGAGAGACCTCACTCCATGTCGTCCAGGCACCGGTTGACGGGAAACTGACGCTTGCGACCGCCTCGATTCCATTGATCAGCAATTTGGCGGGTCTGTCAGCAGTTACACCGTTGGCGTACCGCCATTTAAAGGTATAACTGCCGGCGGCAGTACTGATTTTCCAATGGATGCCCGCTCCCACGGCATTGGTACCGTTGGCGAAGCCGTCTCCCGTAAAGCCGGCATTGTTATTGTCAACTGTTCCTTCTACGCCGCAGAAGCCGACTGTATTTTCCTGTATAATCACACTCGGCACAGCCCCGGGCAAGGCAGAGACTTCACTGGTCTTGGCAGATTCATTCATCGCGGTATCCACAGCACTGACAGCATAATGGTAAAGCGTTCCGCCCACGACGCTGCTGTCTGTATAATTGGAAGTGCTCAAAAGCCCAGTATGAAGCCGTGTATAAGGCCCGCCCGACACAGTCGCCCGATATAGATGATAGCCGGCCAGATCGCTGTCGGTGCTGTCATTCCAATCCAGCGTTACAGCCGTGCTGCCGGCGGCTGCCCACAGACCTGTCGGTTTAGCCGGGGCGGCCGTATCCAAGCTGCCGCGATAGAGAACCCCATTGCCGATAAGCTGACGTCCGAATCCCGGCCCAGCCCAGCGAACTTCCAATCGCTGGCTGCCGGTCTTTTCAAAGTACCTGACCCGAATGCTGTGCTTGCCTGCCCTCAAAGCGATTTTGCCGCTGCGCTCCTGCGAGCCATGCACGCCGTCGTTGCTGACCACAATGCCGTTATCAATATACAGCTTGCTCCCATCGTCGGAATACAGATAAAACGTATATTGGCCATCTGCCGGCACTTCGATAAATCCCTCAAACACATAAGCAAAGCCGTCAGCCGATGGCGCTTGGCTGATGTCGAAATTGGCTGCCGTGCCCTGCTGCACAGGCGTCAGCGCAGCAAAATCCGGCAGGTAATCCCATGTGCCCTCGTAATAGGCATAATCCAATCCGTTAACCGCTGCCGCCGGATAAACCGCCGGCAAGGGATGACCCCCGAAAGGCGAAACCAGAAGCTGCACGGTATCGGCAAAGACACTGCCGTCGTCAACGGTAAAGCGAAATTCCGCCCGTCCGACATAATCGGCATCCGGCACATATCGAACCGTATAACCATCTGCCAGAAGAGCAGCCGTTCCGTGTGTCGCTCCGAAAACCGTATAAGCAGCGCCGGCATTAAAACCGGATGTAAACGCCCGCAAATCAATATCTGCATAAGCATTCTTCTGCACATCCGAATGCGGACCTGCCAGCCAGTTGAGATAATCCTCCAGATTGGTGTAGCCGTTGCCGTCTGCATCGCCGTTGTGGTCCGCCGCATTTGGATTCAGACTGGCAATACACGCTTCCCAGTAATCCGGCATCCCGTCCTGATCCGTATCGGCCGGAGCATGACCGCTGTCCAGCAGACCAATGCCGTACATCGGCGAGTTATTCTCATTGGAAATAAGCTGTCCGCTGGTTCCATATGACAGCAGCTCCTTGGCCAGCCGCGTATCAATTTTATCCCGCATCGGCACAGACGCCCCCGCCTGTGAAGCAACAACCTTCAGCGCCGTCAGGGGATCCAGCATCGTTTTGACCGACGGATAATCGTAGGGGGCCGCCTGCCAATCCACGGTGCCGTAATCCGCCTGCAAAAGAAGCCGGCCGTCCAGAACGCCGTTGCGGTTGGCATCATGCCAGTTGTTGTCCGCATAGATATGAAAGTTCAGATTGCCCCGCGTAAATGCCGCCGCACCGGTATTGGGTCCGCTGATAAAATAATTATTCCGGACATTGGCATACGAATTGGCCTCCGAATCCCCGAGGATATAGGCCGCATCGTCCCAGTTGTAAACGACATTGTTGGTATAATCGTTAATGCCCTTTACTTTCGGGTTGCGGGTATCGTTGTCAATATAAAGATTTCGGAAAATACTGACGCCGTTGAAGTCCTGAATCAGCCCCCCGCAGGAATGCGTTTCCAGCCCTTGTGCAATAATGCAGTTCTGAATGGTAATCAGACCCGGATCCTCGCCTGTGCCGCCGCTGATGGAAAAATTCTCATCCCGTCCCCATGAAATCGAGCAGTGGTCAAAAATCATATCCGTCCCGTCGGCAATCGTTACCGCATCTTTGCCGCTGGTCCCAATGACGCCCATCCGAAACCGCATATAGCGCGTAATCGAGCGGTTGGCATCGGTAAAAGAAAGCCCGTTGCCGTAAATCGCAACGCCTTCCCCCGGTGCTGTCTGTCCGGCTATGGTGATATCTTTGCTGACAATAATCCGCTCGCCGATTCGGATGACCCCGCCCACATCAAACACAACCGTTCGGTTGGGGGCGCTGACAGCATCTCGAAACGAACCAGCCCCGGAATCATTCAGATTGGTTACATGATAGACCGTTCCTCCCCTTCCGCCGGATGCCCACTTGCCGAATCCTTCCGCTCCCGGAAAAGCAGGACGCTTGGTTTTGAAGTTCCAGATGGCGCCCCGTTCTATTCCATCACAGCTAACCGTATCCACACGCCAGTAATAGGTTTTATTCGGATTGAGCGACCCAGCTTCCATTGAAGAACCGTCAACCGCACCCAGATAAACAACATCAGCCGACAGATTCCAATGACGGCTTAACACAGCCGCATCCAACAAGTCCACGCGTCCGCTGTAGTCAAGGTCCGGGCAAGGGGCTGCCGCTGCAGCAAGCCACTGCCAAGCCAGCGCTGCCAAATCCAAAATATCTGCGATCCCATCCCCATCAATATCGCCGGCAGGCCGGCGGGCTTCAGCAACGGCCGTTTGACTGGTTCCCAGATATACTTCGCTGCGTACGGCGCCATCGCCCGGCTGCCATGAAAGCACAACCGCATCCGGATCAACGGCCTGCCCGACGGACGGTTTGGGCTGGTCTGCATACGGTGCCGCCTGCAGAAAGCCCTGCATCAGCAGCAATACCCCGGCCGCATAATAGAAGCACTTTTTGGAATTCATTAAACGACAGTCCCCCATTATTTGATCCAACATTGAAACCCCCGCTGCTCTGGTATTTCCTTCCATACAAGAATAGCACCGGGTACACAAAACAAGTACCCGGCGCCATCTTATTAAAGTCTGTGTGCTTTCAGACCGTTATCTGCATGGAGCATCCATAAAGGGATGGCATTCCAGCCACTGCAAGGCAAATGTGCTGAAGTCATTCAGGTCCACATAGCAGTCATTGTTGAAATCGCCTGTCAGCGGCGTATAACCCGGTTTGGCCTTGGCCGCATCGCACGGCGTAGCACCGACAAATATCTGGGCTGCGGCCGATGCACTGTGTTCGCCATCATTGACCGTCAGCTTAAATACATACATGCCTGTCGCCGGCAGGATAAGCGTCTTATCCTCTACATTGTTGGGCTCAAGGGCAACTTCTGCACCGTCCGGACCGCTTAACTGCTCCCAGAAGTAAGTCAAGGGCATCAGAAGCCCGTCGTCACTGGCTGTAGCATCAAGAACCGCTGTCGCCGAAGCCGGGTCGCCGGCATTGCCAAGCCAGAGATACTGAATTGGATTTGCAATCTGCACCGTTGGCGCAGCATTGGTCAGTACATTGAAGCTCCAGACATAGCCGCGGGTTGTAATGCCGGTGCCGCTGTCATAGACGTCCACAATCCATTTGTAGGTATTGCCGCCTGCCAGCAGTCCTGCCGGAATAGCAACCGAATTGCCGGTTATGCCCGTTGCCAGTGTTGTAAATCCGTAATTCGGCAGCAGCGCATTGGGTTCACCCATACCGATATAGACATTGCAGGAAATAGTGCCCTCGCCGTCAGGATTCGTCCAGCTAAGCTGACTGAGTTTGGTCGTCTGGCTGGAATTGACCGCCGGAGACGGATTGATAGCCCATGTCTGGGTCATCACATTGCCGCGCAGAACGATGCCCGTCTTGCCGGTTACAGGTTCAGAATTGGCTGTATCATAACCCTTGCAGAAAATCTCAAAGTCAGCATCTTGGGGGGTAAAGGTTACAAACAGCAGCAGCACAGTGCCGTCCGTATCTGCATTCAGAAATGCATCCAACGCCGGGGATGTCGGCGAGTTCGACCACGCACTGCCGGCCGGCACATTCGGGCCGTATGTCAGCAGCAGATCGGAAAGGTCGGCAAGGTCCAGCGATGCCAGCGTAATCTGGTCGGTCATCGGCGGAACCGGCGTATTGGCAAGGCCCGGCAGATTGCTCCATGAACCGGTATCGAGATTAAAATTGTCGAATTCTTCACGAACGCCGTAAACAGACAAAACAGCCGCACTGTGACCTGTTCGGCGCCGCAGGGAAATAAACGAATTGGCAATCGCCTTGCCGGGCTGCTTCAGGCTGGAAATATCATAGCTGATAAGCTCAATCCGCCGCCGCGGGGCACTGTGATTGCGAACATACATATAGGAAGTCGGCTTGTAATGCGCCGTCGGTCCCTTATTTGTATCATTGCAGGCCTCAACCCAATTGGTGCACTCCAGTGCAAATTCAGGAATCTTGACAGCAGCCTGAATAACGGCTTCCGTTGTCTTCTCCCCGTCATAGGCCGTCAGTTTGAGCGTATAATTGCCCAAATCTGAAAAACTGATTGCCACATCTTCGCTGACCGCATCCGGCGAATAGGTGACTGTCGCCCCTTCCGGCTTAGAAACGGTTGTCCACTGAACCGTCACAGCCGACGGACCGTCATCGTCGGTAACGGTTGCATCAATCTCTAATTTTTCCCCCGGCTCAACTTGGACTGCGGCAGGAACTCCCTGAATCACCGGCACAAAGTTCCATCCGGCCGGCGCAGCCGCCACCAGATACATCACGCGGCTGGTGCCGTCATTCTGTGCCCCTAAGCTGTAAGTGCCGGCTCCAGCAACCGGCAGCTCATACACTGTTGCCGGCGTACTGATATTGACTGTATAGGCCGTCTGCGTAAAGCCCATCGCCAAGACCCAATCCATCACCCCATTGCCCAATGCCGGCGGGGTTGTCGTATCGTTGGCGGTTCCGCTGCCGACACGGTTGTCAATAATCAGATAAAGTTTGCCGGCTTTGTTGACGGTTACATCCAGCCGATAATTGGGATTATCCTTGTCATCGACGCAGGTCTGGACATAATCAATGCCCGTGAACCGCCCCACGCTTCCAAAAACAAACGTACGGTCTGTATAGGGAAGTGCCCCCGTCTGCAGCCCCCCTCGCACCAGATTCGGCTCCGTATCGCCGCTGTCCGAGTCGGGATTATAGCGCACAACTTTGGAAATAATATTCGGATCTGTAACGCTGGCCGACGCCCCCGCAGCAACCACCAGCAGACATACCAGACCTACTAACCAGTAATGTTTCACTCTCATCATAATTGACCTCCGCAAAAAAAGTTTATTCTGTCTTCCGCACACAACGAAAGAACGCATTATTCACTTGTCGGCGGAAAGAACATTCCCGTCTTTTCCGCTCCCGCTTAATACGAACGCCCAGCCCACTTCGTGTGATTCCACAGCCAGTACACCAGTTCAGGGTCCTTATCGCTGGGATTTTTAACGCTCATATCGTCCATCAGCACATTGCCGTGCTGGAAAGTCCGTTTTAATTGGATATTGTTCATAAAATTCTGAAGTGTCGCATTGGTCCCTGCCCCCAGTGTCCAGGCCTCGTTGGTCATATCACACATCATCGCCCCGCTGGACAGATTGTTGATGGAAACTACATCCTCCCGCATCTCCTTTTTCCACAGCCATACAAAAGTCCCCCAGAACAGCGGCGTCTGCCCATTGCGGTAGATCACCTCGGTATTCTGCGGTACCAGACTGCCGGCCACATAATTCTTGTCATGTGATAAATTATTCATGCTCGGACAGAAAAAGACCCGCCGGTCCGGTAGCAGACCGCTGTTCATAATAAACCGAATCGCGCGGGGTTCGGCTTCGTGGGCATAATCGCCCGTGCCGTTGACCCAGAACCACGAACGCGCCAGCTGGGTGGCATTCAGACCAACTGCGGTTTTATAATTTCTGAAATTGTAGTTAAACTCGGTGCCATAGGTGGCAATCACCACGCCGAACTGATGCTGATTCGACTGGCAGATAACCTTCTTGGCATACTCCTTGGCCTTCCTCAAGGCCGGCATTATAATGGACAGCAGCAGCGCAATAATCGCTATAACAACCAGCAGCTCAATCAATGTAAAACCTTTTTTGGTTTTCATAACAATTTCCTTTCTGTCTTCTTCTGTTATTCCATATTCAGCCGCGGACAGGCAAACAGACACCAGTCATAGGACACTTTCTGGTCGCTGCCGGCGGTTGTCGCCAGCGTCAGATAACGGTCATTCGGACCCAACGCAACATATATTGAACAGGGCTTGTCATTGGGTGTCATATCTTTGCGGACAAAACGCTCTTGTCCGTCCACCAGCACATAGAAATCCGCCTGCGGAATCAATTCCGGATCCACTTTGGCCGCATACTCAAAATAGGTTTCCGAAAATCCGCACAGCGCGGTAAAAGAAACAATCGGCATCCCGTTATAATACTGCCGTATTTTCTCCAGATTCAGGGTCAGGCCGGCATTGGCATGCATCGAAACAGCCGGATTGTCCGGCGTGCCGCAGGGACGCCCGCCCAGTATTTGCCTGTGAAAGGGAATCCGGCCGCTACCGCGGCTGATTGTGCCGGCGTTATTGATATTGTAGCAATACTGCCCGCGCGTCTGGGGCAGATTCCATTTCAGGCTCGCATCGGCACATAGGGCAATAGGTCCGTTTTCACTGTTGGGCACAAAAATGCCCTCGATAAACAGACTGTCAGGCACCGAGATAAAAAGGCCGCTCCCCTGTTCCCGCTGACCGACATAATAATCGCTTGCGGAGACAAAACAGCCGTCCTCCCAGCGAATGCCCGTATTGGGCTTGCCGGTTCCCAGACCATTGCCCCCGCCGACCATATCCGCAATATCCAATGGCCCGCCCCGCCAGATGATATTTCGCTTGGACTGGATATCCCGCACAAACAGCCGGCTATCGCATTGAATATCCGCAACCTCCGATTGGCTGGTGATTTTTTTGGCCTGTCCCTGATTGACTTCCAGAGTCGTCTTAAGGCTTTCCCGGCCCGCCACAAGCGTCGTTTTGCCCTTGACCACATGCAGCTGGGTGATTTGGCCCAAGTCCACCTGCACACCGAATTCTGTCCCCAAATCGATAATCTTGGAATTGGGCGTTGTTATCGTAAAGCCGATGGCCTGCCGCGGCACAATGGCATAAGCCCGGCCGTAATTCAGATTCATCTGGTCGCCGGCTACTAACACAAACTCCGCCGGCGCTTCCACCAATACGCTTGTGTCATTATCAAAGACCAGCTTCACGATGCCCTTGCGAAGCAGCAGCGGCGGTGTGTTGGTGCGCAGCCGATCGCCGCTTTTGAGGGATTCATCCGAATCGGCCCATTGGGCATTCAGCGTATCGGCCACTGTCGCCACTTCTTCGTGAACCGCAACCGGAACAACCTGTACATAGACAACAGCAAATAGCAGCGCCGCCAAAGATACAACCAGCGTTGCAAGCGATAACCTGCTGATTTTCCGCGGCACTTTTTCAACCTTTATTTTCTGAATTCCGGCCGGCTGCCGCGAAGCTGTGGGCGGGGAACACTCTACCGCCGGCGCCGTGTTTTCTGTCTCCGACAAAAGACGCCATATTTCAGGATTGAATACATCGGAAGCTTCTTTATTAAACTGCAGCGTATCGGCCGAAAAATGCAGCATTGCGTCGCGAACATTATCCGAACAGACAAAGTAATCGTGAATGCAGCGATGAAATATCGCAGACCGAACAAAATGGCGGGCATTGTCCGGACTGCGGCTGATCCAGCTGGACAACTGCTCTGCCTGATCCGGCGTCATGGACGCCTGATCATAAAGGAATTGGCTGACCAATTTGTCCAAATTTTCATGCATCATGCTTCCCGCTTGATCCGATTGGCTACACAATCCCGCAATGCTGCACGGACACGATGAAGCGAGGTCAACACATTGCCCGGCGTCATACCCAGCTGCTGGGCAATGCGAGCGGTGGAGAATTCCCGGAGATAATACATCTCCACCAAAATACGCCATCGGCCTTTCAGTTGTTCGAGGCACCGCTCCATCGCATTTTCAACCATCGTTTTATGGCTGCTGAATGTCTGCATCTCGGCTTCATAAACGCGCGATATGTTTTCAATGGCCTTGGAATCCAGTGTAATCCTGTCCTTTTTCTTGTCCGAGTAATACTTTAGAATCAGATTGCGGGCAATGCCAATGGCCCACCCGACAAACGGCTTGCTGCGGTCATACTCATCAAATTTCTCGACAGTAATAACCGCCACATTCTGCAGAATATCATCGGCATCCTGAAAATTCGGAACCAGTGAGCAGACAAATCCTGCGATAGCCGGCTGGTGCTGTGCCCAAAAAACCGCCAATTCCTCAGATTTTATTTTATCTGACTCCATATCTTCTTTACTCATTATCCCCCTTCTGTAATTGCTTTTATCACCCTTTCTTCTTACACAAAAATAAAAAAAAATAACTTTTTTTCATATTGTCTCTATTTTTGCTCTTTTATATACTTTTTTAAGGACGGCTCAACATTCGGCAAATCCCTCATAACCAGCTCCGCCATCAGTTTTGCACCTTTTTGGTTGAAGTGTGTTTTGTCACCGGCCTGATTGGCCAGTTCCTCAGAACCGGCCGGACCTAACGATTCAAAAAGTTCTCCGCTGGACTTATGCAAATCCACAAGAGCAACTTTCTTTTCATTTGCGACTTTTTTCATCGCATTGGCATAAGGCAGCAGGACATCCTTCATTTTCCCGCGGGAATCAAAGTTTCGACGATGCATCGGCGTTATCAGTACTGGTATCGCTCCTGCCGCACGCGATTGGTCAATATAGTACCGCAGATAATCCGAATAATCCGTGTCTGCATTTGTCGATTCCGGCCTGTTTGGGTCATGGGAATCATTGTGCCCGAACTGAATCAGTACCCAATCGGGTTTGACCGCCAGTGCTTTGCTCCACAATCCTTCTTTGATAAAGGTCTTGGTGCTTCGCCCGCTGCGGGCATGATTGATGACTTTAACCGCATCCATAAAGTACGGCTGAATATACTGCCCCCATCCCCGCCGTGCATCCGTTTCGGGCCAGCTGCAGACAGTCGAATCACCTATAATCAGCAGAATTTTTGTCCCTTCGGCAACCATAAGATGTTCCCATCGCTGACGCCATTTCTGGTAATTTTTAAAAACGTCTTCGCCCCAATTGCCATACCAAGCGTACCCCTTACGGCGTTCAAGACCAAGCTGGTTGTAATCATACTTTGGAATCCCGTCGCGGTCGCAGAAGAACGGCCGATTTGTCTGGATTTCATAAAAACGCGCCCACATCGGTTTGGCCTGCGGGTCGCTGACAGCCGTCGGCTGGCCGTTTACCAGCGCTATGCGAATGCCCTCAATTTTGGATGATTCATACCACTGTACGCCGGCCTGAATGGCCTCGATAACGGCAGGGCTCGGATTGTCCAGCTCCATCAGAAGCCGCAGAATCTCTGCGCTTTCGCCCCCGCTCAGCGACGCCAGCTCATACGTTCGCGCCGGACGCGGGCTGTAATCCATCTCGTCATGCTGCGCACACCAAACCGTCAGTTTTCCATTGACACGTATCTGGCATTTAAGAATGCATTGGACGCCGTTTTCAAAGGCCTGCCGGCACATCTGGCGGCGGGAGGCATCGACAAAATCATACGCCGGCTCAGAGGCAATGTCCTCAAGCAGCTCCATCAGCCGCACCATTGCCCCATCATTAAAGGTAATATGGCGGGAGTAGTCTTTGCCCGGCGGATAAGACTGCGGCCAGCCGCCGGTGGGATACTGTGCCTGAATAATCAAATCCAGCGCCTTGAGAAACGCCTCCTGATAACGCAAATCCTGCGTTGCTTTGTAAGCACGGGCCAGAAAACGCATTTCCCCTGTGGTCGCTTGATTGTCAAAGGTTCCTTCGATATCTTTCCGGCTGCCGGAAAAGGGCTTGGAAGCCGTATCCAGATTTTTAGGCCAGCTGCCGTGTGCGTCCTGCCAAGTGAGAATATTGTCTGCTATTTTTCGGGCTTCTGGGCCGCCGAACCATTCATCCGGTTTCGCTGCATATCTGTCCCAATACACTGTTGCCTGTGCGCCCATCCCGCAAAGGCACAGCAGCACAGCCGCCGCCTTCAAAAAAAGAGTGCGGCCGTTGATTGCGTATAATGTTTTCATAAGCTGCTTTTCCTCATTTTTTGTTGATTATCCTAACGTACCAGCGTTATACCCATCAATCCGATGATGACTTCATTGGCAAGCGCCTCTACCGTCAGCCCGCACAGTTCCTTATCCTCGCGCAGCGCTAGATCCAGCACTGTTGCCGCCCCGCCGGGCACGACTGCCTTGCTGTCGGTAAAGTCCGAAACGTCCAGAATCCGTACCTGACCGGTCTTGAGATGGATCCGCGGCGGCACCGGTTCCGGACGCCTGAATGCATAGTCATCTATATAATAATCTTGGTCAATCGGCCACCACGTCGTCGGATTATGCAGCGCAAGCCGCTCTGTCGAGCCGTCGGCGTATGCCGCAATGACTTGCCCATTATCAAAGCGGCTCTGCATCGAATTCGTCGTGCCGGCCATCAGCAAATAGATCTGCCGGGCCCTGCCAGACAAAGGAATAACCGCCTTGCGGGGATAATTATCCCACTGGGAAACAAATACAACGTTCTGTGCATTCCGGTTCTGCGGCACCGCAAAGCAAATCCCCTGCGGCAGCACAAAACGCCCTTCGCTGTCCCGCCCTGCCGCGATCAAGCCGGAATCGTCAACTTCAAATGTTCTGGCAAAATCGCACCAGCTTCCAATACCCTGTTTGGGGATAGCCAGCGAGCAGTAAGGCGAGCGGGGAGAAAGATAGTTGTTCTGAAAAATCCGGCTCAAATGGTCATTGTAATAAGGCTTTAGATTTATCACTTCCCACTGCAGCGGCTGATTCTGCAAACTGATTTTCCAGTTTACAACAATCCCTTCGACCGTCCTTCCGTCAGCCAGTTCAACCGTAATCCGATTTGAACCAGCCAGCAGCTGCCAGTCCGATGCCTTCAATACAATTTCTTCCGATATTCCCTGTGATGCTATCTGCAGCGGACGCTTCTGGCTTTGCCTGCCGGCACGAATAACCGCCGGCACATCAATCATTTTCGGAGTATTATTCTGAATCCGGAAACACACTCCCTCCGGCGGCTGGACAGATGAAGCAATTATTTCCAAAGGGGGACGCAGCTCAAACATCACCGGTTCCAGCCAGACCATCGGTCCCTGTTCCAGCCGGGCAAAAACCGTCCGATGCCCTGTCAGTCCCGCTGGCGAAGCCCGAAAGAAGTCATCTTTGACCTCTACCCCGCTCAAGACCTGCTGCGGATCAAGCACTTCCTTGACCATAGCCCCGTCGAAAATCGCCTGCATTCGCGTCTGTTGGGCCTGAATGGCAGCCGCTTGAGGACGTGCCGGCTTTTGGCCTTTCCACACGATTTCAACTTCATACCGTTCTGCCGCCGGCCAGCAGATTTCAATCTGCGGACAATCAACAGCTTCCTGAAGACAATTCCATCGGGCCTCGGTCCCATTGACCGCCGCTGTCTCAATGTCCGCATAGCGCGCTTTGACTGTCAGCCGCAGCGGCATCGGTCCTGAAAACTTCGGGCGGACAAGATATGTTTCCTTCATTCCTGCACGGCGGAAGCTGAATTCCAAATCCGGATGCTGTATGGCCGCATTGTCCCAATCGCTCGGAAAGCCCGGCTGGATTTTCAGTTCCCCCGCCAGCGCATCCGGCCGAATGCCAAAAAGCCCTTCCACAACCGCACGGGCACATATCCCGACAGAATCCCCAAAATCCCGCTGGGCCTCGCCCCGGACGGCATCGTACCAGCTTGTCATCTGCGCATTGCCCGGACAGGTTCCCATATACATACTGTCCAGAATGCAGCCCTTAAACAGCGAAAAGGCCTTATCCGCTCGCCCCGTCTGCCAATAAGCCAGTGCCGCATGAGCCGTTTCAGCCATTGCGGTATTATTGGTTGACCACGCATAAGGCATCCAGCTGGTCGTCGGCAGCACAAAATAATGCCCTTTGGGTATCGCATCCCCATAAACCGGAATATGGGCTATCTGCGTATCCGTAAATCGGCTCATCTGCCAAGCCTCTATCGGACTGGCAGCCTCTGAATCAATCGTATGATAAAATGTCCACAAGCCGGCATTGGGGTGGACAAGCTGCAATCCCAGCAGATCCTTCCATTCGCCGTACCAGCCGCACTCCTGCAGCCACAGACAGCTGCGCATGGCTTTCAGAATCAGCTCGGCTTCTTTCTCATAAGGGCTTGGATCTTTGCCCAGCCGCTTGGCCAAGCGGGCGATCATGCGATTATGGTAATAATTATACGCCGATGCATAAGTAACCCCGCCCCCATGATACTGCAAATCATCGCTGGCCCAGATTGCCGCATAGGCCTCATACAACGGCAGATTATCCGGCCCAAAGGTCCGCCGGAAGAGACGCTGCTCCCATGCTAAATGACGTTCAATGACCGGCCAGAGCTGTTCAGCAAAAGCAATATCCCCCGTCCATAATAAATGCCGTATCAGAGTATCAATATACACCAGATTCATATCGTAATGTTTGCCGCCGATATCGCCGCTGGTCTGTTTAGCCGTATGACTGCGTGCCAGATTAAATTGGGCATCCGCCCCCATCGGCGTATCGGCAGGGGGTTTGGTATTCTGCCGACCGGCCCAGTATGTCAAATGCCTTTTGGAACGGTCGTGCCAGCCGAAGGCATCATTGGCATACGGCCCGCGCCAGCCCGCATAGGGCGCCCGCCATGCAGCCGCACCATGCATCACCGAACCTTGCGGCTCATCCCAAAGAGCATCCGCCGCCGCGCACAGCGCTGCTGCGGCCGCATTGATATACGGATCCGGCGTCTCTATCTTAACCTGTGAGGCAATCTGTTCCCGCCGCTGCTCGGTTTGCCGGTATAATGCTTCCAGCCGGTCGGCATCCAGCTGGAACGAACCGGACGTTTGACGAACCAGCACAGCAAAAACCGGCTGACTGTCAGACAGCTTGACCGATCCCACCACAACCGGCAGCTGACAGAAAGTCCCCGCAGAAGCCAGCAGCTGCAAAAAGGCATTCCAGTGTTGGGCATCGGCGATCGCCAGCTTGGCGCCTTTGGGGAAAATGCCTGCTATGGAAGCGATGCTGCTTTGGAGAAGAAATTGATTGCCATTTACCGTAAACTGATTTCCCCGGCAATTTTCCGGCCGAAGCTGGAAAAACTGACTGATCGGTTCGCTTTCACAGCCGATATCTCCCCCGCGCTGGCCGCGTTTGCCGCCGGCTCCGCCGAAAGCGAACACCAATTCCAAGGGCTTATTGCCGGCATTCTGAAGCTCAGCCTTTACAATCAGACCATCTCCCTCATACAAAGCCATCGCTGACAATTGGATGACGCCGTCGCCCAGAAGGGCATCATGAATCTCATAGAGCATCGCCTGCGGCCGATACCGGCTGACAATACGGTCTGCCTCGTGAAGCCATTTGCCCCGGCCGGAAGACTGAATGCCCAGCCGCAGATTGCCCCCCTGCCCCGGCAGATACAGCGAAAACTCCGGCTTATCCCCCGCATCGGCACGGAATGCAGTAGGCCCGCCGTATAGCGGCCGGTTGAAAAACTCGCTGCCGTTTTCAATCACAAAATCGAGATTGTCCGGCCGATACCGCAGCGGCCGAGCCATCCGCGTCTCTGCTGCCGGACGTTCCGCACGAATACGCTCCGGCGGATTGAACGGAGAGGCCGCACAGAGCAGCCCGCAGACGAGCAGCCCCGCCGGCAAAAGAAAGGGCGGCCTGATTGTTTTAGTTTGCATAGCGCTGCACTGCCGTGGTCTCAATCGCCGACCCTGCCGCTTCGTACTCCAGACTGGCTAAAATAAACGGCCCGACCGCCTTGGGATCATCGGTGCGGACTGCCTCGCTGATATAGTATTCAAAGGAGCCGTCTCGGTATGGATTGCCGCCCAAGCCGGCCACTGCGCATCCCTTGTGCAGATGAACCAGACCATCGGCTGTTGTCTCCACAAACTGCTTTAATATGCCCTGATATCCCCGTTGGGCATTTTGGAAATACCGCTGCGGGATGTACCCGTGACGGACCGCCTTGAACATCGCATAAACAAACATCGAAGAACAAGAGGATTCCAAATAATTCCCCTGCCGGCCGGATTGATCCAGCACCTGATACCACAATCCTGTCTGCTCATCCTGCACACGGCAGACCGCCTCGACCAGCTGATTGAGAATCGTGATAATCTCACCGCGCTGGGGGTGGTCTTTGGGGAAAAAATCCAGCGTATCCACCAGCGCCATCGCATACCAGCCCATAGCCCGGCCCCAGAAGTTCGGCGAGCGTCCGGTCTGGGGATCTGCCCATTTTTGGCTGCGCGATTCATCCCAGCCGTGATACAGCAGGCCGGTTCGCTGGTCGCGGGAAACCCGGTTCATCAAAATAATCTGCCGCGCTACATCATCAAACAGCGCCGGCTCCTCAAATACATCGGCATACTGCGCCAAAAAAGGGCTGCCCATATAGATGCCGTCCAGCCACATCTGGTGCGGATATATCTTCTTGTGCCAGAATCCCCCTTCCGCCACACGGGGATGCGTCCGCATCTGGTCCCGCAGCGTTTCGATGGCCCGCTTATACTTGTCCTGCGGCCAGCGCTGATACAAATCGATCAGCGTCTTGCCGGGATTGATATTATCGATATTGTAGGTCTCCAGCTCGTAGGTCTGAATGCGGCCGTCTTCTGTTATCAGCGTATCATAGTAGCCCTGCACATACTGCAAATAGTCCTCCCGGCCGCTGCGTATCCCCGCCTCCCAGATGCCCTTGAGAACCACTCCAATCGCATATTTCCATCGGGGCGAAGGGCTGAAATCAATCATCCATGCCTGCGGATTCTGCCGAATGACCGATGCGATCATCTTCTCGGACCACTGCCCGGATGTCCGGCCGGCTGACGGGGCATCGTTTCGGACAATGAAACCTTCTACCGCCTCGGCAATGCCGGGCTGCTCCATTGTTTCAAAAACACAGTTTTCAAGCACGACATTGCGAATCGGCGCTCTCGGATAACCCCGCATCAGCCATGGATATCGGCTTTTGGCACAGCGGACATTGGTCATAAAGATGTTGCGCACCACCGGATCAAACCGGCCGCTGTCGCCTTCCTGATAATAAAAGTCTATCAGCAGCGCCGCTTCCTTAACCTGCGGCATCGTTACATTGCGCATAAAGATATTTTCAATCACACCGCCCCGCACCGAATTGGTCTTCAGCCGCAGGCCGCGATCCAGATTGGGGCTGTCCATCACACAGTCTTCGGCAAAAATGTTGCGGGCGCTGCCGGATACCTCGCTGCCGATAACCACTCCGCCGTGGCCGTCCTTCATGGTGCATTTGCGGACAATGATATTCTCCGAAGGAACGTTCACGCGCCGCCCGTCGGCGTTGCGGCCCGATTTGATGGCGATGCAGTCGTCGCCGGTATCAAAAAAGCAGTTTTCAATCAGCACATCCCGGCACGATTCCGGATTGCACCCGTCGTTGTTGGGCCCATGGCCTATAACCGTGACATTGCGGACGGTAACATTTTGACAGAGCACCGGATGAATATGCCACATCGGGCTGTTCTTTATCGTTACCCCTTCAATCAGAACATTTTTGCAGCGGTAGGGCACAATCATATTGGGCCGCAGCTTATGACCGCTGCCGAAAACGCGCTGTTCAACCGGCATCTGCTGTTCGGCCTGCTGGGTCAGCTTCTCCACATCGGCCTTCTGCGTCCATTTCCACCGCCACCAATTGGTGATACCGGCGTTGCCGTCCAGCGTGCCGCTGCCGGTAACGGCAATATTGTCCTGCTCGAAGGCATACACCAGCGGCGAATAATTCCAGCATTCGGTTCCTTCAAATCGCGCAAATACCGCCGGCAGATAATCGTCTGGATTGGTAAAGAAGCTGATGACGGCTTCTTTTTCCAGATACAGATTTACATTGCTTTTTAAATGAATCGCACCGGTCAGATAGATGCCTTTGGGCACAACCACACGCCCCCCGCCGGCCGAACTGCAGGCGTCGATGGCCTTTCGAAAGGCCTCCGTGCAGTCTCTGTCGCCGTTGCCGACGGCTCCGAACTGGGTAATGGGAAAATCTTTATCCGGAAAGGTCGGCGGCACAATCCGCTGCAGGATTTCCGGCACCATCTGCCAGCCCTGTTCCGCTGTCATCGGTTCGGCAAGGCAGGGCCATGCCAGCATCAAGCCAAGAAGAAATAATCCGAATTGGCGTTTTTTCATATCTTCACCTCTTTTTAGTTATTGGAGATATTTTAGTATCTGTCGTCAGAGAGTAAACTGAATAATTTTGAGAGACGCCGCCGTTGAGTGCCTTATTGGCCGTCATTGTGCCGGCGGTGCAGGGGCTTGAGCCGGCTTTGCCAGAGGATTCCAGCCGTCAGTCCCGCCAAGAACCGCCTGCACAGTAATATCCGCCGCCTGTTCCGCTGTCAGCCGGCGTGCCCAAGGCACGCGTGCTTCAGGTGCTGCTCCGGCACCGCGACTGTTATACTCGCCATAGCGGGCCGTCGTCTGGCGATAGGGCTTATCCCAATCGTGCCAGCCCTCCGGCCGAACCGTGTCGGACATCTCGGTATTGAGAAATATCACATTGGCATAATCCCGCCACGGCCTTCCCAGATAGGTCTTGACGCCCGGCTGACCGGTAATGGTACAATTGCTGAAGACATATCCAAACGGCTGCTTCTCGGGTGTCGATGCTGCTGTTATATACCCGTTTTTGAGACATTCAATCCTGCATTTTTCAAAAAATGCTGTTCCCCCGCCGAAGATAAAATCGCAGTGCCCGGCAATATAGCAATTCTCATAATAATGCCGTCCTAAATGATCCAAAATGGTATCCTGCCAGCCCAAAAATCGGCAATTGCGGAAAACAGCACGGTCGCCAAACACAGCAATAGCCACGGCCTGCCCTACCGGCCCTGCCGAGTTTTCAAAGGTAATATTTTCTGCCGTAAAATCATCCGCCTCAATCGTTACCGAGGGTGTGCGGAAAGTGCCGATTTCTTTGCCTTGTGCATCTTGAATGCCTGCATACAAATCAAATGTCAAAATGGTATCTGACGCCTCAGTACCCTTAAAACAGATAAACCGCTTATGGCGGGGCACAACAATCCGCTCCTTATAAACGCCGGGCTTGACGGCAATCACAATGCTGTCTTCGTTGCCGTCAGGCACGGCATCCACAGCGGCCTGCACGGAGGTAAAATCCCCGCTTCCGTCTTGGGCAACGGTTTTAGCAAGGATCGTTCTTGGTGCAGGCGCCTGCAGGGGCACGCGACGCTCACTATCCAGCGCCTGCTTGAGCCAATTGATCATCTCTGCCAGATAATCCTGTGTCGGCCAATCGGACAAGCGATGGCCGGCCCCCTGAAGCGCAATCAGCCGGCAGGGGGCATTGTAGTGGTCCAGTTTGGCCTTGAACTCTATCGACTGGGAATACGGCACGCTGGTATCCTCGGTGCCGTGAATCAGCAGAAACGGCGGCAGGCCGGCATTGACATACTGAACAGGTGAAATCCGCTGCAACAGCAGCCGCGTTTCATCCGTTATCTCCTGCTGCCGGTCCAGCAGCTTTTGCAGCGATGGACTCAGGCCCCCCCGCCGCCGGCTGTCTGCTTCGTGGTCGGTCGGCGGCGCAATACCCACAACGGCCTGTACCCGTGTCTGTTCGTCTGCCGTAACAGCGGCCATACAGGCCAGATGCCCGCCTGCCGAGTATCCAATCAGCCCGATGCGGGAAGCATCCGCTTTGTATTCCTTCGCGTGGCTCTTAACCCACCGAATCGCTGTTTTAACATCCTCCAGACAGGCAGGCCACCGATAATCCGGTGCCAGCCGGTAATTGATCGAAAACCACACCAAGCCCGCCTCCGACAGCGGCTCGGTTAAGAACGCCATATCCTTTTTGTCGCCGCTGCTCCAGCCGCCCCCGTGGATGAGAATCACCGCCGGACGAAGCAGGGGCCCATCCGGCACACCGGCATCCAGCACCAGCCGCACCGGCTCTGCTGTGCCGTATTCTATATCCCAATACCGTTCTGCACCCAAGCCCCGCCAACTAACCGCCAGCAGTGCAGATAAAATAAGCCATCCTGTCCTGTGCATCCATTGCTGTTTCATCACTATACAATCCTTGTCCGTTTCGTCTGTCTTCGTATGTTGGGAGTCAATCTGCTGTCAGCCGGCCGCATGGGAAGCCGCCTGCCCGCTGGGAAAATAGGCATATTCCTTCAGACCGACCGTCCGGCTTTTCTGCGCCCATGGTATCCGGATTTCCGACAGCAACTGGGATTCGGCATGCGCTCTCTGCATAATCGGCACAATATCCCGAATCAACGTGGTCGGCAGTCCGTTGCGGCTGGCTTTGACCACATAGGACGCATCGATAAAGACGGTCTGCCCGCTGGAATCAAAGGCGCCGTTGACACAGAGCGTAAACGGCCGGCAGGCTTCCAGCGGGACTTTATAAGGCAGCCCGTTCAGATAGGATTGTGCCACATCTTCCAGCATTCCGATGCGCTGGTCATCGGTATCTTCAATCACTTCCGACGGCCGCCCGTCCTTGAAGGTGATGCGGGCCCGGTTGAAATCCTGATATTCAATAACCGCCTGCTCGCACTCAATCACTGTTTCGCTGCGGATCTCCGATTCCGAACACAGCGTCGCATTGTAGGTAATCGTACAGCCGTTTTCACAGATAATGCGGACACTGCTGGTATCTTCCGATTCAATCTCGTGCACGCGGTAAAGCTCCGCCTGTATTGCCTGCGGCACAGCCATGCGGTCCGGCTCCATGCCGGCCAGAAACAGCGAATTGCTCAGCACATGGGCCATCGGATTATTCAGCGTTCCGTCCAGCACCCATTCACCGCCGGGCATCTTGACGACGCCGCACCACGAGGTGCGGGTAAAATACGCATCCGGCCGCTGCCAAGCTGCCAGCGACCGCACCCGAAGCACCCGTCCGAACTCCCCCGACACAATCCGCCGCTTCAGCATCTGGACAATCATGCTGTAAAGATACTGAAACAATACCGCCACCCGCCGGCCGGTCTGTCGCTCCAGCGCAACCAGCCGGTCAAGCTGCTGGATGGTCGGCACCGGCGGCTTCTCCAAAAACACTTCAAAACCCGCCTGAAGGCATTTGGAAGCATACTGATAATGGCTGTCGATGCCGGTGAAGATAAATACCGCCTCGGCCTTGCCTTTGCAGTAATTCAGCAGCGCATCGCTGTCGTCAAAGACCGGCACGCCGTGCTTGCAGCACAGCGCATAGCCGCGCTGGCGGCGGAACGGCTCGCTGCAGACGCCGACTATATCATAGCAGTTCCGCAGCCCAAATAACCGCTCCAGCTGTTTGCAGGCATATCCTTCCGTTCCAATGGCAGCTGCTTTAATCATTGCTCTGTGCCAATGCAGCAATCAAATGCCTCGCTTCTTTTACGGCCCCATCGCCCGGAATACGGTATAGTAGGCGGTATCGTAGAACCGGATGTCGAAGCCGCCGGCATCCAGCGTATTCCAGATATCCTTGCCGGAAGGATCTTTGAGGTTTTGGAATACCGACTGGTCGTTGCAGAACGACACATGACCGTCGGCATAGAGGCCGTTGAGCGAATAAATCTTGTTATTCTGATGACTGATGGTCGGCCGGTTGTGAATAATATCCGCCGTATACGGCATGCTCGGATGCAGCTTGATATACTTCAGCGCCAGCTCCCGGGGGGCATTCCATGCCGGGTCCAGCTTGGTATCGACTTCGACCGGATAGTAAATATACCCGATGCGAACCCACTCATTGCCGGTATTGGCATTGTAGGCCTGCGGCAGACTGCCCCACGGCGAAGGATTGGTATAGGATTCATACATATAGGTCTGCAGCCGGTTGCCGGGACAGTAGAAGATTTCGGGCACATCAATATAGTCCAGCTCATACAGATAGGCAAACCGCAGCGGCTTGAGTTTTCCATTGAGATAAACATAGCCGGGATTCTGCCGATACACCACATAGGCATGCCGCTCGCGGTTGGCCGGATTGCCCAGATCGTGGTCATCGGGCAGATACTCATCAAACGCATTGGCATACAGCTTCATCGCCGAGCCGATCTGCTTGAGCCGGGCACCGCAGATAACCCGCTTGGAGTAATCCTTGGCTTTCTTCAGGCCCGGCAGCAGCACCGACAGCAGCAGCGCAATAATCGCAATCACCACCAGCAGTTCAATCAGCGTAAAACCGATTCTGTTTTTCCTGTGTTTCATTTTTCGGCCTGCCTTCCGTCTTTATTCGGCTGCTTGGGGCACACAGCCGGCGTCTTGGCTTTTCGAAGAGTTCAGGCCGCCGGACAATGCCCGCAGGCCCGAACCCCTTGATTCTTCTATTATCGTGCACAAAGCATCAGCGTATCCGTGCATTCCAGCCAATCTTGGATAATCAGCGCGGCAAAATCGGTCAAATCGACAATGCAGTCCTGATTGGCATCCGCCGTATTATAGGGTTTGCCGGATGCCAGATGCGATGCATCGCAGGGCGTGTTGCCGACTACCACCCGAACCGTATCGGAACTCTGCAGCGTGCCGTCGTCAGCCGTCAGCATAAATTCATACGTACCCCGTGCGGTAAGGGTTATAGACGTATCCTGAACATTATCCGGGCTGATTGTAACCGTCGGCGCACCGGTGGCCAACTGTGTCCAGACAACTGTAAACGGCCCGTCATCGGTAACCGTGCCATCCAGATTGACCGTTACGCTGCCGTCGGTCAGCCATACGACTTGGTCCTGTCCGGCATCAACACTGGGGGGCTGTCCGACATAAAATGTCCACATCTCGCCGGGGATTAGTGCGGGTACCCGACTGGGGTCGTAGCAGTCCACTTTCCAGTAATAGCGGGTATTGTTGGCCAGTGCCCCGTAGGTCGGGAAGTTGGTCTTATTGACGGCCACCGAAGTCGCACCCGGCGTCAGCGGTTTCCTGTCCATCGTCAACAGATTGGGTTCTGTACCGAGAAAAACCTCGCAGGTAATCAGCGTTCCTGGAATATTGGGCTCGGGATTGGTCCATGACAGGGTGCTCAGAGTGCTGCTGACAACCTGATTCAGTTCCGGATTCGGCCAGTCCGCCCCTGCCGGCGGCAGCGTGATAAACAGCATCGGCCGTGCTGCCTCAGGGCCTATCACAGTGCCGTCCAGCATAGTGCCGCCCTGATCGTGCGTGCACATATTCATCAGCCCTGTCGAATTGTGCAGGATAAACTGAACAATGCCGTCGGTGTCGGCTTTGAGAATCGATGTCACATCAATAAAACGCTGATCGCCGGCTACCGTGTTTTGAAAGTCCATTCTGCCGACATAGGTTGCCGCCCCCGCAAGCACAGCTGTATAGCTTTCGGTTGCATTGGCCGGCGCATTGTCCCACGTAATATCCCGCTCGCCCCAGTTGATATTGGTCGTATAGTCATCGTTGACAGCCGACACATCGAACAGGCCCGGACGGGTCTCATACGTCGTCAGACGCAGCTGGGCTTGCCGAATTGTACTGACATTGATGCCGTCCAGATCGGTCCATTTAATCCATGACTTAGCCGCCGAGGCATCTGCCCGAATGCTCAGTTTATTGCTGTCATGCCGGTTTACAGTACGATTGGTAATGTCGGTTCGGCAGCTCACATCCGCCGGAATCTGCACCGTCGCCGCCCCAAGAAGGCCGCTGAGCAGACACACTGTAAGGAACAAATATGCTTTTCTCATTTTTATTCTCCTCGTTTTGACGCAATAGGTTCTGATCTGTTCATTGCAAATGGCCTCATCCGGCTTACTGACACAGCGTCAGCTCATCGGTACAATCCATCCAGTTGGGCGCTATCAGCAGAGCAAAATCTTCCAGATTTACAATGCAGTCCTTATTGACATCGCCCGGCGCATAAGCGGCTCCGCTTGACAGATGCGACGCATCACAGGGCGTTTCGCCGACCACCACCCGAACGGTATCGGACCCTTGGGCCTCGCCGTCATCGGCTGTCAGCTTAAATAGATAATCGCCGCGCTGCGTTATTGTAACAGTGGTATCTTCCGCATCCGCCGGACTGATAACCGCCGCCGGAGCGCCGTTGTCGACCTGCGTCCACAGCACCGTATAAGAAGAACTCGGCAGTCCGTCGTCGGTGACCGAGCCGTCCAGAGCAACTGCCTTCGGCAGCCCCCAGAGCACCTGCGGATTTCCTGCCTCGACAACCGGCGCTTCGTTGTTATTGACATAAAAACTCCAGACCAGACCCGGAATCACTTTACCGGTTTTCTCGTTGCGGCAGTCCACAATCCAGTAATAGGTTTGCTTGTTGACCAGTGAGCCGAAACGGGGGAAATTGGCTGTATTAATCAGCACCGACTCTGCATTGACCGGCAGCAGCACGCTGTCCATCTTCAGGCGGTTCGGCTCCGTTCCCAAATAAACCGTGGGGCATATCTGCGGATTGATATCGTTGACATCCGGATTGGCCCACGACAGACCCGCTAACGTGCTGGGAACAACCTGTCCCGGACAGGGATAGGGCTTATCTGCCCCATAGGGCGCCTACAGGATATCCAGCCGCGGCCAGTATTCCGCACCCGACGGATGATCGTGCGTGGCAAAATCCAGCAGATTCGGCGAGTTATGCAGAACAAACTGGACAATGCCGTCGGTATCCGCCTGCAGGGCCGGCAGAACATCAATAAAGAACTGCTGGCCGGCCAGACCATCCGTAAAAGCAATGGTCCCCATCAGCGTTGTTTGCGCCGGATTCAGAAGGCCCAAGCTGCTGGTATCATTACCCGGAGCGTTGTTCCATGTGATGTCCGTTTCGCCCCAATTGATGTTGGTGCGGTAATTGTCGTTGACAGCCGACACCTCACAGGTTTGGCTGCCGCCTTTGCCGGCGTGAAGCGCAACCCGCAGGGTAGCCGATTTCAGGTTGTTCGGGTCGATCCCCAGCTCCCGCAAATCAAACTTAATCCACGATTTGACGCCGTTGGAACTGGCACGCACGCTCAGCTTGCTGGAATCCGTGCGGTTGGTATTGGCATAGGTTGCACCCTCGACCCGGCAGCTGACTGCCGCATAGGCCGAAAACGGAATGCCCACACCCTCGCATTCATAGGACTGGGCAATAGCGCCTTCGATGACCAGCTTCGGTTCAAGGGCTTCGCCGACATTCCATAAATAGCTCGTGCCGCCGGCAGTCAATATAAATGTTATCTTCCCATCGGTATCCGTATTCAGGAAATCGGTCAGGGCTGCCCGCGCTGCTTCCGGCGTTTCGCTCTTCACATCCAGACAGGGCACGTCCACCGTGCCGGTATAAAGCGCCGTGGTCAGTCCTGCCGCCAGTGCCGTTGGGCTGACTGTGTCGTTGGCCGGCGCATTGTTCCACGTCAGTGCCGCCGCTGTCCAGTTTTCCAGATTGGCCGAATCATTCAGCCCGCTGACCGCATAGGTTTTGGCGCCTGTTTCACTCTTGGCTCCATAGAAAACCAGTTTGGCATTGGTGATATGGCCCCGCAGGCCCGGATTTTTGAAATAAAGATCGCTCAAATCAAATTGCAGCCATGACTTCTTGGCATCCGGCCAAGTGGCACTGCGCGTTGCAAGGCGGGTTTCACCGATGACTTCATTGGGAGTGCGTGCATCAGCGGCTTTGCCCTGCACGGCGGCTATCTCCGCAGTGCCGGCTGCCGCCAGACCCGACACGGCCAGACAAACGGCCACAACAAACCAAAAACGATACGATGTGCTCATTGTTCTTCTCCTCATCTAAAACACGTTTATGCCCAAAGGGGCCTGCTATTGGGTAATCTCTGCATTCCCAAACCTATCCTATTATTATCGTTCAGGGATGAACTTTTCAGCAAGGCAATCTTGCGCTAAAATAAAAGCGATTTTGCGCAACAGGGCTGCGGGGCACATGCGCTGCTGCGCTGCCGCAAAAAAACCGGCCGGGAAAATACTTTCTTCCCGGCCGGCATCTGTGTCAACTCCGGTTGAATAAAAACCCTTTTGCCAATACTGTCAGCGGCGTTTGAGCATCAGGCCGCCCAGCCCCAGCAGAACCAGCGTCGCCGGCTCCGGCACAATGTACTCGATGCTCAAAACCGGAACATACTGGGCATCGTAATAGGTGCCGGCCAATACATTGTACATATAGGCCGTCCCGCCGGCCGTAAAGATAAATGTTACCAGCCCGTCGGTATCCTGATTGACAAATGCGGTTACATCGGTATGGGACACATCCTGCACGCCGTCGGCATTAAAATCGCAAAAGGCCAGCTGGATCGTTAAACTCGGATCCACAGCAGTCCCGCTGTTGGTTACATTGGCAGGCGCCGAGAACCAATCAATCGTGTCTGCGCTCCATGTTTCGTTAACACCGTCCTTCAGACCGTAAATGTAGTAGTCTTTTCCGTCCGAATTGCTCAGAAACGAATAAACCGTCAGGACAGCGCTGGTAATAGTACCGTGAATGCCCGAAATGTCAAACTGCAGATACGATTTCTTGGCATCCAGCGTATTGGAAGCCGGATCATCGCCCCACACCCCCGCTGTACGGGTTGCAAGCCGTGTTTCGCTGACCCAAACTCCCGTATCGTTCTTGTATTGGACGGCTTTTCCCTGCAGGGCTACAACATCTACCAGAGCCGCCTGCACGAAACTGGATACCACCAATAGCACTGCTGTACACACCCAAAGCGTTCGCTTCATCGTTTCACTCCTCACAATCACTGTTCTTGTTTTATTTTAATGAAAACTGCGTGTTTCAATACTGTCAGCGGCGTTTGAGCATCAGGCCGCCCAGTCCCAGCAGAACCAGCGTCGCCGGCTCCGGCACAATGTGCTCAACCTTAATGCTGTGGAAATCGATTACATCTGCGGTTGCGGTTGCACTGGAGAAGCGGAAGAACAATTGGTCAAACTTGGTATAAATACCCATATTGTATCCGCCGAATGTACCGTCATCTGTTATGGAGTTGGTTGAAAGAACACCGCTGGCATCGGACAGCGTAAAAGTTACAACCATTGCATTAGCCGCCTGATAATCCAGTTTAAATGTCAATGTATAAAGGGTGTCAAGAGTCGCTGTAATCTTCGCCCCGCCGCTGGTTATTCCTGGATAGGCAGAACCGCTGCCCAGCAAACTGGTATGCAGGTCTGGGATGCGCTTGCCGACACTGGAATTGGAGATACTCGTCGGGCCTGAACTGAGCGGGAAATGCACGGCATAGCCGGTAGAATCTTTCCACGGATCGCCCGTTCCGCCGGAGTCACTGTTGATATCAGCCGCTATCTGGTCGTTGGTAGGATCATAAAACAAACCGAAGCGGAAATTCTTTGACGATGAATCATACAACTTGACGCGAGGTGTAAATGTAATTGTGGCAATCAATTGATGCCCAACAGATAATTCGACCGGCGAGCCGTTGGGTGCAAAATAAGTCCACAGTTTTTGGCTGCTTGAGCCTTGGGCATAGGCCAAAGAGCCGGGATTCATCGTTACGCTGGCAGGCGTGCCGACCCACACAGCCGATTCATTCGGTAAGTTGGTTTCGGCTCGGCTGCCGTCGGCAAAGGTGTCATACAGCAAGACGCCGGCTGAACACAGTCCGCTCAGCGCAAGGACGGTAACGGCAATAAAGGGGATCTTCACTGAAATGCTTTTCATCTTCCTGTCCTCCAAAAAAAGTAATATGGGTTAAAGCAAACTAAAAAGTTTCTTCGACGATTTTAAAACTTCCCGATTTTACCCAACTTTCCAACATTTATATTCCCACAAAAAAAGCTTCAAAACAAGTCAATTTTGCGCTTAAATAAAGGCGATTTTGCGCAAATTGTCTCGTTAACAAGCAACCATCGCAAACAAAATACGGCATTGTGCATCTTCTTTTGCCCTCGCAAATCGTTTCCTTATTTTATCCTGCTTGACTTATTTTGCGCAATATGATAGTATAAAGGCATTCGGTTAGAAGAGGTCCCATGCACAGCCGGCAGAAAATAAAAATCGCCGTAGCGCACAACAATATCAGCCATAATACACAAGGCATTATGGCCGGTATAACCGACTTCATCCGTACCAAAGGCGACTGGCAGCTGATTATCTGGCCAGACAGTTCCTTGGAGTCGCTGGAATTTCTCAAGCAGCGGGGCTGCAAAGGCGCCTTCGTCAGTGTCCAGACATCTACCAAAGCCCAGCAGCTCCTTTCGCTGGGCATCCCCATTATTGCCGTTTCCACGCTTCAAACAATGCTGAACCTGCCGTTTATCAGCGCCGATTCCGAACAAATCGCAAAAATGGCGTATGACTACTTCGTCGATAAAAAATTCGCCAATTTTGCCTTCTTCGGCCTGACCGAAGCCCACTGGTCCCGTCAGCGAATGGAGCATTTTTCGCGTTTGGCCGCTGCCGACGGCGGCACGGTGCATGTTTACACCGGCCCGCCGGCCCTTATCACCAGCGACATCACCTCTTTTGCCCGCCTTCTGCTGCGGTCGGAACTGAACAAAAGCCAGCAGGAGCTTCTGGACTGGCTGGTTCAATTGCCCAAGCCGGTAGCCGTGCTGGCAAGCTGTGACCTGCTGGCCTGCCATCTGATGATTGCCGCCAGCGATGCGGGGTTGTCTATTCCCGATGATATCGCAGTGCTGGGGGTCGATAACGATGAAGCCCTGTGCAATCTGTGCGATCCGCCCCTGTCGAGCATCGCGTTTAACTTCAAGAAGGCCGGCTGCGATGCCGCCCAGCTGCTCGACCGGCTGATTTCCGGTCAGGATACCATGCGCGGCCAGCGGATTTGCATCCTGCCGTCTGAAATCAAAAGCCGCGGCTCGACCGACATTTACGCTATCAGTGATCCCGACATCATCAAGGCCCTGCAGTACATCCGTGCCAACCGCACCCAGCCGATGCAGGTTGAAGACATCGGACGGCATATCTGCATCAGCAAACGCTCGCTGCAGCTGAAGTTTCAAAAGACCCTCAACCGCTCCATCCACGACGAGATTGTCCGGGCCCATTTTGAGGTGGCCAAGGCCCTGCTGATTGAAACCGATCTGCCGATCGATGAGATTGCCGTCCGCTCGGGTTTTCATTACACCTCCAACCTCCGCCGGGTGTTTGTGAAAATCACCGGCATGCTGCCCCACCTCTACCGCCAGCTCCACCGCCCGCGGTAAGTGCCGCGCAAAACCGCATCCAGCGGATTGGCCGGCTGTCGTCTTCCGACAGACCTGCCGCAACGGCACAATGAGCGCATCCTCACACACACGCCCCCCCTGTGGGGGGACTAGAGGGGGGTATATATTATTTAAAAATATTCTGTGGCTCACTTTTGCGCCAGTTGTGTGAGGTTGGGAACCGCTGTTCGGGCTCATTGTGAACCCTGTGAGGCCCGTTTTCACACTGTTGAGGGTCATTTTCGAACCGGTTGAACGATTCTTGATGCCATCGGGGCTCACTTTGTATCCAGTAATCGGGCTCGTACTTGCGCCGGCAGCGTTAACCTGCATGCCGTTGGGGCTCACTTTCGACCCTGTCATAAGGCTCGATTTTGTACCCGTTATGCAGCGCATTTTCGCACCAGTTATAGGGCTTGTGCCTGAGCCGGTTGCGGGGTTGGCTGTTGAGCCGGCAGAGTTTGCCGGCAGGCCGGCTTGAACTGCCGGCAGAGGGCGCAGTGGGTATGCAGGCCGGCAGAAAACCCGCCGGCAGCGGCGGGCTGCTCGGAGAAGATTGGCTATCAGATTGGGCATGTCTTGCTCCTTCTTATCGGATGTCGGGTATTCATTTTTCAAACAGTCTCTCTATAATACCCGTCAACCTGCATAATTTGTCCGAAAATGGGCATTGGGCAAGGGGGTGAAATTCCGATAAATCCTTTCAGATAAGGCAGTTAAGATTTTTGCGGATTTTTG
>JAGPMT010000002.1 GCA_018052735.1 Phycisphaerae bacterium | reverse complement strand
ACGCGGCTATTGGTATTCGAAACAGCAGACGCAAAAGCAGCATCGTCTGCGGAAGATGCAGGAAAAATCGTTACAGCCGCCACCTTATACAACAGAAATTTTGGTATTGATATCGGGTAGGGGTTTACAATAATACCGATCCAGGCATGTAAAGGTTTTGATACGATGATCGCCGCGATAGCGGTCCACGCAAGACTTGAATCGCCTCGCGGAAAGTGGTCCATGATCTGTGAGAATACAATTCGACCGTCGTTCATGATTGGCTCCTTGAAGTAATCCAGAGCGATTATCATACACGAGCAAATTGAAATCGATACAGGTCATAATTTTCTTTAAGTCTTTAAATTGTTTCGTGTTATAATAAAAATGTTAAAAGTTAACGGGACAGTACTGATGTCGAATTTAATCTTGAAAATTTTCTAAGTCGGGCATATAGTCAACCTGCGATGTCTTTTATTTGCCGAGCACTCGTGAATATAACTTCTTTTTTTATCAGAGGTTAGCTTACTTAGACTGGGTTGAGAGAGAATTTAACCTTGTAAAAAACTCTCCGCCGTCGAAAATTTATTCGTCCGATAAAATATTAAAATTTTGTTGGACAAAATATTTTAAATTTGTTAAAGAGAAAAAAACAGCTTAGCCGATTTAAAAGATACAAGAGTTTTCTCCCCTCCGGAAAACATCAGGGAATAAGGTTTCCTGATGTTTTCTTTTTTTAATTAGTCAGCGTCAGCAGTCAGCTTTTATCAATATTCAATCAGCCAGCCCCAATAAAGAGATTTCTTTTCAAAACAAGCAAAATAGATTTATAAATGCCTATCGAACTGTTAAACAGCTGCCGGCTTCGAAAGATATTCTAAAGTTCAGCGTCCATTTTTGCCGGTATCAAGACCCGGCAGCAGTTCGGGGTGTTCAACCTGCTCGAGCACCTGACGGATAAATTCGCGCCAATGCGGCAGGCGGTGCGTGCGGCGCTGTAAAATGATGTTACGGAGGGTTTTGTAGCTCATGCACCACATTCGGGTCTGGAGAAAACCCTCGGGCAGTTTTTTCTTTATTTCAATGATATTTTTTTGGGGTACCGTTTCATATATCCAAGCAAGCGTTTGGGGACTGCATGAATTGGGCTCGAAATTGTCGGCAATAAATGCCTCAACTTCTGCTGGATTATGGATATCAATAGCGGCCAGTTCCTCGGTAAGCGTGTGCATTGTGCTTTCACTCTGCTTGGTAGAAAGCCGGAATGTATCGGCTTCCTGCCACCAATAGCGCGGAGCCCTGACATCCAGCCAGACAATAATGCTTTCCAAAAACTTATTGTGGCCGCCATCCATATCTGCCAGCCGGCGGGCTACAATGTCCATTCGCTGGGGTTCCTGCTTTTTGTTGTGTGCCAAACCCCGCAGTGCAGCCGCATAGCCGGCCTCATCTGCTTTTCGTACTCGCATATAAAAGGATTCCATCCCTGTTGTCTCCGCATTTTTTGCCGCATAGAGTAATCCGGCATAGATTGTCCGTCAATCCTATTTTATCCGCTGGATCGGTGAAAACACTGGATTAACTATCTTGCAGAAAGCAATGATTTCGGATACAGTTTAAGCCTGAATTGGATTCAAATCACAGCAAAGGAACTATTGCCAATGATGCCAAATAAGAAGGTTTTTATTCGTGAACTGAAAAATTATATTGGTCAGCAGGTACGGCTGGACAGCTGGCTGTATAACAGCCGCTCGAGCGGCAGGGTGCTGTTTTTGATGCTTCGCGACGGCACAGGTCTATGCCAATGCGTTGCAGAGGCGGCCAATCTTTCAAAAGAGCTGTTCGTGCAGCTTGAACATCTGGGTCAGGAATCATCGCTGTCTGTTGGGGGCACTATCCGGGCAGAGCCGCGTTCGCCGGGCGGGGTAGAGCTGGCCGTCAGCGATGCGATTATTCATTGTCCGGCAGCGGATTACCCCATTACACCGAAGGAGCATGGGATTGATTTTCTGCTGAAAAACCGTCATCTGCACCTGCGTTCTCTGCGTCCGTGGTGCATTGGACGGATACGGCACACAGTTATCGATGCCATTCGCCGGTTTTTCAACGACAACGGCTTTATACTGGTAGATACACCCATTTTTACGACGATTGCCGGCGAAGGAGAACAGACTTTGTTCGAGGTTGATTATTTCGGCCAGCCCATGCATCTGGCGCAGACAGGCCAGCTGTACCTTGAAGCGGCGGCGATGAGCTTTGGGAAGGTGTACTGTTTTGGCCCGACCTTTCGGGCGGAAAAAAGCAAAACCCGCCGGCATCTAACGGAATTCTGGATGGTAGAGCCGGAAGTAGCTTATATTGACCTGCCGGGGCTTCTGGAATTGGCCGAAGATTTTGTCTTCAGCATCATTCAGGGGGTACTTCGAAACAATCGTGCGGAACTGGAAACTCTCGGTGCCGATATTGCGGCATTGGAAGCTATTCAAAAACCATTTGTGCGGCTGACCTATAGCGAAGCAGCCGAGATTCTGACAAGCAACCGCACGAAAGAGTTTATGGCAGCTCAGCTTGAAGGATTTCTGGCACAGAAAAAGGCATACGAAGAGGAATTAAACCAGTTATTATTATTGGAAGCCAAAGGGGGCCTTAAAAAATGGCAGCAGGACAAAACGGCCGGGCGGATTATCGAACTTCGCGGGGAATTGGCAGAATTGCAGGTAAAAATTGAAAATAATCCTAAGCATGCGCAATTAGCCGCTGATTTCCAATGGGGCAAGGATCTGGGGGGGTCGGATGAAACTATTATTTCGCTGATGCACAATCGGCCTGTATTCGTAACTCATTATCCCAAAAAGGCTAAGGCGTTTTATATGAAGACGGACCGCAGCAGGGAAGAGGTTGTAGAGAATTTTGACCTTTTAGCTCCGGCCGGCTTTGGCGAGATAATTGGGGGTTCGATTCGGGAGGACAATTACGAAAGATTGCTTGCCCGCATTCGCCAAGAAGGGTACAATTTAGATTCTTATCAATGGTATCTGGATTTGCGAAAGTACGGTTCGGTACCGCATGGCGGCTTTGGTCTGGGCGTAGAGCGCACTGTTGCCTGGCTTACGGGCGAAAAACACATCCGCCAGTGTATTGCGTTTCCGAGATTGATGGACAAGGTTTATTTGTAAATAGAAAATTGAATCTATGAATTTTGATAAGTTTTTGCAGGATGCCGGCCGCTGGTTCGTCAGCAGCGGCCTGCGGATTTTTATCGTTCTGATTATAACGCTGGTGCTAGTTAAAGCGTTTCGCCTGCTGCTGGATCATGCATTTTCACGTCTGGAAAAATGCCAGAACGGCAAAATTAAAAATCACACAGAAACACTGAAACCGCTGCTGTATAAAATCTTTGTCGTTGTCTTGGCTGCGGCGGCTGTTACGCTGATACTGGAAAATCTGGGAATCAATGTAGAAGGGCTTTTGCAAACAAAAATCGGCAGCTGGCTGATTACCAGCGGCCTGCGTATTGTCCTGGTGCTAGCCGTAACTTATATCATTATGAAAATCATCGGGCTGGTGCTGGATCATGCGTTTACCCGTCTTGAAAAACGTCAGGACGGCGAAATGAAAAAACGCTCGGATACGCTGAAGTCTGTTGTGCGCAGCGTCATCAATATGGCTTTGATTGCTGTAGCCATTATTATGGTTCTGGATAATCTGGGGCTGAAAGTTGGTCCTATTCTGACAGCCGCCGGCGTTGTAGGTGTGGCGGTGGGCTTTGGCGCCCAGCAACTCGTGCGGGATATAATCAACGGCTTTTTTATTCTGCTGGATGACCAGATACGGGTGGGTGATATTGTGGATATTGCCGGCAAAAGCGGGCTGGTGGAAAATGTCAATCTGCGGATGACAACGCTGCGGGACTTTGCGGGCAATGTGCATTATGTTCGCAACGGTGAAATTACTGTCGTTACCAATATGACCAAAGAGTGGTCGCGGTACGTGTTCGAAATCGGCGTGGCCTATCGCGAAAATGTGGATGAAGTAATGGAGGTGATACGGCAGATTGATGAAGAAATGCGGTCTGATGCAGCATTTCAAGGAGATATTCTTGAGCCAATAGAAATCCTCGGGCTGGACCGCTTTGCGGATTCGGCGATCATTATTAAGGCCCGCATTCGAACGCGGCCGTCTCGACAGTGGGCGGTCGGACGGGAGTTTAACCGGCGGCTCAAGAAGAGATTTGACGAAAAAGGCATCGAAATTCCGTTCCCGCACCTGACGCTGTATATGGGACAGGGCAAAGACGGAACGGCGCCGCCGCTGCGGGTAGCAATGCCGCCGAAAGTGTAAAACTGCGGCACTGCCGGCCAGCGGTAGAAAAAATTATACGCTGTGACGGGCGAAAGTAAGGCCCGTCCTTATTTTTTGGCAGAACTCAAAAGAAAGGGAAAAAATGAAAACGTATTTTTTAATTGCGGCTGTCGGATTGACAGCTGGCTGGATCAGCGCCTATGGTGCCGACAGCAAAACACCTATGCCGGCAGCGCCTGCCGCTCAAAATCCTGCCGTTCAGAAAGAAGCCGTTGTCGTTACAGTCAACGGTGAAAAAGTGACGGAGAAGGAAATTGCCGATGAACTGGCCAAGCGTATCGAAGGGCAGAAAAAGCGGATGCCCGCAGGGATGGAACTGCCTGAATCCTACCGTCAGCAGATGCGCAAGCGGGTGGTGGATATGAAGGTAGAGCAGATCCTGATGAACCAGGAAGCCAAGAAGAAGAATATCGCTATTCCCGATGCTGAAGTCGTGGCGGAAATCACCAAAATCGCCGGACGGCAGGGTCAGTCGATGGAAGATGTGGAAAAAGAGATTGCCAACTGGGGTATGACGATGGAGGACCTGAAAGGGCAGATTCGCTATCAGATGCAGATTAAAGCTCTGATGAAGGCGGAAAATAAAAATCCGGAACCCAGCGACGAAGAGGTTCGAAAGTTCTATGATGACAATCCGCAGCACTTTGACCAGCCCGAGCAGGTTCGCGCCAGTCATATTCTGATTAAGGTTGATTCGGACGCTGCGGCAGAAGAGAAGGCCAAGGCCAAGGAGAAAATTGAGGGTATTTTGAAGCGGGCCAAAGCCGGAGAGGATTTTGCTGCACTGGCCAAGGAATTCAGCGAAGATCCCGGGTCCAAGGATACCGGCGGGGAATATACCTTCCCGCGTGGGCAGATGGTCAAGCCGTTTGAAGATGCGGCTTTTGCACTGGAGCCCAATCAGATAAGCGATATCGTCGAGACCCAATTCGGCTATCACATCATCAAGCTGTCTGAAAAGATTGCAGCCGGTAAAACGCCCTTTGAGACCGTTAAAAACCAGATTGCCGACTATTTGGCCAATCAGAAGCAGAACGAATATTGGAATGAATATAACAAAAAGATTCACGAAAGCGCCACTATCGAATTTTCTCCTGAAGAAAAAGCCCTGCGGGACCAGATAGAAAAAGAGGCGGCTCAGCGAATGCTGCAGCAGCTTCAGCAACAAGCTCAGCAGCAAGCACAGCCGCAGAATAAGCCTGAACAAAAGGCAGAAAAGTAGTCCATAGAATAGCCCACAAACCGCCGGCCTGGTCTGACAGGTCCGGCGGTTTTTTGTTTGTCCGAAGGGATTTTACTAATGACCTTCTCGTCCAGCTGAAATGCCAGTCTGTTTTTGACAGACGTTAGAGACTGTGAACACCGGGATGCAGCTGTCCGAGCTGCGAAGTCGCCTGTGCCTGCTGCATTGTGCGAAGCTGACGCTGTATAGGCCATTCGCTGAATGCCAATATGAGCAGCATAATGATATTGCCGATAGGAATCAGCGTAATCAGTCCCAGCGCCCAGTGATAGCCGGCTTTGGCAAAGATGCGGCAGAAGATGATTACTGTCAAAACCGTAATCAGCAGGATGACAAACATATAACAGCCGATGAATACAAACGGCAGAACGGCCTCAGGAGAATTGGGGAAAGTATCCATATCTTTCCTTTCGGTTTAAGATGTTTTTTTCTTATTCTAACAGCAAAACGAGAATCAGGCAAATATAATGCAAATTAGCTATCCTGAACGGATATTGGAAGGGGCAGCGAACCGGCCGGATTTTAGCTCGTATTGAATTAATAAACAGCTATCATAAAAGGGGTATCGATGCGGCATATACAGCAGCTAATCGGAATAGGGCTGGCAGGAGCAGCAATAGCAGCCGGCTGTGACAGGGCCGCTCCAGCAGGTGAATATGCCGCATCAACCTATACAAAGAATACAACAGAGGGTGCTATGACAGACAACCAAACAGCAGACAGCGATAGAAAAACCGGCCGATCTTCGGGAGACAACAACTATCCAATAGCAACCTTTGCAGCAGGATGCTTTTGGGCAGTTGAGTATGCATTCAGTCAAATTCCCGGAGTTAAGGCAACCTGCGCAGGCTTTATGGGGGGCACAGTTGACAATCCCAGCTACCGCCGCGTATGCAGGGGCGATACTAATCATGCCGAAGTAGTGCAACTGCGCTACAATCCCCAAGAGGTAACCTATGAAACGCTGGTAAAATTTTTCTTTCTGTCGCACGACCCGACAACACTGAATCGTCAAGGGCCGGACACAGGTACGCAGTATCGCTCAGCAATTTTCTACCACAGCCGGGAACAAAAAGAAATCGCCGATAAGGTCAAAAACCGGTACACAGCCAGCGGCCGGTTCAAGAAATCCATTGTTACAGAAATTACCCCGGCGGCAACCTTTTGGAAAGCCGAAGAGTATCATCAGGATTATGCCCGCAAGAATCCCGGCTCCTGTCATACCGTCGATGTTAAGGCCATTCTGTCTGAAATAGCCGCCGACTCATTTTAAGCTCACCCTCTATCCGCTGGAGGGCTGCAGCGGCAAGTTTTGTCAGTGAAATCACCGGCTGCAATTGACAATCCCCCCTTGCATTTGCTATAATAAGCCGCTGGAGAAAAGAGGATCATTTTGTGGAGGAAGGAAAGATGAAAAAAACGGTTCTGTTGACAGTTGTTGTCTGGTTATGCACGGGGGGATTAGCGGGGGCAGTTCTTATTGAGCCGGATGATTATCCTAACGGCACCGTCTTAACAGCAAGCGCGGAAGAGGTGATACTTTCAGCTACCGCTTCCGACAACCAGCCTGTGAGCATCTGGCCCGTTACAGCAGATATTGACCCGTTTGGGTATGCACCAACGGGGCAAATGGTTTTCAGTCATGCACATATCTGCTTCTGGAATACCGATCGGCGTCTGCGAATGGATTTTGCCCAGCCGGTTTCAACAATACAGCTTACTGCTGGGGGAGGCAGTATTTTTACATCCTGCCAAGGGCGGCTGGAAGTCTATGATATTCATTTTAATTTACTGGATGTGTATCAGACAGCACCTCTGACAGCCAATCAGTTCGAGACCATGTTGATTTTCCGGCCGGCTAATGATATTTATCATGCAATTGCTTATTCCACCGGGTCTAATTCGTTCGGCCGGCTTGACCATTTGGAATTTGCCATTCCTGAACCGTACAGTCTGCTGCTGCTTGTGGGGGGAGCTGCCATTGCACGATGGAAACGGCAATGGGTATAAAGAGGCCGTAGATTTCAACTGAGCTTAAAAAAATCTCCGGCTCCAAAGCGAGATGACATAATAGGACTTTAGATTTGGTCTGGTCAATTCAAAAGAGTGCGGTATAATAGACCTCTCGGAAATACACAGGAGGTCTTATGGCTCAGCGGCTTATCAGTACAGTCGGATTAGCGGTTATGGTTCTCTTGGCCTGGGCGCTGTCGTCGGACAAGAGGCGACTGAATTGGCGGCTGATAGGCAGCGGCATAGCACTTCAGCTGATTCTGGCGGCGCTGCTGCTGGAAACGGAAGGCGGGCAGTGGTTCTTCGAGCAGGCCCGGGCAGTCGTTACCAAAATCATTCAATTTTCCGATACGGGTGCCGAGTTTGTCTTCGGGGCAAATTTCAAGGAGCATTTCTTTGCCTTTTCTGTATTGCCGACGATTGTCTTTATGTCGTCGATGATGAGCGTCTTGTTTTACTTGGGTGTGATTCAGAAGATTATTCAGGCAATGGCCAAAGTAATGGTCTATGTGATGGATGTGTCGGGTTCAGAATCCTTGGCCAATGCTGCTAACATTTTTTTCGGAATGGCCGAGGCTCCGCTGGTTATCCGACCATATCTGGACACAATGACCCGCTCGGAGCTGATGGCGATGATGACCGGAGGAATGGCCACGATTTCCGGGGCTACTTTGGCGGCGTATGTCGGTTTTGGGGCGGATGCGGGGCATTTGCTGACGGCCTCGATTATCTCGGCTCCGGCCGGACTGGTCATCGCCAAAATAATGGTTCCTGAAACCGAAAGTTCGCTGACCAAAGGAACCGTGCGCATTGACGTACCCCGCAAAGATTCCAATGTATTGGATGCCGCCTGCCGCGGGGCTGCGGAGGGATTGCAACTTGCCCTGACCGTGCTGGCAGTTCTTATCTGCTTTACAGCATTTGTATCCTTGCTTAACTGGGTAATGTCGCTGCTGCCGGAATTGGGGGGCAGACCTCTGACCTTAGAGCGTCTTCTGGGCTGGATTTGTGCGCCGCTGGCGTGGGTGATGGGTGTGGAATGGAAGGATGCCGCTGCTGTGGGAGGATTGATTGGAAAAAAGACTATCCTTAACGAGTTTATCGCCTACCGCGATTTGGGAGCAATGAAGGACACACTCAGCAGACGTTCGGCAGTCATTGCAACCTATGCGCTGTGCGGTTTCGCCAATTTCGGCTCGGTGGCTATTCAAATCGGCGGGTACAGCACTTTAGTCCCTGCCCGCCGGAAGGATTTTGCTTCATTGGGCTTTAAGGCGATGATTGGCGGCTCACTGGCGGCTTTTATGACTGCAGCAATCGCTGGTATGCTAACGGCTTGACATAACCTCAAGCAGAAGGTAGAATTCGGGCAAACGGCAAAAAGAACATCTGTTAAAAAGTAATGATTTTGACCGGCCGCTGCACGTCTGCGGCTATTTTAGTATGGAAACAAAAAGCAGTTCTTTACCAGAACAAGAATCAGCCTGCCTCAGCTGCGGGGCCTGCTGCGCTTATTACCGATGCTCATTTTACTGGGCGGAGGCAGACAGCGTCCCCGGAGGAACTGTTCCGGCGGCACTGACTGAGAAGCTGAACGATTTTCGTTTGGCAATGCGTGGAATGAGCGGACCCAATCCCCGCTGCATCGCCCTTCTGGGTGAAGTCGGTAAAAGTGTCCGATGCAGCATCTATGACCTGCGGCCGTCGGTTTGCCGGGAATTTCCGGTGGCATGGGAAAACGGCCAGCCCAATCCGCGATGCGATAAGGCACGTATGGCATGGGGACTTGACCCGCTGAATCCGCCGGAAGCTGCGCCCCGGCCAGACGACAATCCAGCTGATCAGCCGCCCTTTCGGCCGCCGATGCCTAATGCTGCATAAGTCTTTAAGATTATGCTTAATTCTCTATCTTTTGTATCGGAAACGAGGCATTTTGATAGATTTCACTCTTTTAGAGAAATGATCCCGGGAGGAAATCAGAGAAAAAGCATTTTAGTCGGCGGCACGATACTCCCAGACTTCATAGAGGAGAGCCAGCTTCTGTTTTTCGGCGTCGAAGTCTGCTTGAAGCTTTTTTAAAAGCTGATGGTTCAGATAGATTTTTTCATCCCCGAAGGCATTCTGCATCTGCTCAATCGTGCGTTCCTGCTGTTCAATCATTTCCTCTATCTGTTCGATGGTGTATTTGTTAAAAGGCCGCAGGTGGGTCGGGGTTTTGGGCTGTCCGGAGGGGGGGGCGGTTTTCTGTTTTTGAGCAATTTTCTGGTGCTGTGCGGCCTGCCGGTTCTGCTCGATAAGCTGGGCATAGGTAGAGTACACGCCATCGGTGTCTGGGGCAGCAGAAAGAATCAGGCGTGTTTGGCCGACTTGTCTTCGGCCGGCGGCATCCGTACCGATAACCAGCAACGAATCAGCGATGCGGTCGAGAAAATAGCGATCATGACTGACTGCGATAATCGCCCCATTGTAGTCAGCCAGTGCTTCTTCGAGCATCTGCCTGCTGGGGATATCCAAATGGTTGGTCGGCTCATCGAGAATCAGCACATCCGGCTGGGCCAAGACGAGACGGCAGAGCATCAGGCGGTTCTGCTGACCGCCAGACAGGTCACCGACTTTTTTAAAGACATCCTCGCCGGAAAACAGAAATGCTCCCAGCCGACTGCGCAGCGCCTGCGGCGTTAAATCCGGCCGGACAGAATGCATTTCTTCCAGAACTGTATGGTCTGGATTGAGAGTATTTGCCTGCTGGTCAAGGTAGCCAATCTTAAGATTGGCACCCAAACGAATCGTGCCGGCATCAGGGGCAAGCTGGCCCAGAGCCAGCTTGAGCAGAGTTGTTTTACCCGTCCCGTTGGGGCCGGTAATTCCCAAGGCCTGTCCGCCGACGACATCAAATGAAAGATTTTCAAACAGGGTCAGCGGCCCGAAGGATTTGCTGATATTTTCAGCACGAAGGACCAAATCGCTTTTTATATTTGTTTGAGCAAAGCTGAATTGGATTGATTGTACAGTCTTGCGGGTCTGCAAGTAGTCCGGATTTTCTTTGAGCAGACGCTGGAGACGGATTTTACGGCCGCGTGCGGTTTTGCGCATTCCTTCCTGATCTTTGTTGCGGGCGATAAAATCCAGTGTGCGGGTGACCATTTCGAGTCGTTTTTCGTGCTCCCTCCGTTCGGCCAGAATGACGGTTTCTTTGGTTTGAACATACTGGCTGTAATTACCTTTCCAGACGCGGACACGGCGGTTTTCCAGTTCAACAATTTTTTCGGCTACTTTATCCAGCAGGTAGCGGTCATGGCTGATCAGGATGACTGAACCGCTGTAGGCCTTTAAAAAAGATTCCAGCCACGCTGTTGCCTGTAAATCCAGATGGTTGGTCGGTTCGTCGAGAAGCAGGAGGTTGGTGTCTTTAACCAGCACTCTGGCAAGCCCCAAGCGGGACAGCTGACCGCCGCTGAGGACAGAAGTTTTTGCGTTATAGAGCTCTGGACCAATATCCAATCCGTTTAAAATGGATTTGATGCGTGCCTGACAGGAGTAACCGCCTTCCGTTTCGAATTGATGACAGAGTTTATCGTATTGGGCCATTGCTTTCTTCAATTCGTCTCCCGAGAGACTTTCCATCTGGCGGGCAAAGGTCTCTATGCGGTAATTGAGGGTCAGAATATGCGACATTTCTTCATACATTTCTTCCATAACAGTCTTTTGACCATCAAAGACCGGCTCCTGGGGCAGATAGCCAATTCGCAAGTCTTTGGCGCAGATGACCTTGCCGGCATCGGGCAGTTCAGTGCCGAGAATCATTCGCAAGAGAGTTGTTTTGCCTGACCCGTTAGGACCAATCAAACCGACTTTTTGTCCAGCATAGAAATGCACAGACAAACGGTCAAAAACTACCTCTGGGCCGAAGGACTTGTAAACATCCTGAAATACGAGTATAGACATAACTATTCGGATAGCATTTTTTAGGGGCTGATTGTATCCATTTTTATGCTGTTGTTCAAATAAAACACGAAATCCTTAATTTAACGAGGCTTAAAACGATTTTTTTTTGACTTATTAAAAAAATAGCATTACAATCGATAAAGGTGGCTAATGTTGTGCGCGGACATTTTAAACGCTGCGAGCAGGACTGATTTAAGATTATATTTCATAAGGGTTTAGCGATGAAAAGACAGATGACATTGGTGTTCACTGTTGCGGTTGCAGTATGTATGGGACTTATGGGATGTACGACTAATAACATTGGCAAAACAGGGCTGGAGGCCCCGGGTCTGACCCGCCAGCAGGTTCATCAGCGTCACTACGAGGCCATTCAGAATGATCTGTGGCAGCTTCAGGATGATATAGATTCGTTTTTCCTGTTTGACCGGCCGGGGCGGTTAAGTCCGATGGTGGTTCGATAAACTGCTTTGGGGCGGCGGCATTGATTGCTATCGTATAGAAAGATATGAAGCACAGGTCGATTTAATGTTAATGCCCGAATCGGTTTCGTGCAAGGAAGCTGATTTTTGAAGGCGATTCTTGAGTATATTCTGAACATCGGTTTTTATGATCGGCTTATCGTAGCAGCGGAACTGCTGCTGATAGGTCTGTTTGTTTACGGCATCATTACTTTCCTCAAAGGGACCCGCGGTGAACGTCTTTTTCGGGGAATGATATTTGTTCTGGTAGTCGGTCTGCTGGTTCTGAATCTGGTTGTTAAAATGTTTGGGATGGACCGGCTGGCTTATCTGTATAACAGTTTTCTGCTGGTGGTTCTTGTAGTAGCGGTTGCGGCGTTTCAGCCGGAGCTTCGGCGGGGTCTGATCCGGCTGGGCCAGACGCGGCTTTTCGGCAGTTCGCCGCAGCAGCTGACTCGTTCGGTAGAGGAAATTATCAAAGCAGTATCCCAAATGGCCGCTAACCGCACGGGTGCGATTATAGTTATTCCGCAACAGGTTGCTTTGGGGGAGTTTATCGAAACCGGTGTACGGATTGACGCCAAAGTTACCAGCGATCTGATTCAAACCATATTTTACGAAGGCACGCCGCTGCATGATATGGCGATGGTAATTCAGGGAGACCGTATTGTTGCAGCTCGGGTGCAGCTGCCGCTGGCAGAAGCCAGCAGCCGCTTTGGTCAGCTGGGATCGCGGCATCGGGCAGCCATCGGCGTCACCAGCGGGTCGGATGCAATTGTTATTGTGGTCAGCGAGGAAACAGGAATTGTTTCTCTGGCGATGGAAGGCAATCTGATTCGCAATATATCGGAGGCACAGCTTCGCCGGTATCTAACAACAGCACTGGTGGAGACGACGCCTGTTCTGGAAAAACTGGGCAAACTGACCCGAACTGAAGCACAAGAAGACAGTTCGTTAAATACGTAAATCCCTATGAGCGATAAAGTGCGTACATTTTTAGGAGTGGTTTTCTTAACGCTGCTGATTTGGGCATGGGCTTATCTGTCACAGGAAGAAAAACGGTCGTTTACAGGAACTCTGGAGGTTTCTCCGGCAACTGACCCCGGGCTGCTGGTAACATTTACAGGCAAGGAGGGAGCCACGCAGACGCGGATTACGCTGACTTCGCTGAATTTCAAAGGGGCACCATCCAAGATTTCTGATCTTTTGAAGCGCTACAATCTGCCGCAGACAGATCCGGACAAGGAGCGCCTGAACTTTTATTACAATCCGACAGATGCCGGTCAGACGTCGGGAACCTATACACTGGACATTCTCGATTATCTTCGCAAAAGCCCTAAGATGCATGAGCTGGCGCTGACATTGGAATCGTGCACACCAGAGCAGGCGGAGGTTACTATTGAGCAGCTGGAGGAGAAAAAACTGGCGATTCAATGTCTGGATGAAAATGGGCTTCCTGTTAAAGGTGCTGTAGCAGATCCTGCTTTTGTAAATATCTTCGTTCGAAAAGGGTACAGCGGCCCTGCTACAGTAACGCTTTCGCCGCTGCTGAAAGAAGCAGCCCGCAGCGCGCCGGTTACCGTAACACCCTATGTATCGCTGGGAGTGGCCAAGATTGTCCGCGAATCAAAAGAGCCGGTGAAAGTCAGCGTTCAAAGCGAAGAGCTTTTAAAGACTTGGTCGTTTCAAACCACCAAACCCATCGGCATTATTATGAGCCAGGCGCTTCAGAATCGGTATAAGGTAACGATTCAGAATGAAATTGAAGTGCGCACTTCGACGCCGATAGTGGCTACCGAGGAGGCGTTCCGGGCTTATGAAAACGTTACCTATCCGCTGCTGATAGAAATTCTTGACCGCGATGCCGCCCTTCCCGAGATACCCCCCAAGCGGATTATCTACAATTTCCCGCCGGAATATGTCAAGCGGGGAGAAATTGCGCTGGATGAAACAAAAATTCCGCGCACTGCAACCATTAAACTGGAGCCGATTAATCCTCTGACGGTCCCGTAGAGCAGCTTCGGGAAAACTGGATGACAGTTTCAGCTGTCATCCACACAGCCAGGAGAAAAACAAGCCCTCCGACTGTTGCCAGCAGGACATTTTTCGTTTTGATATAACTAATTTCATTGAGGACCATCGCCCAGCCGGTTACAAGGAGCATTATCAGACAGGGCACGGCGGCTACCAGATAGCGTAAACCGCCTTTGCGTTTGAGGTACATTGTTATCACCAGAAGCGCCAGCGCTGCCAGAAGCTGATTAACGGTTCCAAAGAGCGGCCAGAGCCGTTTAGCACCGGCGGCATCAGCACCGAAGACAATGTGCCCTTCGGATGTATTGATGAATGCCAGCGCTGCGGCGGTCAGGACGGCTGCCGTCGTGGCAATCCAACGGTTGGACAGCACAGGCAGGTGAAAATCATCGGCCAGTTCACTGATAACATAGCGCTGAATACGCGTGGCCGTGTCAAGGGTAGTTCCAGCAAAAGAGGAAATAAACACCCCAATAATAGCCATTCCCAGCGCCGCAGGAATGCCCAGCGAAGTCATTACATTCGAAGCCCCTATGACCACCGGCGCCAGATTGCTTTCGAGGCCTTTTTCGCCCATCCAGAGACCATAGAAGTGCTGCCAAGCCTGCGGGCCGGACATTTGGCTGACACCCAGACTCAAGCCTCCTGCAATACAAACAATCACCAACACTGCCAGTGCGCCTTCCAAAAGCATTGAACCGTAGCCGACGAACAAGGCATCTGGCTCGGCTTGAAGCTGCTTGGTGCTGGTTCCGCTGGCCACCAGTGAATGGAAGCCGCTGATGGCACCGCAGGCAATGATGACAAACATCATCGGCAGCAGCGGCGGAGCATCTGAGGGAGCATCCTGCAAGGCCGGAGCAGTCAGTGCGAATTCCGGGTGCAGAAAGGCCGAAGCGGCGATGCCGCAGGCCAAAAGCCCCATCATAATATAAAGCTGCCAAGCGTTAATATAATCGCGCGGCTGGAGCAGCATTGTTACCGGCAGGGTCGAGGCAAACCAGACATAAACCAGCAGCAGAATTGTCCAGAGGCCTGTCGGGGGAATCATCCAATCGGCTGGGAAATTGAACATCCCCGGCCGGACCGATTCCAACCAGGCCCCCAGCGCGATGCAGCCGTACATTGCCAGTACAGCTGCAATGGTACAGAACAAGACATCGGCGTTTTTCCTGTAAATTGCCCAGCCCAGCAGCATTGCGATGGGAATCTGAAGCCAGACGGCCAAGATAGAAGCAGGGTAGAGCTTGAAAACCGTTGCTATCACGATACCGAAGATGGCAATAATAATCAGCAGTGCCAGAAAGACTATGAGGAAAAAAATCAGCCGGACACGCTTATTGATATAGCGGGCGGCTATTTCCGATATGCTTTTGCCGTCGTTTCGCAGGGAAACGACCAGCGTTCCGAAATCGTGTACAGCACCCATCAGCACGCAACCGAGTGTTACCCACAAGAGAGCCGGCAGCCAGCCCCAGATAATGCCGATGGCCGGACCGACAATGGGACCGGTACCAGCAATGGAAGTAAAATGATGACCGAATAAGATCCCTTTTCGGGTTGGGACAAAATCGATGCCATCCTGATGCTGGCGGCTGGGCACAGGGGCTTCAGGACGCAGACAGAAAATCTTGCGGGCTAGAAATTTGCCGTACGTGTGATAAGCTACCAAATATCCGACAAAACAAACCAGCATTAGTAAAAGTGCATCCATAGCAAACCTCCTGTTTGGCAGTACCGTAGAGCATCACGCTCAAAACTGACCTTCATTTATTAGCTGCGTCTGCGCAGCAGCAAACGTATCGGGACTTCTTCCAAACCCAGCAGTTCTCCCAGCCGGCTGATGATAAACCGCTGATAGGGCTGGTCAAACAGTGCCGGATTATTAACAAACAGCAGAATGCAGACGGGATTGGAGGCCACCTGTGCGGCATAATAAATCTTCGGGATACCCGCCTTTTTGCGGGAGCCGGCGGCCTTTTCCGAAGCCAGCATCTCAACAGCTTTGTTTAATCGGGCAGTTGGAATCTTTGCTGAAGCCTGCTTAAAAAGTTCAGCCGCCAAATCGAGGACGCTTTGGATATTTTTTCCGTCCTTGGCGGTAGTAAAGGCAATGGGGGCATGGCGAATGCCGACCAGAACCTTGCTGAGGTAGTCGGCATAATCTTCAGCAGCAGCTTGGTTCTTGACCAAGTCCCATTTGTTGACAACAATCACACAGGGTTTGTTTTCCTGACAAATCAGGGCACACAGTTTTTTATCGACCTGCGAAATCTTTGTTGCGGCATCCATCATAAAGAGGATAACATCGGCCCGACGGATGCTTCGGGTAACCCGTGTATAGCCGTAATATTCGATGTCGTTCTGCATTTTTCCGATTTTTCTTACCCCAGCTGTATCAATAATAATAAACTGGCGCCCGTCCTTTTCAAAACGGACATCCACCGCGTCACGGGTAGTGCCGGGAACATCACTGACGATGACACGTTCCTGCCCGACGACGGCATTGATAAAGGTGCTTTTGCCGGCATTGCGCTTGCCGACTACAGCCAATTTCATTACTGCTTCAGCAGGCTTTTCGCAGGGCAGATGGTCAAGCATTTGGCAGATTCGCTCCATCAGGGCAGCACGGTTGACAAGGTTGGCAGCTGAAATGCAGATTGGCTCGCCGAAACCCAGTTTGAGGAATTCGCTGGCCAGTGCAAGCTGCTTTGGGCTGTCGGCCTTATTGGCAACCAGAATTACTTGGAGCGAGTGCTTGCGAAGGAGAGCAGCGATTGTTTGGTCAAGGGGAACCACCCCCTCTCGGATATCAACCATAAACAGCACGACATCGGCAGAACCGATGGCCTGAAAAATCTGATTTTCGACGTGTGATTCAAGGGCATCGGTGTCTACAATTCCATAGCCCCCGGTATCCACCAGCTCAAAATACCGGTCGCCTTCGTTTATGATAGTGCTGACGCGGTCGCGCGTTACGCCGGCCATCGAGTCCACAATGCTTATCATCTGCCCGGACAGCGAATTGAGCAGACTGCTTTTGCCTACATTGGGACGCCCGATTATTGCTACAACAGGTAATGCCATTGGGTATTTCCGTTCTCAAATATTCAATTTCAGCGAAATTATAACCGAAATAACATTTTATGGGAAGTAGCAACCGCTTTGTATAATTTAACTTGCAAAATTAACCGGTGCGAATACGCTGTGCAATAAGATGAGTGAAAAAGCGACAAAAAGATGCCCATTCTGCAATGAATTAATCCATATTGAAGCCGTCAAATGCCGGTTTTGCAAAGAGTTTCTCGAAGATAATAGGGGCCTTCCAGTATCACTTCATTCCCGACGGGCAGTTGGCGGGAAAGCAGGGCTACAATTGTCTGCCGAACAAGACAGAAAAACAAGAGATGAGATGTCTAATTCTAACAAAAATGACTCTTATGTTCTGTTTGAGACATCGCCATCGTTATGGGCGCTGGTCGGTACGTATGTCGAATCAGCAATTTTTTTGGCAATCGCTATTATTCTGATGCTGCATCCTGTCAGCAAACTGGCTGCATACAAGATAATTCCAGTTGTTGCTGTCGAGAAAATACAGATTGGGGACACAATTGCCAAGTACGGGGGTATGGGTCTTGCGGGCATAGTCGTAGTCAATGTTCTTTATCAGACAATTCGGCTAAAGCGGATTCGTTATGAAGTCAATCCTGACCGTATAGAGTTTACACGGGGTGTTTTCAGCCGGAAAATTGACAATCTTGATATGTTTCGGGTGGTTGATATAAAACTTCATCGAAGTCTTCTGGACTGCATCACGGGAGTCGGATCTGTCACGCTGGTGACCAAAGATGAATCTGATCCTGTGTTTGAATTTGAAAAGGTTGCCAATCCTAAAGCTCTGTACGATGTCATTAAAAAGGCTTCTCTGGATGCTGACCGCAGACAGGGTGTAATCCACATTGATTAAATACTTCCTTTGCCGATAAAAGCGGTTTAATAAAGCCGGCCCGGGCGGAATAAAATCCCCCGGGCCTTGTCTCAAAGCCGTGGCGGGCTAGGTTATCTCAAATGCAATTTTCGACAGTCAAAAATCAGGCAGCCCGATCCCTGTGAGGTTCTCATATACTCCTCGTCGTTAATTTTTTGGGCGCTGGCTTCCTTTGCTCGCGGCTGCCTGAAGCAAACGTCCTTGTTCGCCCGGATTTTTATACTTCTTGAGAAAGCTGTGTTTTTAAAGAGCGGCATATTGCTGAGCGACATCGGCAAGTTGACGGTCGGCCTCGAGCAGTGCTTCCATATCCGCCGTTACGAGGTGGCGAATCAGGGTTTTGCGAATACGCAGCAGACCAAGCCGCAAAATTTTTTCCTCAACAGTCCCGGCAATAGTACGCGCCATCAGCCGATCCATCCGATAGCGGCTAACCAAATCTTCGACGATTCGGCTTTTATCCCATTGGAGCCACTGGCTATCTACCACTTCAATACGATGCCGATGCAGCGAGCGGCAGAGATGGTGATGCTGAAGTGCTTCAGCCGCTTCTTCGAAACCCGCTCCGGACAGGACAGATAAAATCATTAAATGAATCTGCTCTGCAGTCAGTTGCCCAAGTGAAGGCTGCTGATAGAGAAAGGCGGTAATCGCCTCGGCCAGCATTTCGGCTATATCCAAACCGTCTCTTCCGGCACCGGCCAAGGCCCTATGCAGCGTGCCGAGAACCTTGGTGTGCAGGTATGGCTCTGTTGAACCGTCTGCCTTTATCACTCGTATTTGCATCGATTGAGTCCTTTCAATCGCTGCCGCACTAATCAGACATTAAACAGGTGCGGCTGATCTGCATTGTCGGGCTCCCGAATGGCTTGGCTGACTTCATCCAGCAGAGCGCCGGCATCTGTAAAATCCCGATAGACACTGGCAAAACGAATATATGCTACCTTATCCACTTTGCGGAGAAATCGCATTGCCTGCTCGCCAAGAAACAAAGAAGAGACTTCTTTATCGTAATTGCGGAAGACCTCTTCTTCTATGCGGTCGGCAATGTCCTGAATTTTTTCAGCTGAAACCGGACGCTTATAACAGGCTTTCTGGAGGCCGGCAACAAGCTTATCACGATCATAGGGAACCCGCGTTCCGTCCTTTTTAATAACGCTTAATTTGAAGGCTTCGCCGATTTTTTCGTAGGTGGTAAAACGCCGTCCGCAAAGCAGGCACTCACGACGCCGCCGAATGATACGTCCGCCTTCGCTCGACCGGGAATCAATGACCTTGTCGTTGTCTTCTTTACAAAACGGACATCTCATAACCACTTCCGCGCTAATGGGGATTACTATATATTCAATTTTGAATATATTATCATCAATATATAGTGTGTCAATGGAAAAAATAAGAATTTTAGGATAGGCAAGGAATAATTTTCAGTTAACTGATTTGCATCGATGAAAAGCAAACTCAATTCAACCAACGATAGCAATAGATGTTTTAGATATGGATTGTCGTTAGTATGGAATTAATAGAAAATCACCCAGCCCCTCGGCAGGGGCTGGGTGAAGATTGAAAGCGAAAGTGTTATTTATTTTTAACCGCAGCCTGTGCGGCGGCCAGACGAGCAATCGGTACACGGAATGGAGAACAGCTGACATAGTTCATACCCACCTTGTGGCAGAACTCAATGCTAGCCGGCTCACCGCCATGTTCGCCGCAGATACCAACTTCAAGGTCTTTTTTGGCTGAACGGCCGCGCTCAATTCCGATTTTAATCAATTCGCCGACACCAATTACATCGATGCTCTGGAACGGATCTCCGGGCAGAATGCCTTTGGAGACATAATCGGGCACAAAACCGCCGATGTCGTCACGGCTGAAGCCGAAGCTCATCTGCGTCAGGTCGTTCGTTCCAAAGCTGAAGAAGGAGGCATATTCGGCTATCTGATTGGCTACCAGCGCAGCCCGCGGGATCTCGATCATTGTTCCGGTAAGGGTCTTCAGTTTCTTGAGACCAAACTTGGCCAGCACTTCTTTATAGACTGCGTCGATAATCGCATACTGGTTTTTCAGCTCGTTGACATCGCAGACTACTGGAATCATAATTTCCGGATAGGGCTTCTTGCCTTCTTTGGTCAATTCAGCAGCCGCTTCATAAATTGCCCGCACCTGCATCTCAGTTACTTCCGGGTATGTAATGCCCAGACGAACGCCGCGATGTCCCATCATCGGATTGGTTTCGTGGAGATCCTCTGCACGCTTGGTCAGTTCGGCAATGCTGATGCCCAAGGACTGTGCCAGCTCGGCCTGTCGGGCCTCATCCTGCGGCACAAACTCATGCAGCGGGGGATCCAGCAGGCGAATAACCACGGGCATTCCATCCATAGCGGCCAGCGTGGCTTTGATGTCGCGCTTGACGAAGGGGAACAGTTCGTTGAGGGCTTTTCGGCGCTCGTCGAGGGTCTTGGACATAATCATCTTACGCAGGCAAAACAGCGGCTGCTCGCTGTTTTTGCCGTAGAACATATGCTCGGTACGGAAGAGGCCGATGCCTTCTGCGCCGAATGCTTTGGCACGGGCGGCATCTTCAGGCGTATCAGCGTTGGTGCGGATGCCCAGCTTGCGTACGGCATCGCAGATTTTCAAGAAATCCATCAGAACCTTGTTTTCCTCGCCGGCGTCCATCATCGGCAGCTGACCGACATAGACATTGCCCCGTGTGCCATTGAGGGTAATCCAGTCGCCTTCCCTGAGGGCAGTGCCATCAACACGGACCGTCTTAGCAGCCAAATCGACATGGAGGGCACCGCAACCGACGATGCAGCATTTGCCCCAGCCGCGAGCAACCAGTGCTGCATGGCTTGTCATGCCGCCGCGGGCAGTAAGAATGGCCTGAGCGGCTCTCATTCCCTCGACATCTTCGGGGTTGGTCTCTTCGCGGACCAGAATGACCTTCTTGCCTTCCTTGGCCCAATTAACGGCATCGTTGGCAGTAAAGACAATCTGCCCGGTGGCACCGCCGGGACCAGCCGGAAGACCTTTGGCCAGAACCTTCTGCTCCTTTTCCACCTTGGGATCGATAATCGGGTGAAGCAATTCATCCAGCTGGGCAGGAGTAACCCGCATTACAGCCATTTCCTTGGTGATGAGCTTTTCTTTGACCATATCTACGGCCATTCGCACCGCCGCAGGACCATTGCGCTTGCCGACACGGCACTGGAGCATAAACAGACGTCCCTTTTCGATGGTAAACTCAATATCCTGCATATCGCGGTAGTGCTTTTCCAGCCGATTCTTAATGGCTACCAGCTCTTTGTAAAGCTTGGGCATTCCCTTTTCGAGGGTTACCAGATGCTTGTTGTGTTCGGATTGCGATTCTTTGTTGATGGGGGCAGGGGTACGGATACCAGCCACCACATCTTCACCCTGAGCATTGACCAGATACTCGCCATAGAAGGTATTTTCACCGTTGCCCGGATTGCGGGAGAAGGCCACGCCTGTGGCGCAATCGTCACCCATATTGCCAAAGACCATGGTCTGGACATTAACAGCGGTACCCCAGTCGTCCGGAATGCCTTCAATGCGGCGGTAGCTGACAGCCCGCTTGCCGTTCCATGAAGCGAACACAGCTTCAATACCGCCCCACAACTGGTCATAGGCATCATCAGGGAAGGGCTTGCCGAGAACATCCTTAACCTTAGCTTTGAACTGGTCGCAAAGTATCTTGAGATCTTCTGCCGTTAAATCGGTATCGCTGGTATAACCCTTGGCCTTTTTCATCTGGTCCATCAGACGTTCAAGCTGACGGCGGATGCCCTCGTCGTCTTTGGGTTCGATGCCGGCTGCCTTTTCCATGACGACATCGGAATACATCATAATCAAACGGCGGTAGGCATCATAGACGAACCGCTCATTGCCGGACTGCTTAATCAGGCCGGGTATGGTTTTGCTGGTCAGACCGACATTCAGAACGGTTTCCATCATTCCGGGCATCGATGAACGAGCACCGGAACGGACGGACACAAGCAGGGGATTATTTACATCGCCCAGCTTGCGGCCCATAATCTTTTCAACCTTGGCCAGAGCGGCGGCAACTTCTTTATCCAGGCCGGCAGGGTATTTCTTTTTGTTCTGATAGTAATGGGTGCAGACCTCTGTGGTGATGGTGAATCCGGGTGGGACCGGGATGCCCAGCGAGGCCATTTCGGCCAAATTGGCGCCCTTGCCGCCCAAGAGTTCCTTCATTTTGGCGTTTCCTTCAGCTTTTCCGCCGCCGAAGAAATATACCATTTTGCCCGCTTTGGAGGCGGCTTTTTTCACGGGCTTCTTAACTGCATTCGGGGCAGTTTTTACGGCTTTTTTTTGTGCCATTGTGAAAATCTCCCTTATCTTAAACGGTTAAAATTTCGCGTATTCTGGCGTTTTTGCTGTCCTACACAGACCGCACGATATAAATCAGGGTGTCGTTCAATAAAAGGATGTGAAATATAGCCGCAAAACGGCTCTCTGTCAACAATGAAAACAAGATAAGGAACAGCTTTTAGAGTGCCGAAAATGCTGTTTTCGAACTACATAATATGATTTTCGAAGATTTATATATCTCCCCGTCATTGTTTTTGGGCTTTACCACACAATCTTTTTTAGGTTTTTTAAATTAAATCACATTATCGCCACCGGTGGGCACGGATAGATTCGAGGATTTGTTCGGCGCATTCAAGGGCAGCCAGCCCTTCTTCGGCGGTAACTTCGGGGCGTTTGGACGGATCGAGGATGGAGGCCAGAAAGGCCTGCTGCTCGAGTTTAAGAGGTTCTGCATCTTCAATCTGCAGGTTTTCGAAATGCAGCAAATCTTTCCAGTTGACCGTAGAAAAGTCAAAATCCTGCGCCTGCTGGTGCTGGCGAATCCACTTGACGACATCGACGTTGGGGTCGGTCTTGATGATGATGCCCTCTTTGCGGAAATAATCCAGCGACAGATAGGCCTGCCGGCTGAAGACACGGACTTTGCGTTCGGTTTTGAGTGCCAGTCGGGAGGCGGTAACATTGGCGATGCAGCCGTTTTCGAAGACGATGCGGGCATTGCAGATATCTTCGTGGTCGGCAATAACATTGACTCCGGCGGCATCGACTTTTTTGACGGGGCTGCTGGCCAAAGAAAGAATGATATCGATGTCGTGAATCATTACATCCAGCACCACGCCGATATCCATCGAACGGAAAGGATAGGGGCTGACGCGGGTTACTTCAATGAACATCGGCTCGATATGCAGCCGTTTCATCGCCTGCACGACGGGATTGCAGCGCTCTGAATGGCCGACGGCCACAACAACATTGTGCTTTTTCGCCAGTTTCACAATGTCGCGGCCCTGCTCAACTGCAGCAGCCAGGGGTTTTTCAATCAGTACCGGTATTTTATTTTGAATGAACAGGGATGCCAAATCATAATGCGCCGCCGTGGGGGCGGAAATGGTAACGGCATCTACTTTGCCGATCAGGTCGGCAGGATCGGCGACAGCCAGACAATCGAACTGTTCGGCAACAGCAGCGGCCTTTTCGGGATTGCTGTCGGCCACGGCGACAAGCTGGACATTGTCCAACTTGGAATAGACTTTGGCGTGAATCCGGCCCATCTTGCCGGCACCCACGACGGCAGTACGCAACAGAGCCATTGGTAATGTCCTATTCCCTATACAGTTCCAGATGCCGGCCGAAACGCTGCTTGCTGCTGTTTATCAGCGAATCTACCATTGCGCGGACAGGTTCAGCCAGTCCATCCCGCTGGGCCAATTCCTTGACACGTTCAAGAATAGGACCGTCGCCGCGCCAAATCCATTTGAACGCATCAAAGACAGCGTCCTTCTGCTCGTCAGACAGGCCGGCACGTGCTAAACCGCGCTTATTGACGGCACGAATTTCCAGCGGATAATGGCCGCTAACGATAACAAATGGGGGAACATCATGGTTAATGCCGGTATAGCCGGCGGCATAGCACCAGCGGCCGATGGTGACAAACTGATGGACGGCAACCATACCGCTCAGCCAAGCGCCGGTTTCGATTTTGCAGTGGCCCGAGACCTGCGTGCAGTTGCTGATGACAATTTTGTCTTCAAGGTGGCAATCGTGGCCCAGATGGACATTTATCATCAGAAGATTGCCGCTGCCGACAATGGTATTATGGTCGGGGTACATACTGGGATGAATTGTTACATATTCCCGAATGACATTATGGTCGCCGATAATCAGCCCGCCCAGCCGGCTGTTTTCATCAAAACCCAGCACCTGCGGAGGGCGGCCAATAACAGCCCCTGCATAAACACGGTTATGCTTGCCGAGTCGGGTATTTTTGCCGATGACCACATGGGTATCGAGAATGGTATTGTCGCCGATAACCGCCCCCTCGTCTACGACAGTATAGGGGCCGATGACCACATTTGACCCTACCTGTGCACTGGGTGCAATCACGGCGGTAGGATGAATTTGTTGACTCATACTTTTTTTTAGAACCTCCAAAATATAAATTGGTTATTATCTCACAGTCGCAAATACTGCTGTTTATACTTCATCGTCCACCAGCATAAATTTCAGCTGGGCTTCTGCCACAATTTCATTGCCGACCATAGCGGTACAGTTGCATTTGGCTGCGCGGCTTCGGACTTTGTCTGCCTGCGCTGTCAAGATAAGCTGATCGCCGGGGATAACGGATTTTCGAATTTTAACGCTGTCCATCGTCAGCAGGACAGCGAGCTTTCCGGTATGCTCAAGGGTCTGGGCAAACAGAAGGCCGGATACCTGAGCCATTGCCTCGACAATCAGAACGCCGGGCATCACGGGTCGGCCGGGAAAGTGTCCTTGGAAAAACTGCTCATTAAAGGTCACATTTTTGACAGCTTTTATCCAGTGGTCTGGCTCGACTTCAACAACCTTATCGACCAGCAGGAATGGATAGCGATGGGGCAGAATGCGCTGAATCCGGCGGATATCCAGCACGGGTTTGCTTTCCAGGAGACGTTCCTTTCGGCTTCGGCGTTCGGCTTCGACTATCTGCATCACCAGTTTCTGGTTAAGGGCATGGCCTGATTTATAGGCGACAATTCTGCCGATGATGGGCCGCCCTGCCAGCCGCAGGTCGCCGATGAGATCGACGACTTTGTGCCGCACGCATTCATCGGGAAAACGAAAACTGTTTTTAATAGGTCCATCCGAGCTGATAACCAGTATTTCCTTAGGGCTCAGATGCGTTCCGATTCCCATTGCCTGCATTTGGCGGGCTTCGGCCTCAAGCACAAACGTCCGGGTGCGGGCCAGATGCTGTGCAAAGTGCGATTCGCTCAAATCGCAGGAATAAATCTGGCGTCCGATGCCGGTATGTTGGGTATAGTCCAAATCATAGGTGATGCTCAATCCGCCGGTACCAGACGGCAGGGCATAGATGGATTTATCGCCCTCATTTATCGCTATCGGCTCGGTGATAATAATAGGATTCTGTTCGGCCTCCTGCATTTGGATGCCGCATTTCTGGAGCGTTTTAAAAAACTCTTCACTGCTGCCTTCAAAGCCCGGCAGTTCAGGGGCATCTATTTCAATAATCAGGTTGTCAATATCCAAAGCGCTGACGGCAGCCAGGCAGTGTTCTGAAGTTTCAACATAGGCATCGCCATTTTGCAGAGCAGTCCGCCGCTGTCGGACGGCAATGTTCTGGGGGGACACCGGAATATATACAGGGGGCTGAAGGTCTCGGCGCACAAAAACAACTCCGGTATCGGGATCTGCCGGCTTAAAGACTACTTTGACATCACAGCCGCTAAAGAGTCCCCGACCGGATAGTTTGGCTTCACTTTTAATGGTTTTCTGCTGACTCAAGCTGTTTGACCCTTTGTCTAAGTTCCTTGAGTTCTTTGGCCAGTTCGGGAAGGCGCTGATAGATTGCCACACACTTTAGTTCCCGATGCATTTCCTGCGGCGGCATTCCCAAAACAGCCTGTCCGGGCGGCACATTTTCGGTAACGGCACTTTTGGCACAGACCATCGCGCCATCACCTAAAATCTTATTATCAATAATGCCCGACTGACCGCCCATTGCAACCCCGTTTCCGAGCACCGTGCTGCCGGCAATGCCAACCTGACCGGCCAGCAGGCAGAGCCGGCCGATCCGGACATTGTGGGCAATCTGGACCAGATTATCTATTTTGGTTCCCGCTCCGATAATGGTATTGCCGAATTTGGCCCTGTCCACACAGCTGTTTGCACCGATTTCCACGCCGTCTTCCAGAATCACGCCGCCGTTGTGGGGAATCAGACGATGCTGTCCATCAATAAAGGCATAGCCGAAACCGGTCGAACCAATGGTAGAGTTGGCCTGAATGATGCAAAAATTACCGATTTGACAATTGTGATAGACAACCACATTGGCATCCAGCCGACAATGCATCCCGATAACGGTCTTTTCGCCTATCTTGCAGCCGGGCCCTATGACTGTGTGAGCACCGATTTTGACACCATGGCTGATATATGCACCCGGACCAACAGCAGCAGTCTTATCGATCTGTGCTGACGGTTCGATTACAGCCGTCGGATGAATCCCGCCAAAACCGGCCAACTTTGGAGCAAACAACTCCATAGCTGTAATAAGCGCCTTGTTTACATTATCGACCACCAATTGCGGGATTAAGCATTCCGGCAGGGGTTTATCAGTAATTACAGCCGCCGCACGAGAACCGGCTAATCCTTTGGCGTGTTTGGCTGATGTTAAAAAGCATACCTGATCTGGGGCGGCATCCTGAATTGTATTGACACCGACTATTGTTTTTTCACCGCCGCCGGTCAGTTTTGCTTTCAGCTTTTCTGCAAGTTCGGACAATAACATATATAGGCTCGCTGCAAAAGTCATTCAGCCGTCATTGGGCCTTATCCAGTGCGGCCAAAACTTCGGCAGTCAGGTCATACTGTTCGCTGCGGTAGAGCAGTTTTTTAGTCTTGACTGTAAGCATAAAATCGCGAAGGGACGGCGCCGGCAGGTCCAGCTGTTCATCGGCGATGACCATATCCAGTCCTTTGGTCTTGGCAACATCCTGAACGACGGTCAGCAGCTTTTGATAGAGCGATTCTGTCCAGCGCTGCATTTCGGATTCTACCTTTGTGCGGTAAAACTCATCCTTGGCATCCATCAGGGCCTTCTTTTCGAGCATTTCACTCTGAAGACGCAGGGCATCCTCGCTGCCGGGTGTTCGCAGCTTAAGGTTGGCCTGCAGAGCATCCAGTTCATCCTTCATTTTTTTGTATTCGTTTTCCATCGCGGTCCGCTCGCTCTGCATTTTTTCCTGCCATTGTTTGTGTTTGGCACAGTTTTCGAGCACCTGTGTTACATTGACGACCCCGATTTTGGCCGGTGCTGCAGCGGCGGCTGCGTCAAGATGTGCCTGCCGATAAATTCCAAGTGAGACCACAATAGCTACAGCGGAGAACGTATACATCAATTTTGCGTTTTTCATTTTGAATCCTTTCTTTCTGCTGGGCATCTGAAGATGCGCCATAAAGGGTCAACTTTCAATCAATAAACGAAAAAACTTCACGCTTTACACACGTCTGCACCATATCGCATCTGCTTTCCTATCATCGGCCGGACTTAGAAGAGAGCACCGACTGAAAAACTGAAGACCTGAGTATCATCGTCTTGGTCTTTGGTAATCGGGGCGGCCAGCTCAAAACGCATCGGCACCGGCCCGAAGAACTGGGGTATCAAAATCTGTATGCCGGTACCCACGGAGGAGCGAACATTTCCGTCATCAATGAGGCCGGCATCCGTAAAGAACAGCCACGAAAACATTTGGCTGCCCAGCGGCACTGCCACCTCGGCATTTCCGACAACCATCCAGTCGCTCCCAATGGGCTCCTTGCTGGGACCGCTGCGGGGGCTGACGCCGCGGTATTCAAAACCGCGCAGCGAGCTTTGACCGCCCAGATAGAACCGCTCAAATGTAGGAGCATTGCCGACCGTAGTAGCAGCAGTGATTTTGGTTTCGAGCACCGTTTTCAGCTCAGCCAAGTCTTCATAGAGGGTGGTGTACCAGCGATAGGTGCCGTCGAGAATGCCAAATGTATGGTCACCGAAGACCTGCTCATAGCCGGCGTCAAAATTATAGCCGCGGCTGGGTGTAAAACGGCTGTCGGTTGTATCTTTGCGGATATACAGCCGCGTACCGTAAAGCATATTGGAACCCTTGACATCAATTACATCCTGAGGAGCATCCCAATCCAAATTCTCAATTTTAACATCTTCCAGCCGAAAACTAAGGCCTCTGCGCCAGTCATCGGCATAACGTTTTTCCAGACCAAAGCGTCCGGTCAGGCGCGATTCATCGTATGTTTCGCGCCAGCGTTCAAAGCTGGAGCCAACCAGATTTAAAGCCATCGGCATATCAAACAGATAAGGTTCGGTAAAACTGACCGAATAAGTGCTGACTTCCGTGCCGGGGCTGGCTGTGAGCCGGAACTGCTGGCCTGCGCCGCGAAAGGCCTTGCCGGTAAACAGCTCGCTCCAGCTTTCGGGCCAGTCAGTTATGTCAAAATTGCGCTGGGTCAGCGAAATGCTTCCGATGACGCCGCTGTCGCTGGCTATACCGGCACCCAGCATAATCGAACCGGTCTGTCCTTCGCGAATGGTGACCAAGGCATCACGGGTATTGGGATCGGTGCCCGTAGGAACAATAGAGGCCGCTTCAGCTACAACCGACTGGCGAATAATTTTTTCCAACTCCCCTTCGCCGTTGCCCCGGGCAATATCCGCATTGTACCATTGGCCGGGTGTAAAACCCTCTTCATCCATAATGCGCCGGATAGTTCGATCCTGCAGCGTGGTATTACCAACGACGGTAACTTCGCCGATGCGGTAGCGGCTGCCCTCTTTAATTTCATAGTCCACATCCACCCGGGCTTCGGGCAGAATGGTACGCTTGGCATCAACCTGCGCATCGATGAACCCCTGCTGGCCATAGGTGCTCTTGATTTTTTTAGCATCAAAATCAGCCCAGGCCTCGCTGTAGAAATAATTTTGACGCAGCTTCATATTGCCGCTGAGCTGCTCACTGGAGAAAAATTCATTGCCGGACAGGCGGATAGCATTGACCGTATAAGCCGGCCCTTCGGCGACATCAAATGTTACATAGGCCCTGCTTTTGGTTTCGTTGAACACCACTTTGTTTGAAATCTGCGCATCAAGAAAGGATTTTTTGTGGTAGGCTTCCAGCAGCTTTTGGGTATCCTGCTCCACCTGCTCAGGGGTATAATAGACGGGGAAAAAGAGGAACTTACGCGGCTTGGTTTTAACAACATCGCTGAGCTGGCCGTCCCGCAGCATCTGGTTCCCGTTATACTCTACATGGGCGATTTTCGGCCTGGGGCCTTCTTCGATCTGATAGGTTACCTGTCCCAGCAGAAGGCCTTCTTCTGAAACTGTTACCTTTGCCCAAGGGAAGCCCTTTTTGCGGTAGAGGGCCTCCATGGCATCAGCACCGGCCCGCACCAGAAACACATCCAAGTAATCGCCGGTGTGAAAGCCCAGTTCCTTCAGCAGCACGGCATCTTTGAGTTTCTTATTTCCGACTAGCGCAAGAGAACGGACCAGATTGCGCTCCTCTACAACATATGTCAGCACAACCGTTCCATTTTCAATGCGCGTGTTGTAGTAGACCCTTTCGACGGCCTCCAGCCGGCCGATACGGCGCATGTCCTCAGCAGCGGTTTCGGCGCGGAACGGCAGGCCGGACCGAGAGCGGACGACAGCCAGAATTTCGGCACGGGTCAGCGTTACATTGCCGGCCACCTCCAGACTTTTAATTGTCAGACCTTCCGGAGAAAGGGCAGAGTCTTGTGCCCCCGCCAAGCCAGCGCAGATACAAACAGCCAGCAAAACCGCCGCTTGAGACCGCAACTGCCGCATGTTCACCTCCCTATAAGTTTTCTGCATACCATTAAAACGGTTCTGTAATGTGACTTTTCGGCTTAAAGCGCGTCAGACGCCCGTCAAAAATCAGCTCAACAGTACCAGTAGGGCCGTTTCGCTGCTTGGCAACAATGACTTCCGCCAGATTCAGTTTGTCCTGATTGGCACTCATCCACTCCTCATCCCCCTGATGATAATAGGCCTCGCGGTGAAGCAGCATAATCACATCGGCATCTTGTTCGATGCTGCCGCTCTCGCGGAGGTCGCTCATTCTCGGGCGGTGCCCTTCGCGGCCCTCGGCGCCGCGGTTTAACTGACTCAAAACAACCACCGGCACATCCAGCTCGCGGGCCAGTCCTTTGAGTTGGCGGGAAATGGTACTGATTTCCTGCTGGCGGGATTCAACATAACCCCCCAGACTCATCAGCTGCATATAATCGATAAAGACCGCCTGAATATCATAGCGGCTTTTAAGCCGGCGGCACTTGGCTCGCACAACCAGCGGATTCAGATTGGGCGTATCGTCAATAAAAATGGGTTTTTCATAAAGTTCGCCGCCGACACGCATCAGTTCGGCCATTTGGTCGGTAGAGAGCATTCCCTTTCGGACCAGCTGGGAATCGATGCCACTGCGGCTGCATAGAAACCGCTCGACAAGCTGGTGGCGGCTCATTTCCATTGAAAAAATTGCCACAGGGATGCCTTCATCGGCACCGAGCGCTTCGGCCATATTCAGTGCAAAACTGGTTTTGCCCATGCTCGGGCGTCCGGCAATAATAATCATCTCGCCCTTCTGGAGACCTGCCAGCAGGTAGTTCAATTCTTCAAAACCCGTCGGCAGGCCTGTTACATGGGAGCCCTTGCGTTTCTCGATATTCTCGAAGGTCTCGGTAATCAGATCACGGACCGGATAAGCCGTACCGCGGATTTTCTTTTCTGTCACTGCAAAGACCCGCTGCTCGGCAGAATCAAGCTTTTCGGAAGCTTCTCCTTCTTCCCGGCAAGCCTCGTTGAGAATTTCTCCGCAGACGTAAGCCAGCTGGCGCAGCAGGGCTTTTTCCTGCACAATTCCGGTGTAATAGGCCACATTGGCCGCCGAAGGTACTGTCTCAGCAACACGAACCAGATACTCAACACCGCCGACGGCCTCAAGACAGTTGCGCTTTTTGAGTTCATCCCGCAGCAGGAGCAGGTCAATTTCGCTGTTTTTTTCATACAGCGAGACAATGGCCTCAAAAATGAGACGGTGCTCGGTCAGAAAAAAAGCATCGGCGCCGATGGTCTCAATCACATCCGCAATCGCCTGCCGATCCAAGAGCATTGAGCCGAGCACAGCGGCTTCGGCCTCAGGAGAAGCCGGAATTTTTCGTCCCTGAAGAAGCTGCTGCAAATCCGCATCTGTCCAGGAGTCATTCCTGGGTATTTGTTTCTTTTTTATCTGCGTCAACAGTCTGATCCTCTGAGACGACAACGACGCGAACAGCCGGCCGCAGGTCCGATGCAATTCTCAGCACGACCTCATGTGTGCCGATTTCCTTGATATGACCGGCCGGCATTTTCACCATATCATCCTGCACCTCAAAACCCTGCTGACGAAGGGCATCGGCAATATCCCGTTCCGTAACAGAGCCGAACAGATGCCCCATTTCGTTGGCCTTAGCAGCAATAACCACTTGAGCCCCTTCCATACGGGCGGCAAGCTGTTCCTTCTGCTGCCGTTCCAGCCGGCGAATTTCGGCCCGGCGCTGTTTTTCGGCTTCCAGCGACTTAATATTGGCCTCTGTCGGAATCGTTGCAAGTCCCTGCGGCAGCAGGTAATTGCGGGCATAGCCGTTTTTCACTTCAACCACATCGCCCAGCCATCCGAGTTTTTCCACATCTTCCACTAACAGTACTTTCATTATAGTATCTCTCCATTAATTTTCCATAGAAATTGCCGTGTTGACGAAAGCGGCTCGGACTTAAGCCGTAAACGGCAGCAGAGCCATAAAACGGGCCCGCTTAATGGCGGCTTTGACTTTCCTTTGACAGCTGGCACAATTGCCGCTGCGCCGTCGGGAAAAAATCTTGCCGCGGTTGGTCAGCAGTTTCTGCAGGGTCTCGACATCTTTATAGTCGATATAGGTCTTGCCTTCCCGGCAGAAACGGCATTGGGTTTGCTCACGAATCGTCGCGGTAATTTTTCGTCGTTTCGTATTTGGATTGCTTTGTGGTTTTGCCATATAAAATCCTGCTTATTAAATGTTAACTTTTTTTCTTCCTAATTCACAAAAGCCATGGTGCGCGGCCAGCATAATGATGAGTTTAGAACGGGATATCATCCTCTGCCGGACCGTACGAAGTTTCGGGAGCCTGTTCGTAATCCGAAGATTCGGCCGGACTGGAGCCGGCTGCTTGGCTGCCTTTGCCGATAAACTCGAAGTTTTCGACAAACACTCTCAGCTTGCTCTGTTTTTTACCGTCTTTTTCCCATGCGTCGTATTGGAGGCGTCCTTCCACAAAAATCGGGTCACCTTTTTTAAAGTATTTGTTTACAACCTCGGCCCGTTTACCGAACAGGCGGCAATCCACATAGCAGGGCTCATCGGCCATTGTGCCATCCTGCTTTTTATACCGGCGGTTAATAGCCAGACCGAACTCTACCACTGGCGTATTGCTGGGCAGGTATGACAGCTGCGGATTGCGGGTCATATTGCCCATCAGCAGCACTTTATTCAAATTTGCCATTGTTTAATCCTTTCTTTTGCAGCTATCGGACGCTTCCAATTCGCCTTGCGGGCAGATATTAAGCGGTTTCGGCAGTTTCTTCAGCGATATCGGAAGCCTCTTCGGCATTGTTTTGCTCGGCGGGCTTATCCGAAGTATCCTGTGCCGGCTGCATTTCGGCAGGGGTCGGCTTTTCGATATCCTGCTGGGTCATTCCGTCAGTCCGCAGTATCAGCGCACGGAGAATTCGTTCGGAAAGCTGAACATCGCGTTCAATGCCTTTCACTTTATCGGTGGGGCAGTTGAAATACGCCAGAATATAAGTTCCCCTGCTCTTTCGCTGGATTTCGTAGCACAAGCGGCGTTCATCCCACTTTTTGAGCGAAACAATTTCCGCATCGGCGCGCTTTAAAATATGCTGCACTTCATCGAGAATGCCCTGCCAATCTTGTGCCGCCAGCGCAGAATCGACCAGGAACATCCCTTCATACAATCGTTTTACAGCCGTTTCCAAAGTTCATACCTCCCATTGGGTTCATAGGATTTTAATATTTCATATTTTTTTCTGCCGCCGGACACAGTGCCCGGCGGCTTGATTCACATCGCAGAAGGCGGCTGTCCAGAAGCATCGTTCTTCTGTGGACTGCCGGCCTCTGTTTGAACATTGTACCGATTCATTGCTGCGTCAATGCCTTCTGCGGCCCAGCACAAGGCGGCACCGGCCGCTGTGTGAACCGCTTGGGCTATAATGGACTGCTCTTCTGCGGCGAATTTCGACAGCACATAGTCGGCCGAATCCATCGTACCGCTGGGACCGATACCCACACGCAGTCGAGCAAACTGATCCGTACCGAGGCGGGCGATAACATCTTTAAGCCCGTTGTGACCTCCGGCAGAGCCTTTTGCTCGTAGCCGTATGCGTCCTACCGGCAGAGCCATATCATCGGTTACAACCAAAATTTTATCCGGCTGGAGCTTATAAAACCCAGCCGCCGAAGCAACCGAATGGCCGCTGCGATTCATAAACTGCTGGGGCTTAAGCAGCAGCAGGCGGTATCCTTGGGCCGACACCTCTTCGAACAGAGCATTAAACCTGCTGCGGCTGAATGCAGCACCCAGCTGCTGGGCAATGGCATCCAAAACCATAAAGCCCACGTTATGCCGCGTGCCGGCATAAGCGGCACCCGGATTTCCCAGTCCCGCAATCAATTTCACAGCAGGTGCTTCTTTTGTTTCCAAAGAGCCGATGCCCGTCAGGCATCCAAATACTTCATTCCAATCTTTTGTCATGGCTGCCTTATCCCCATGAACATATCCATCGGGAGCTATCAGGAGGCGGCTTCCTCAGTGGGCTTGCGCTCGGTAATAACTTCCGGCTCCGTCGGGGCTTCAGCACCTTCAGCAGGAGCAGCTTCTTCGGCCTTCGCCGCTGCGGCCTCATGGCAGGTTACAACAACCGCTTCAGGATCTGTAATAAGCTTCATCCCTTCGGGAAGCTCAATCTGACCAGCGTGAATGGCCTGATTGAGGCCAAGGTGCTTGATATTAACCGGTATCACTTCGGGGATATCACTGACGCGGCATTCCACTTCGAGGCGGTCCAGAATCAATTCTACCATTCCGCCCTGATGCGTCCCTTCGGCAGTGCCTCTTAATTCGACCGAAACCTCAACCTTCACCCGCTCGCTGAGATCGACGCGCATCAGGTCTGCATGAACAATATCTTTGCCGAGGTAATCGTACTGGAGTTGTTTGACCAGCACTGTCTCTTTTCGGCCGTCTGTATCCAGCTCAAAAATACGGGCTCCGCCGTGCAGCCCTTCAAGAAAATCGTGGGCATCCAGCGAAATCGACACCGTTTCCTTTTTATGACCGTAAAGAACAGCCGGAAGCTGTCCCTGCCGGCGCAGACGGACTGCCTCATTGGATCCTGCCTTTTGGCGGATGCGTGCTTTTAACACCGTTGTTTCTGACATACATACCTCTTTCTTAGTTCTGATTTTTCGTGTTTGAAACGACTACAGTTCGCCATAATGCTTAAACATCGTGCTGATGGATTCGTTGCTGTGAATTCGCCGCATCGCTTCCCCGATAAGGGAAGCAACACTGAGCACCTTCAGATGCGGCAGCTTGCGGACCGATTCCTTGAGGGGAATCGTATCGGTCACAATGATTTCATCAATGGGAGCTTCTTTCAGACGCTCCAATGCCGGCTCGGCAAAAACCCCATGAGTCGCCCCGACAACTATCTCCCGGGCACCAAGAGACCGGACTTTTTTGGCAGCGCCGGTAATAGTGCCAGCGGTTGCAATCATATCATCCACCATGACAATATTGCGGCCTTCGACCGAACCGATTATTTCCTCGCAGAGAATTTCTTGCCCCGTCAGACGCCGCTTGTGAATAATAGCCAGCTCTGCGCCGAGTGCGGTGGCATACCGCGACGCGGTCTTCATATTGCCGACATCGGGAGCCACAACCGTCAGATCGGTCATCTTTTTGCGCTTTAAGTACTGCACTATCACCGGTTCAGCTGTCAGATGATCGACAGGAATGTCAAAAAAGCCCTGAAGCTGCTTGGCATGCATATCCAGCGATAGAACACGGCTGGCGCCGGCGGATGTAATGAGGTTGGCGACCAATTTTGCCGTAATTGGCACGCGGCCGGCATCTTTGCGATCTTGACGGGCATAGCCGAAATACGGAATCACCGCCGTAATCCGGGCGGCGCTGGCCCGCCGCACACAATCCAGAAAAATCAGCAGTTCAACCAGATTTTCATCAACAGGAGCACATGTCGGCTGGATGATAAAGACATCGCGGCCGCGAACATCCGATTCGAGACGAATCAGTTTTTCGCCGTCGGGGAAGCGTGTTATCTCTGCTTTGCCAAGTTCGATATTCATATACCGGCTGATGGCCATAGCCAATTCCGGATTGCTGGTTCCACTGAATATAATAGTTGGATTATTCAGCATTGTCTGCTATCCCTGTTAAAGTTGTTTGAATACGCCCACAACAGAGCCATCGGCTACAACCGCGCCTTCCTGCAGGAAGGCAAAGGGACCGATACGGCAGCCGCTGCCGATATGAACAGCGCCGCTGATGCAGGTAAAAGGTTCTATTACAGTATCCTGACCGATTTTTGCACGGTCATCAATCCAAGTGTTGGGCGGATCGACAATTGTTACGCCAGCCGTCATCAGACGGTTTTGAATCCGCTGCTGCATAATTTTGCTGACCACGGCAAGCTGCTGGCGGTTGTTAACGCCCATTGCATCCTCGGCCGCCACTGCAGTAACAGCGGTGGCCTTATGGCCATCAGCCAAAAGTATATGCAGAGCATCTGTCAGGTAATATTCATTTTTAGCGTTGTTCGGCTTAATTTTATCAAGTACTTCCAGCAGATATTGCGTTTGAAAGCAGAAATAGCCCGGATTGACTTCTGTGATCGCGCGCTGTTTTTCGTCGCAGTCGTTGTGCTCGACAATGCCCTGAATATTGCCCCAGCTGTCGCGGATGATTCGCCCATAGCCGGCGGGATCTGGCAAGACAGCCGTTGCTAAGGTAACCGCCGCTTTTTCCTGACGGTGCTTCTCGAGCAGAACAGTAAGGGTTTCGGTGCGAATCAGCGGTGCATCTCCGCAAAGGACCAGCGTTTGGCCGGTAAATCCCTGCAGCTTGTCCCGGCAGCACATTACTGCATGACCAGTTCCCCGCTGCTCTTTCTGCTCCACAAACTCTACATCGCTTACATCCCGATAACGTCCGATAATCTGGTCTTTTCCGTAGCCCACCACAACAATATGTCTTTGGACGCCGGCATTGCGGCAGGCATCAATGACCCACTCAAGCATAGGCCGTCCGCATACCTCATGCAGCACCTTGGGAAGCCGCGTATTCATTCGGGTACTTTGTCCGGCCGCCAGAATAATTGCAATTTTGTCAATCATCAGAAATTTCCAAAAATACTGTAAAACTCTACCCGGCCTGGACTCGAACCAGGAATAGAGGTACCAAAAACCTCTGTGTTGCCAATTACACCACCGGGTATTAAAAACAGCCGATATCTCTCACGTGGCGCAAGCGCAAAGTTACAACAAAAGCCGACTGTCTGTGTCGTCCGTATTAGCTGGTCGCAGAATCCGCTTCAGAAAACGGATTGACCGGGCCCTGCCGGAGGCATGAGCTGACCTTGCTGCGATACCTGTCAGCCCCATTTCCAACGCTGTAAACCGCAATTTCAGCGATTTTTCAATTCTTTCGTCGCAACCCCATGCGACAGGGCATAAATCAAGGCAATAACTATAAACTTAAAATGCCATAAAATGCAAGAGATTTTTTAAAAATTTGACGAAAGGCATACCATCCAGCCTCTTTTTGATTTTTAATCTATTGCAAAAAAGGCAATGAATTTCCCAATACAAAGCCGGCTTATTGGGCCTGCAATATAAGATATACAATATATAGTATAAGCAGAATCCCGCCCTGCCAGCGTTCAAGCTGGTGACGTTTTCCTATGAACATGCAGAAAAACAAAGTCGCAGCCGAAAGGATGCCTATCCACAGCCCAATCATCAATGTCGGCGCAATCGGCAGCGGCCGAAGGACCGCGCTGATGCCCAGTATTAGAAAGATATTAAATATATTTGAGCCGACGACATTTCCGACAGCTATATCCGGTTTCTTTTTTACTGCAGCCGCTACTGAGGCAGCCAGTTCTGGCAAACTAGTTCCGACGGCTACAACCGTTGCGGCAATAAAAGCCTCACTCAAACCGGCGGCGGCCGCCAATCGGACAGCTCCTTGCACTACTGCTCTGCCGCCGCCAATAAGGAATATCAAACCGGCAGCCACCATCACCATCGCGGCGGGCAGCGAGACAGACTTGAAATGCTCATGGGTATTGTCTAAACCCGGTAATTCCCTTGCAATACCGACAATGTAGGCCAAAAAAACCAGAAAAAGACTAAGCAGCAGAATCCCTTCAATACGGCTTAACTGAGCCCCTGCCGCACAGAAAAACGCCAGAACAATAGAACCCCCCAGACACATTGGGATTTCTTTCCATACTGTTCCCCTGCCTACCTGTACGGGCGCAATCAACGACGATAAGCCCAGAATAAGCAATATATTGGCAATATTGCTGCCGGTTATGTTCCCAACAGCCACCGCCGGCTGATTCTGCACAACTGCAAAGATATTGACGGTCAATTCAGGAAGACTGGTTCCAAATGCAACAACCGTCAAACCTATAACCAAGTCCGATACCCGGAGACGACGGGCGACAGCCGATGCCCCATCAACCAGTAAGTGGGCACCTACTATGACTCCAGCCAATCCAAAAATCAGCAACAGGGATGCAACCATTTAAGGCAATCCTTTCTTATATCAGACTTGCTGTTATTAAGATTGCTCCGCTGTTACTCCTTGCGTGAAATACAGGCCGGACTGTTGAGAAAATCCATAACATCCTGACGTACTTGGTCGAGCTTGAGTCCAAGATTGCGAAGGACTTCTGTGGCGATACACTCTTTTTCATACAACAAACCCAACAGCAGATGCTCTGTGCCGATTGTTGACTGCTTGAGCATTCGTGCTTCATTCACAGCATCTTGCAGTACACGTTGAGCATGCTCTGTGCAGGGTAATCGGTCATAATCTCCTTCTGGAGATATCGAACCGGGTAATACGAGTTTTCGGACCTGTTCTTTGGCCTGTGATAGGTTTACGCTGCGGTGTTTGAGAACATAAGCGGCACAGCCCTCTTTGACCTCAAGCAAACCCAGCAGAATATGTTCTGTACCCAGATGATCGTGACCATACCTCTGGGCTTCTTGACGGGCATGTTCCATTACGCTGCGGGCATGTTCGGAATAATGTTCAAACATCGGGCACCTTTTTCACAAAAATATCTCTATTATAGGTTGAATGGAATCGCTATCCTCATTTGTCAAAAGCATACAGTCAATTTAGTATAAAGTCTAATAAAACTATTAAAAAGTGCTTTTGCAGAATATACAAAGCAAAAACACATTAAAATAGTTGTGATATAATTCACATAATAATATTGCTATACTTATTTTTATTATTTATATAAACCTTATTAGTGTTTTATTTCACAATAAATAATTTTAATTTTGTTATATAGATATCATTATTTCTGCTTGACAGGGTACAACAAAAATGGTAGTTATCTTTTTAAGCTTGTGAATGTGAACACAACCACAAATTCGGCTGATTATCATTGCTACGTAGTGTATTAGTTATGAAATACCGAAAAATCCCGGATGAGACGATCCGGCGGATGCCGATGTATCTGCGAGCTTTTTCGATGCTGAAAACGGAGGGACTGGAAACGATTTCCAGCCGTCAGTTGGCCCAGCGGCTTCATTTGAATCCGCCTCAAATAAGAAAGGATTTATCTTATTTCGGGACATTCGGCACCCGCGGCATAGGATATCCGGTAGCAGCAACTGCTGACCAGATTCGAGATATCCTGAAGCTGAATACGCCCCAAAAGGCCGCCTTGGTTGGGGCCGGGCGGTTGGGCAGCGCGGTAGCGGCCTATCCGGGTTTTGGAATGTTCGGGTTTGAAATAGCCGCTGTTTTTGACAATGCTGCCGACAAAATCGGACAGAAAATCGGCGGCATTACCGTAGAGGATGCTGAAAAAATCAGTACAATCCGGCAACGGGGTATTTATCTGGCGATTTTGGCTGTTCCGGCTTATGCAGCGCAGTCGGTTACAGATAAACTTGTGAAGGCAGGGATACGAGGGATTTTGAATTTATCGCCCTGCTATCTGGACGTGCCTAAGCGGATAAAGGTTGTAACGATTGACATTGCAACGGCGCTGGGTATGCTGCCGTATTATATGTAATGCCGGCCTGGCTCGGCGGTGCTCTGTAATGCTGTCAGGCAGAAAAACAACAAGCAACAACAGTACAGGAAAGCAAAAACCATGAGTGTAAGCACAGTAACCAAAGAGCAATTCAAGTCATTCGTTGCCGGACTAATCGGCTCGGAACAAATGGTTATCGGCGTGCAGGCCAAACAGGACAAATTTGCGTTTGGTCCGCTGCTGCGGGCAGAAGACCTGCGTCTGGATTATGATGTTACCATTCTATCGCCGCGGAAATATCTTCTGCCGCCCCGTGAAGTTCTGCTGAATTATCAGGTCTGCGGCGAGGCGCAAAGCATCTGGGACTGCCGGCCGATGATTCTCATCGGCGTGCATCCTTACGATATGATTGCCATCAATCAGATGGATGAACTGTTCCGGCAGGGTCAATATGATGCCCATTATATGAATCGCCGCAACAATATCACGATTATTGCATGCGATGTGGCTACCCCCAGCATGAATGTATTCGCTTCTTCAATGGATACCGCCACTGTTGAGAGCGGCTTTGATATTCTGCTGACGGATATCGGCAGCGGGTACGTCGTGCAGGCCGACACCGACAAAGGCCAAGCACTGGTGAAGAAAATGGCCGGTATCAAACCCGCCACTGCGGAGGACTTGGCCAAACGACAGGCCATTCAGGACAAAAACCGCAAAACGCTGAACAAACACCCGCTCGAATGCAAGCCGTCTTTTATCCCGAAACTTCTTGAAAAGGCCTATGATCATCCAATCTGGGAGGAGAAGGCCCGGCTGTGCTATTCCTGCGGCTCCTGCAATCAGGTCTGCCCGACCTGCTACTGCTTTGATGTACAGGACGAAGTAAACTGGGATCTTAAAACCGGCATACGTTACCGCGCCTGGGATGGGTGCCTGCTGGAAAACTTCGCCACCGTAGCCGGCAATCACAATTTCCGAAAAGACCGCTCTGCCCGCTTCCGTCACCGTTTGTACCGCAAAGGCAAGTATGTGCCGGCCAAAATCGGGGGGCAGATTGCCTGCGTAGGCTGCGGACGCTGCATTACAGCCTGCACCGCCAAGATTGCCAACCCCGTAGAGGTGTATAACACTTTGCTGGAAAAAACAGATATCGGCTGATCCTTACTGACTGAAACACAATAAAGGAGATTATACAGATGTGCAACTGCTGCAACGGCAAAAACGATATTTATCGTCCCGAGCTATGGACGATTACCAAACACCGAATGCTCAACGGCACAGAGATGTTTATGCATCTGGAGCAGGATTCGGGCAGAGGGTTCGACTATATGCCCGGCCAGTTTGTGGAGGTGTCTCTGGCCGGCATCGGAGAAGCTCCTATTTCCATCTCCTCATCGCCGACACAGAAGGGACTGGAACTGGTTGTCCGCAATGTAGGCGGTTTAACACGGTCTATTCACAAGCTCCAAACCGGCGATAAACTCGGCATCCGGGGACCCTACGGCTCCACCTATCCTGTCGAGCAGACAAAAGGCAAAGATTTGGTCTTTATCTGCGGCGGCATTGGACTGGTGCCTCAGCGTTCGTTTATCCGCTATGCCCTCGATCATCGGCAGGATTACCGTCAGATTACCGTTCTGATCGGCACCAAGTGCTATGACATGCGGCTGTTCCGCGAGGAAATTGCCCTTTGGCAGGAGCGCAAGGATATGGTGGTGATGGAAACCGTTGATGAGGCCCATGACTGCTGGGACGGCAATGTCGGGGTTGTTACCACGCTGATTCCTAAAATTGAGAGCGATCTGCCTTCCAGCGCCGTGCTGGTATGCGGACCGCCGATTATGTATAAATTCGTGCTCATGGCGCTGGCGGAAGCCGAAGTGCCGGAGGAAAACATCTATGTCAACCTGGAACGCCGCATGAAGTGCGGTGTCGGAAAATGCGGCCACTGCCAGATTAACGACAAATATGTCTGTCAGGACGGCCCCGTATTCCGATGGAGCGATTTGGCCCTTGTGCCGGAGGCGATCTGATTATGACCAAACCACGAGTAGCGATTTTTGATTTTGCCTGTTGTGAAGGCTGCCAGCTTCAGATTGTCAACCTTGAAGAGGATATTCTCAATCTCATTGAGCTGGTCGATGTTGTCGAGTGGCGCGAAGCCATGAGCGAACAGAGTCACGAATATGATATTGCCATTATCGAAGGGTCAATCACCCGCGAGGAAGACGCCAAGCGGCTGGAGGTTATTCGCAGCCGGGCTAAGATTCTGATTGCCTTGGGTGCTTGTGCAACCATGGGCGGGATCAACCGGATGAAAAACAATTTTGACCTTCAGGAAGTGCGGTCGTGCGTGTACGGCAAAGACGGGGCTATGCCGCATCTGAACACCCAGCCGACCAAGGCCTGTCATGAGGTCGTGGAAGTCGATTACAAGATTCACGGCTGCCCCATCAATAATGCCGAGTTTGCCCGGATTCTGCGGGCGCTGCTGCTGGGCAAAAGACCCTTTGTGCCGGATTATCCGGTGTGTGTGGAGTGCAAGGCACGGGAAACCATCTGCCGGTATGAATACAACGAAATCTGCCTTGGGCCGATTATCCGCGCCGGCTGCAATGCCCCTTGTCCGGCGGCTGGTTTTCGCTGCTTCGGATGCCGCGGGATGGTGGATAATCCCAATCTGCAGGCGGCGCAGGAAGTCATGGACAAATACGATTTGACCGTCGATGACTTGAAACAAAAAATGGTACTGTTCAACACCAAGTAAGGCAAAGGTTGGGTTTATGAGCAAAACGATAAATATCAACGTTCATCACATCACCCGGGTTGAAGGACACGGCAACATCGTGGTCAACATCAGCAACGGGACCATCGAAAAATGCCAATGGCAGGTGCCCGAAGCTCCGCGTTTTTTTGAGGCGATGGTGCGGGGACGCCGCTATGACGATATCCAGACGATCGTGTCGCGCATCTGCGGCATCTGCTCGATTTCGCATTCGCTGGTGGCCACCAAGGCCGTGGAAGATGCGCTGGGGCTGAAAGTTACAGAACAGACAGATCTTGTGCGTCATCTGATGCATTATTCCGAGCAGCTTCAAAGCCATGTGCTGCACGTCGGCTACTTGGTGGCACCGGATTTGTTCGGTGAAAAATCGGTTGTGCCGCTGGTGCCCAAAGCCACCGAAGCCGTCAAAAAAATCATCAAGGCACACCGGGTAGCCAATCAGATGTCAGCACTGCTGGCCGGGCGGATTACCCACCCGGTTACGCTGACGCCCGGCGGAATGACGCGCATTCCGACCGAGCAGGAACTGCGGGACCTAAAGAAGACGCTGGAAGATGTGGTGCCGGATCTGGTGGATATCTGCAAGGTTGTCCTAAGCGTTGCCGGCAATCTGCCGGCCTTTGAGCGTCCGACCGAATATGTGTCGCTGCGGCAGACCAATCCGTTTTACAAAAACAATCTGTCTGCCTACTCTTTCTATCATGGAGACATCACCAGCACAGATCTCAACGGCAAAGCCGATATGCCGGTCAATCAGTGGGAAAATGTTGCCAATGAGTATGTGGTGCCGCAATCGACGGCCAAGTGGGCCAAGTGGCATCGGGACTCGTACTTTGTCGGAGCGCTGGCGCGGTTCAACAATCAGGCCGAATATCTAAGCCCGCTGGGCAAAACTGTGGCGGACATGTTCGGCCTGAAAAAGGGCTGCTGCAATCCGTATATGAACAGCGTCGCCCAGCTGGCCGAGGCGGCTCATGTAGTACAGGCCAGTCTGGAACTGATCGACATCCTTCTGACCAAAGGGCTCAAACCAGAAAAACTGAGGGTTTCTCCGCGCGCCGGCCGGGGCTATGCAGCGGTTGAAGCGCCCCGCGGCATTCTGTTTCATGCTTATGAGTTTAATAAAAAAGGCGAATGCACGTGGGCAAACTGCTGCATCCCGACCAATCAGAATCATGCCAACATCCAGAACGATTTTGAGAAGCTGGTCCCCCAATACATGCATGAAGGCCAAGATGCTCTTCGGCAGAAGCTGGAAATGCTCGTGCGGGCTTATGATCCGTGCATTTCCTGCTCGACGCACTATCTCCATGTAGAATTTGTCAAATAACCGAAGTCTTCGGCAGCAAAGATAGGATACGCACAAGCAGAAAGCCCCGGCCTCAAGGCCGGGGTTTTTTATTGTTCCGATTGACTGCCCTGCAGCACAGCCAGAGGAATCGCCCTGTAAATCCGGCAGGAATTGGGCATATAATAAGCACAAGCAATCGATAAGCCATCCGGGCTGAAACAGACATCCACAGGCGTCGCCGGATGACTGATTTTCAGCAAAACTGAACCGATTGTCCAGTCCCAAAGACGAATAGTTTTATCATGGGAACCGGAAAGGAGACGCTGGCCATCTCGGCTGAACTGGAGTCCATAAACAGCTCCTAATCCGTTTTCTGTCATTTCTGCTATCTTGCGGCTGGTATCTATGTTCCATAATTGAATTACGCCGTCGCTGCTGGCGATGGCAAGAATAGGCAAATTCGGATGGAATGCTGCTACTTGTGCTTGCCGGCGAAAATCGGCAAAAAGGGTACAAACCAGCCGGCCGGTCTGCGAATCAATTATCGCAGCCCGTTTGGAACCGGTGGCTTCCAAAAACACAATCCGGGAGCCATCCGGCGAAAAGACCGCATAGGATGCCGCCAAGTTTCCATAGGCCAGCTGTCGGATGCTGCCGGCATCAAGGTCTATCAGGATGCCGAAACCCCGCAGGTAAGCCACTGCAGCGAAACGTCCCTTCGGATCTACTGCTGCGCTGCCAACCGGTGCCGACAGAGGGAATCTGCGGATTTCCTCAAAACGATCTTCTTTGAGAGCATAAATGCGCAGCGAATCTTTGATTTTAAGTATCAATTCTGATTTGCCCGGCCGGAAGAAAACCCGCGGCGAAAATTCCTTTATTTCCTCGCTGTAACCCTCTGCCTCGACAGCCCGTGTGCTCCCCGTCTGGGCGTCTGCCAGTACAATCTGGGGACAGTCCGAAGTCGCAAATACCAAATGTCTGCCGTCGCTGTCATAGTCGAGCTGCCAAACACCGGCAGACAAGGGCAGGGAAATCGTCACGTCAGGATGCTGCGGTTCATGCTTACAACCACTCCACCATTTAATTCTGCCGTCGGCACCGAGGGTAATAACCTTATCCGAAGGGAGGAAGAAGACCTTTTGAATGGGACTGTCGTGGTAAATCGTTGCGAGCATCTGTCCCGTGCGGGCATCATAAATATGTGCAACCCCGTCTAAGCCGCCGGTTATTATCTTATCCTGACTGGCTGACAGTGCCAGTGCTGTTATTTCCTGAAGGTGGTCTCGGATCGGACCGGCGGACCATTCTTGCGGAGCCGTTGTCAGATGATCAATCGTAAAACCATTGCCCGATGCCGAGGCCACTGTGTGTGCGGACAAAACCAGCAAATCCTGATAAACAGAATCCTCGGCAGTCAAGGCGGCCTGCTGCTGAAGCGTATGCGGATCGTGCAGGGTAATCGTCCGCATCCCGGACAGAGCGGCCAACTGTGTTCCGTCCGGGGCAATAGCCAGCAGCGAGATTTTTTCCTTCAGCGCTGCGGTCTGCAGAACCTGCCAATTCTGGGTATCATACAGAAAAATATGCCCGTCAAATGTGCCTGCATATAATCCTGCCGGACCGGCACAGCAGGATAGAAACCCGATTCCTTTCGATTTAAACAGAATATGTCCGTCGGCTATGTCAAAAACAACAAGCTCCGTTCCCGAGGCCACGGCAGCAAACCGATTCGAGGGATCAAAAGCGGCCTGAACAAATCCGGTAATATAACCGGGGATTTTCTGCTGCCAGACCACTGTGCCTTCGCGGCTGTCCATCAGCATAGCCGTCTGCGCCAGGGAATCAGACAGAATCAGAAAACGCCCATCCGTTGAAAGCGCTGCTGTATCGACGGCAATGTCAAGCGAAAGAGATTTTTCCGGCAGCTGGCAATATTTCATCAGGTAGCCCCATTCCCAGCTTCGCTTTGAAGGATAGGTATCTTCAAGCATCCGGCGGACTCCAGCATAACGGCTGTTTTCAAGCAAGCTGTGCGCCATTTGGATGGTATTCCTGTAGTTGAGCCGTTCTTCCCGTTCAAGAGCTTGCTGGATTTCCCGCTTGGCCTTCTGCGCCTGCCAGAACAGCAAGGATATTGCCACCAAAGCAACGACCAGCGCACTAAGTCCGCCTGCCAAACCCAGCACCAGCGTCCGATGCCGCCAAATAAATTTGCGGACAATATAAAACGCCGATTCGGGGCCGGCCAGCAGCGGACGGCCGGCAAGGTAGTTTTCAATATCCTGTGCCAGCTCTTGGACGCTGGAATAGCGGCGCTGGGCTTCTTTGGCCAAAGCTTTGCGAAGGATATATTCCAGCTCCTTGTCCGGCTTTTGGGTCAGAAAAACCGGCTTGATAATATCATCTTGAGCAATCCTCCGGAGAACCTCCTGCCGGCTGCCTGACATATCGTGCGGGAAAGTGCCGGTCAGCAGACGATACAGTATGACACCCAGACTGTAAATATCGGAGCGCGTATCAACTGGGCGGCCTTCGGCCTGCTCGGGAGACATATACGCGGGAGTGCCAACCGGCAGATCGTCCATCGAAATCGTAACGGTCAGATCATCCATTTCCTTGGCCAGCCCGAAATCGACAATATGGGGCTGTCCGTCGGCGGTGACCAGAATATTGGACGGCTTGAGATCTCGGTGAATAACAGCATTCTGATGGGCATATTCAACAGCCCGACACACCCGCTCAAACAGCATAAGAATATCGCGGCGGGATAGTTTTTCCTCGGCAGCATAGCGGTCCAGATGCCTGCCTTCAATATACTCCATTGTATAGTAATAAAAGCCGCGGTTTACACCGCTGTCGTACACACGAGCAATGTTGGGGTGTTTGAGACGCGCAATAACTTGCACTTCGCGTTCAAACCGCAAAAAGGCCTTCCGTGCTCCAAATCCCTGAAAGCGGGGAACTTTGACGGCCACTTTCCGGCTTGTGCTCTGCTGGACTGCCGCCCAAATCTGCCCCTGCCCGGCCTCGTCTATTTTGTGCAGTATTTCATAGCCGTCGATTTTCGGTGCGGGTAAAGAAAAGCCCGGTTCTTGTCCGCCAGCTGTCTGGCTGATCGGCAGGGCATCATCTGGACTTGGCTGTGGATCAAAAGGCAGGTTAGGATTCATTTCATTGCGGCTTCTTTTTCACACCGCTGGCGGGCCTTTTCCAGCAATTCTGAAAACGGCCCCGTCCAAGACTTGGCCAGCAAATCTTCGAAGGATGTTTTCAGCGTCTCCCATGAATGACTTGATATCTTCGTGTTACAGTAAATCAAAGCAGCGGCGATAGCGGCATAATAAATGGCCGACGCAACAGCATTCTCACCTCTGGAAATCGCTGTCTGACAGACTCTCTTGCTGATTTCCTTGACAGCTTCAAACAAACCCGCCGGACAGGAAGAATCCAGCAGCAATTCGCTAAGTGTACGGCCTTTGACAAGATGTCCGTATCGCTCATTTTCACGCAAAAAAATTAAAATCGAATCCACAATACTGGATTGACAGGGGATTTTGCGGTTTATCAGATGGCAAAAATAGTCTCGTATCTGTTCATCACTGACCAGTTCTGCCGAGTTGGGCGGATCACCATCCATCCCGATTGACAGCATCTCTATCAATTGGTCAGGTTTCAGCAGATGCAGCATTTCTTTATTCATAGACGCGCCTGTAATATACAAACCGGCCGGTATGTCTTATAAGTCCTATCATATAGTTTGCAGCAAGAAGATTCCTCAAAAACAACTACGCAGCATCAGCCGCCGTCCTGCGATTTTTTTCTTAAAAAAACCATCAAATCAGTCAATTCGTCATCTACATCGGAATCCGTATACACATACTCCCGAATGCGTGTACGGAGTGCCTTTCTGAAGGCCCGCTTGACAGTTGTAATCATATTGGAAGCGACAGTCTCATTTTCCAATGCATACTCTTTACACAATTGTGCCAATGAGGGCGGATCCGTTCTGTGTACAATCGGCTCCAATACCCGTCTGCTGAAAACAAGCCAATGCAGCTCTTTGCCCAGTAAAGAAAAATGCTGTTTGACAGCGGCAGTAGTATTCTCAAGCAAAGCAGCAATCCAAGCATAACTGAACGATTGATCCTCCCTCATCGAGTCAAAAACTCCAGAAATCTCTATATCATCCAGCATTTCAGAATTGAATATTTCTTTGTTTTCTATACGCTTTTTCGCCTGAGCATAACGATATTCACTTACTAAATAATGATTTAGGGCCGTAAGTAAAAAAGAGCGAAAGCGTCCTTGAGACTTTTGGGCTTTTGCGAACAGGTTTTTCTCATACAAGATACTATAGAAAAAATCCTGAGTCAGGTCCTTGGCTTTGTCCGCCGGTATACCTTTTCTTCGTATGTGGCAGTAAACCGGCTTCCAATAGTCTGTAATAAGAGAATTAAGGATAGAGCGTGCACTGGTCGAATTTGGATTTCTGACCTCTGAAATCATCGACCATCGTGTCGTACAAAAAACTCCTTCGGACTTATTTGTTGGGATTTCATCGTCGAGCATAACTGGCTATTCCATAGGTAAAATAATTATATGAAACAATATTGTGAAAAACAAGAAATTTGATTGGCTGATTGTGAACAATAAATCGCTGCAAAAAAATGTCAATTTTTTATAAAAATTTGCAGTTTTCAGGCAATTCCTGCGTATCTCTTTATGAATTCGTCAATATTATTGGCGGCAGACATGGAGCTTAACAACGATGTTTTCCAACATCGGCGGGGAAATATTGCACAAATCATATTTTCTCGATAAAATGGTTAGCCGTACTTATATATTAGCCCCTTATTTTAATAAGGGCATAAAAATGAGGGGAATAGGGCAACTGTAATGGAAGATCCGTGTTCTAATTGTCTGAATTTGGATAAACGAGATTCGTTTCTGAGGGATAATCCGCATTTTTTTAACTACATATCTGGTTCTCCCGAAAATATTTTTTTTACGCAAAGCATCGGCAATCCTGCCACAGATCAGATATTGGCCTTGTTTGAATCCTCCTCCGACTGCATTCTGATTTGGGATAAAGATTATAACTACCTCTATGCAAATCAGGCAGCCATTGACCATGTAAAAACCACCCGGGATAAGGTTATCGGTAAAAATATTCGAGACGGATTAGGGCATATTCCAGACTTTATGCGCCTTTGGATGAGCAGAATCGACCAAGTTTTTGCCACAGGTCAGCCATTGCAGGTTGAAGACGCTATGCCGGTCGGAGACCGGCTTGTTTACAGCCAATCTGTTATTTCACCAATTCGGAACTCAAACGGACAGATGATTGCCGTTGGAGTCATCTATCGCGATATAACAGAGCAAAAAACACTTGAAAAAGAGCTGCTTGAAAACGAAAAAAAATACCGCCAACTCTATGAACAAGCACAAATACCCCTTTATCGCACAAACATAAAAGATGGAAAACTCATTGAATGCAATTCTGCATTGGCTGTCCTTCTGGGGTATCCAAGCAAACAAGATTGTCTGGACAAGTGTAATGCCACAGCGCATTATGCCGACCCCAAAGTGAGAATAAAGCTTCTCGAGCTATTGAAAGAAGGCCCAATCAAACGATTCGAAACCGAAATAATCCGCTGCGACGGCAGCCGTGCATGGGTTGAAATCACGGCTCAATTATATGCCGAAAAGGATTATATAGAAGGAGCTATTTACGATATTACGGTCTCAAAAATACTAACCAAAACAGAGCTTCAAATACTATTATATATATTAGAAGGCAAAAGCAACAAGGAAATTGCCAAAATTATCGGTCGTTCAATACGGACAATCGAGGACCACAGGTCGCATATTATGCAAAAAATGAATGTTCGTACATTAGTAGAATTGGTACAGAAGTGCCAATTTTTGTCTTTAAGCTTAAAAAAAATAAATTCTTAATAATAAATTTTACATTAAATCCCTATTTTTTGGCTAATAAACGGCTTTTTAAGAAATACCGTAGAAACCACGATTGACAAAATTAGATGTCTTATCTACAATTGTGGGATAGGCAGTGGGAGATGGAGAGAGAGTGAGGAAGGAATCCACTTCATCTAATCACACTTCAGCCAGTGATTACTGCCGGACGGAGAGTGTTTTGGGTATTTGGCAGAAGGGAGATGAAATTGATTTCAAAAGATACAGGCTACGCGAATACACCGAGGCGGTATTCTGCAGTTGGACGATCTGTTGCGTTTCAATCGGTTATGGAAACCGTTCGTATTGTGGCACCGCGGAATTGCTGCGTAATTATACATGGCCCAACCGGCACAGGCAAAGAAATGACTGCGCGTCAGATTCATCTTCACAGCCGGAGGGCAAATAATGTATTTGTTCCTGTTGACTGCACGGCTTTGAGCGGATCCATTTTTGAAAGCCAGTTGTTTGGTCATGTTAAAGGGGCCTTTACCGGTGCAGTCAGCGATACCCTCGGTTTCTTCAGAGCGGCTGACCGCGGAACCCTTTTTCTCGACGAAATCAGCGAATTGGAACCAGATTTGCAAGCCAAACTGTTGCGGGTTTTGCAGGAATCAAGGGTAACGCCGGTTGGATCAACGCAGAGCTACCCTGTAGATGTTCGCATTATCTGTGCCACTAACCGTGACCTTAAAGAAATGGTTCGTCAGGGAACCTTTAGGGTCGACTTGTATTTTCGCCTTAACGTATTCAAAATCGAGCTTTCACCTTTATGCCAGCGGAAAGAAGATATTCCGCTTCTGGCTAATCATTTTCTTCAGAAACAGGCCGAACTTTATGACGAGCCGGTCAAGCGGCTCTCTGAGCAGGCATTGAAAATCCTGATGGATTATCATTGGCCGGGAAATATTCGAGAACTAGCCAATGCCATAGAATATGCTCATATTGCATGCCGGAGCCCAGTTATTGAGCCGGAATATTTGCCTATCGACATCTTGACTGGAGATTTTCTGACTGCGGACTCTCAAGATCCGGAATTTACCGCTTTCGACCAAATCCGCAAAAGGATGGTCATCAAAGCCTTGCAGAAAGCAGGTGGCCGAAAGATGGCCGCCGCAAGATTGCTTAAGATCGACCATCGCAAGCTTTCGCGGTTGGTCAAAGAATTTGGGCTTGAGCCCACTTGGAAATAGATTTTCCCACTCCCTAATTATATAGCCGTTTATATAGCCGTATTTATCTCTATATACAGGTTATTATATGTATAGTTTTTCTTCTATAAGCGATCGTCTTTTTTATATAGTATATTATAGGTATACTATTATTTAAATAAAAAATTTTTTAACATTTACAGGCATTATGATATCTGATATTTCACATATAAAACTGAAACAGGCACTTATGTATCAAGATATGGTTAGGCCTGTTTCTGAATTCAATATATAATCATTTCCCTATAACAGATATACGACATAATAAATCTTATAACTTTTAAAATTTAGTCCGAAAATATCAATCTTTTTATTGACTTGCTTCGTATAGGTACTTAATATTAAAAAGGTACAAATTAAGGAGCGGAGCATGGCAGCACAAACGTTCCAATCAAATCGGGTACAAGACGGACCGACATTTCTTTTTGTGTTCTCCCCATCCCGGCAAGATCATCTTTATCAAATCCAGATGGAAACGTTGGCTGAGCGTCAGCGGACCCTAGAAGGTCACAATGTTGTAATTGCTGAGGTGTTTGAACACGAACCCGGCCATGTGGGTTCTGACGAACTGCATCCGGAAAACAGCCATGAATTGCGGAGGGATTACAATATACTGCCCGGGCAGTTCAAGGTTGTACTGGTCGGAAAAGATTCCAACATTAAGCTCCGTGCCGAATCGTGCGTGTCCTGCGAAGAAGTCATCATGAGGGTCGAGAACGAACCGATAAAAATGGAATCGGCATTTTAATCGGCCAGGCACGGACTGCTTAATCGTAAAAGACCGTCTCAGGGGAGGGAAGTAGTTTTCTTGTGTTTTCTGACCCAATGTTGCCATTGTTATTCCCGAAGACAGGGATTCAATTCCTATAGTCAGTTATCGGCTCATAAATCCAGCTATCCGGCAGGAAATAATTAGAAATCATCAAAATCAAGCGTATTGCTATCATTCAAATGATCCGAAAAATCGCTTTGCTGTCAGCAAGAAACAACAGTTAAAACACGATGCAGGTATATCATCTGCGAATGCTTTTTACGCAACCACGAGCTAAATTCTATTAATTGCTGAAATCGAGCAAAAACAAGATCCGGGCCGTTCTCGAAAAGCAGGTTCTATTTTATGGACAGTAACGTTCCATCGGCATGCTGACAGTATTGGCAGCAGAAAGTATTACTTTATTTCTTCTCTTAAAATATCCAGATACAGCGTACCGTAATCGCGATATACACTTCCGCCTGTATAGGTTTTGCCATCCGGTGAATCATCCGCGGCAGTCTCGGGCTGTATGCCTGCAGTAGCTTCAATCTGACTGTCTTCAAACCATTCGTTAAAACTGGTAATCATTATGATGCGGCCGCATCGAACATCAGCATTCGGTAGCGCTGCTTTGCGAATCATCTGTCGGAAAACTTCTCCTTCTTTGCAGTCATCCGCATCAGCAAAATAGCGTGCCCTGCCGGGATGCCCTTTGCGAACAGCGGTATCGTTATATCCCGGCGCAATCGTCGGCACAAATCCGACGCCAACACTGTTAGCAGCCTGCTTGGCCTGCCGGTAATTGGCAGCTAAGATTTCTACGGCCTTCTGTGTATTGCCGTATCGGCCAATCGATTGACCGTATACATCATAGACTGTTACAGCATCGAAATTGGCGGCCCATTCGGGTTTGTACTCCTCCGACGCCCCGCCGGCAAAAAAAACATCGTCCCCTATCAGATACAGTTCGGGAATTTCCTTTCGCATCTGGGCCAGTGCTTCCTGTCCTTTATTTCTGAAATATTCCCGGCTTAGATAAAAGAATACCACAGGACGGCCGTCGATGGTCAGATAGCAGGGATTGTTAAAATAAGTCTCTTTGATATATTTCAGATCACTTATCCAATTGCGGTAAGATGGCTTGGAAAAACTGCCCAATCGGCCGGTGCTCTCGTAAAGAACGGCATATTTCAGTTTTCCAGCCTCGGGATGCTTCAGAACAGCATCTTTGAAAACATTATCCGTGAGACTCTGCGGCCCCCACCAACTTACAGCCCAGAAGTCCAGACCGGCCTGCATACTCTGGGCGATATGGTCCCGTATCACATTCGGGTCGGCAGAGTCATACAGGCCGCATCGCGGGCGCTGGGGCGGATTCAGATGCAGCCGCATTACATGGCTCCACTGGCCTTTGCGCTCATCGGAAGCGGCATGATACCAAGGGTAATAATAGGCCCCTACCTGTACTTTGTTTGAAAAGTGCTGCATCTGTTCACCATTTGCCGGCTGCCCAACTCCATAAACTGCTGCAACAATCAGAAACAGAAAAACCGCTACCATCTGCCTTTTCTCGACAACATACCACTGCATCGATTTCATTGTCTTCTCCTGCGGGGGCGGTACTTTCTCTGCCCCCCTTTGCACAGAGATCTTATCTTTTTCGGCCGCAACACTTGTGCAGATAGAAACAGACGACTTTTTGCTATTGGAGCAAAAAATCCTTATGCAGCATTGGAGCAGTTGGGCCGATGCAATTAGGAACTCCAAAGTCAATGGGCGACCGGCTGGCCGAGTATAGACTTGAGCTGTGCGAATTTTTCTTCCAGCAGTTCGGGAGTTTTGGCCTCTACATTAAGCCGCAGAAGCGGTTCCGTATTGGACGGCCGCACATTAAACCACCAATCCTTAAACTGCACAGTAATCCCATCCAAGTCATCAACCTGACCCTGACCGAATTTGCGTGCCAGCTCCTTCATCATGCCGGCTTTGTCCTCCACCTCAAAATTGACTTCGCCGCTGGAATAGAAACGTTTGAGCGGGGCAATCATCTCGCTGGCTGGCTGCGAGGTAGCGCCGAGGATATTGATCAGATGCACCAGCGTAATCATTCCCGAATCGGCGTAGAAATTATCGCGGTAGTAGAAATGACCGCTCAATTCGCCGCCGAAGCAGGCATGGCTGTCGCGCAGGGTTTTTTTCATAAACGCATGGCCGACCCGTTCCCGCCGGGGGATACCGCCGTACTTGAGTATCTCTTCCTGCACAACATGGCTGCTGCGAAGATCATAGACAATAGTTGAGCCGGGATTTTTTTTCAGAAAATACGGTACCATCAAGGCCGTCATAATGTCGCATGGAACGGGCTGTCCTTTTTCATCCACCATCACCAGCCGGTCGGCATCACCGTCAAAGCAAACGCCGAAATCTGCATTCTGCTTTTGAACCGTTTCTTTGAGTTCCCGCAGATTGGCTTCTATGAGCGGATTGGGATCGTGCTTGAACGTGCCCGTGCATTCTTTGTTTAATACCGTTACATCCAGATTCGGCAGCTGGCCGAAAATCAGCGGGACCATTTTGCCGGCCATGCCGTTGCTGGCATCGATAATCATTTTAAGCGGCCGATGCTTGGAATCCAGAAACTTCAGGACATGCCGCTTGTATTCTTCGGTCAGGTCGCAGTGTTCGACCGAGCCGTTAGGGCGGCCTAAAGTATGCAGCAGAGCTGTGGCAATATGTTTGATGTCGTTAAGACCGGTATCAGCACCGATAGGACGGGCCATCTGGCCGGAAATCTTAAATCCGTTATAGGCAGCAGGATTATGGCTGGCCGTTACCTGCACCCCGCCGCAGACGCCGAGGTGATTGATGGCAAAATACATCTGGGGGGTATCAATCATTCCAATATCAATCACATTGGCTCCGGCGGCGTTCATCCCTTCAATAAGAGACTTGGCCAGCGAGGGGCTGTGGGTTCGCATATCCCGGCCGACACAGATGCTCTGGGCGTTGGCCAAGCCGCGATTGTAGCCGTGCACCATCGAGCGCAGGAACTGGGCCGTTGCATGACCGATTTTCCAAGCGGCCTGCTCATCAAGCTGTTCGCCGTAAAGCCCCCGAATATCATAGGCCTTAAATATACTTGAATCCATAGAAACTCCCATAATAGAATCCCGGTTTCTGTTTCTTTATGTGTGTATGGTACGCCTAAAAATCCATTCTGTCAATAAACGCGGCGGTAAATAAGACCCGATAGGCATTAAAAAACGGACTTGGCCTTAACCGGCGTTTACGCTGGATTTTAGACCGTAAAAACCTGCATATATTGGTTGAAACGTGCCCTCAGACGGGCGATAACCGATGAATGAATCTGGCAGACGCGGGATTCAGAAATACCCAGTGTTTTTCCAATTTCTTTCATTGTCATTTCCTCTAAATAATACAGCTTCAAAATTATCCGTTCCTCAGAGGAAAAACCTTTGAATAGAAATTCCCTTAAATCCCGCTTTTGTATTTCCAGAAATGGATCCTGACTTTTCTGGTTGGCATAAATACTCAATTCCCCGAATGTCTCATCCCCTTCCGCAGAGGAAAAACCAGCATTCAGAGAAATCAGACAGCCTGCGTTGGCATCCCGAAGAAGCTCATAAAACGCTTTTTTATTTAATCCGAGCGCAGCGGCTAATTCTTCATCAGTCGGCATACGGCCGTAAAGAGTTTGGAGCTGCTGGTTTACTTTTTGGAGCTGCTGGGCTCGAGCGCGCACCAGACGCGATAATTGGTCATTCCTGCGAATATCATCCAGAATTGCCCCTTTAATCCGCCGTACACAGTAAGTCTCAAATTTGATATTTCTGGATGGATTGAATTTGGAAATTGCGTCAATTAAGCCAAGTATTCCCGCACTATAAAGGTCTGCCAAATCTATGCTTTTGGGAAATCGGGTACTAAGCCTCTGGGCGGTGTATTTGACCAAATCAAGGTAATGTTCTAAAAGGATATTGCGGGATACATCGTCATGATATTGTAGAAAATGGTCCCATACCTGCTGAATCCTCTTCTGGTCTGGGCTTTTCAATCAGCACCTCCGTGCTATATTTTTATGCGTAAGGACGAAGTTTATGTCCGATAATAACTGCTTTTGGCTTTTTTTAATGCCATAAATAACCAAACCGGAAAGAATTGTATCGACTATTTCCGGGACAAACTTTACAAAAAAATTTTTTCAGTTCGAAAACATTTTCTTCTTGCCATTTGAACTTATGTGAGACCGTGCTGCAATTTGGATAATTCAATAAGAGAACTCATCTATTTTCAGACCTGATTTTAAGAAATTCATAAATTTTTTATCATCTTTGTCGGAGCAAATTTGCTGTTAACTGGTTAGGCAATCTCTTCATACAGCACAGAGGAAATAAAGAAATGAGTGCCGCTCTATAGAAAAAATGTCCAAGAAGATGCTGGATTTCGCCAATATCGACACAGTTTTACGTTATTTGTATGTCGGGCAATACTGTCAATCCCTTTGAAAAGCGTTAACAACTGGAAAATTCATCCATTAAATTTTTCATCGACACTTGACTAAATAGGGAAACTGGAATATAGTAGTTAACAAGCTGGCTGCTTTGGTCAGTGATTTGCTCTGGCGCAGTGAGTACTTATTGCGTCCCTGGCACAAGTAAAGATTGTGGTTTGAGTGCAGCAGAAAGTAGGGCAGCGTATCCCGATAAAGAAGGTCTGATTTGCTTGGAGCAGTCAGGTCGGCCCTGTCGGAAATCGCCCTAAGACCCTGCGGCTACTGGAATAACGAAATGTTAAACAGGATTGGAGTTCATTTATGCTAACTTGCCTTTGGCCGCAGGTTGTCTCTGCGCCCACCCCCGCGTATTACAAAACCAGACCCGATGTTATTGGCGATACACCGCTTAAACAGGGTTTCAATGTGATTTTCAGATATTCCCGGGCGAATGCTATAGTCTTTCTGACTGAAGTTATATGTTGACATATTTTTTCCACTCAACCTCATAAAAAAGACGACAAAATAGGTACAACAGATATATTTGAGGAGATCGAAATGCGTAAAAACGGCACTCCATCTGACGATGGTAAAGTTATTAAGGTTGGTTCACAAGTTATTGTCGATATGCTGCTGGAGCAGGGCATCGATACAATGTTTGGATATTTGGGGGGCGTTGTTCTGCCGCTGTTTGACAAGCTTTACGAAGCCCCGATCCGATTTATTATCCCTCGTCATGAACAAGGCGGCTGCCATATGGCAGATGCTTATGCCCGAGCAACAGGCAAGCCCGGGGTTGTTGTGGCTACCAGCGGTCCCGGAGCGACCAATTTAACTACCGGCTTGGCAACCGCAATGATGGATTCGGTTCCTATTGTGGCGCTGACGGGTCAGGTTCGTACTTCATTGATTGGCAACGATGCCTTTCAAGAGGCTGATACCACCGGCATTACCCGACCGATAACCAAGCACAATGTGATCGTCAAGGACCCCAACACACTGGCCCAGACAATTCGTGAGGCCTTTTATATCGCCACAACAGGGCGTCCGGGGCCGGTGTTGATTGATATACCGGTGGATATGCAGCTTGCTCAGTGTCCTATCCCGCCGAAGGGGGAAATTGAGCTGCCCGGCTTTAAGAACCGCCAGAAGGGCCACAGCCGCCAAATCAGTGCGGCCGCGGCAGCTATTAACCAGTCCCAAAAGCCGGTACTTTACGTTGGCGGCGGAGCGATTCTGTCGGGCGCTTCGGAAATTCTCCGGGCAGTCGCACAGAAGGCCAATATTCCCGTCACCATGACACTGATGGCGTTGGGTGCCTATGACCAGACCCGTCCCGAATCGCTGGATATGCTCGGAATGCATGGCTCGGCCTATGCCAACTATGCGGTTCAGAATGCGGACCTGATTATCTCGGTTGGGGCGCGGTTTGATGATCGCGTGACCGGCAATCTGGCAACTTTTGCTCCGCATGCCAAGATCATTCATATTGATGTTGATCCGGCTAATATCGGCAAAAACCTGCACGTGGATATTCCTGTCGTCGGGGACGCCAAACAGGTGCTGGAAGAAATGATCGGCGAACTGGAATATAAACAGCGAAAGGAATGGTTCGCCCAGATTGCCGCCTGGAAAGCCAAGCACCCGTTTACCTATGACCGTAAAACCGATGTCATCAAACCGCAGTATGTCATCGAAGAAATCTATCGTCAAACCAAAGGCGATGCGATAATTTGCACCGGCGTCGGGCAGCACCAGATGTGGACTGCCCAGTTTTACAAATTCAGCCGGCCCCGCCAGCTGATTACCTCCGGCGGTCTTGGCACGATGGGTTATGGACTTCCGGCCGCCATCGGCGTCAAGATTGCCTGTCCCGATAAACTGGTTATCGATATTGACGGCGACAGCAGCTTCAATATGACGCTGACAGAGCTGTCAACGGCTGTAATGTACAATCTGCCTATTAAGGTCGCGCTGATTAACAACGGCTATATGGGAATGGTTCGTCAGTGGCAGGAGCTTTTCTATGGCGGACGGTATTCGCAAAGCTCTCTGGTCAATCCGGACTTCGCCAATCTGGCGCGTGCCTTCGGATGTGTGGGTATTACTGTGGAAAAGAAAGAACAGGTTCCCGGTGCTGTTGAACAAATGCTGGCTGAAACCCGTCCCTGCGTCGTCGATTTCCATGTAGACCGGCAGGAGAACGTCTGGCCGATGGTGCCGGCCGGAAAGTCGCTGCACGAAATGGACGGTCTGGACATCTTTGAAATGGCGTAAGCAGAAGCTTTCCCAACAGCAGACAACAGCCGCAGTTGGTTCGCTTTCGGAACTGTTTATATATGTTTAGAATTGCGACAATAAACCTTTGCTGGAGAATACAATGAAGCATATATTGAGTGCCTTAGTTTTGAATAAGCCGGGCGTCTTGGCTCATGTGGCAGGGATGTTTGCGGCGCGTGCGTTCAATATCGATTCCTTGGCGGTAGGCCGCACAGACGACCCAACGCTGAGTCGGATGACTATTGTGATTATCGGCGACGACAAAGTTGTCGAACAAGTCCGCAAGCAGCTTTTGAAAATTGTTGAGGTCGTTAAAGTTCAGGACTTTGTCGGTCAGGATGTTGTTGCCCGCGATCTGATGCTGCTGAGTGTGGCCTGCACGCCGGAGAAACGGCCGGAAATCTTGGCTTTGATTGAAATGTTTACCGGCAAAGTCGTCGATATCGGCCCTAAATATGTGATGGTAGAGGTAGCCGGACCCGAAAGCAAAATTGAGGCCTTTATTGAAATGTGCCGGCCTTACGGCATCAAAAATATCGTCCGCACCGGAACCGTTGCGCTGGCCCGTCAAAGCCGTACCAAACAGGAAGATTAGCGGCAAAAGACAGTAATAAAAACAGATTATAGCAGCAGAGTTCTTTCAAACCGGATTTGTCAGCCTCTTAACCACCAAATGCCCTCAATTGCCCGGGGGCATTTTTTTATAAACTTTTTTTGATACAGCAGATTAAACAACTTATCAGGATTTGCCTTCTCAAAATAAAAAAGTGGAAATTGACATAACAATCGGTTGCTATATATAATATTGTTGAAGCAGCGGCAGTGCTGCTATCTGTCTATTTGAGGATTATGATTTTAGAATCATAAATTCAGGATAAAGAGGACAGATGATGAGAAGAATGATGGCCGGGCAACTTTCACGGATCACATCGGTAATCAGCAGGCACAATGTAGTCATATCCATATCCTTTCTTCTTAAAAAATTTTTATCAGCAGCATTATCGGTTCCAGTACTTTTACCAGATGGTCACTGCCATAGATTGGGCAGGGAGATTTCGGAAGCCGCCGAGGGGATTTGGGTACTGAAAAACAGAAATAGGGTGGTTCGGTTAGCACCGAGCTGCAGCAAATAACAAATGTAATTTTTGAGGAAAGGGTGAGCGTATGAGACAGACAAAACTTTTTTTAATGATGCTGCTTCTGATGATTCCCGTTTATGGGGATATTGTCGGGTCGGATTTCTTTAATTATCCCGATGGTCCGGTTGCCGGAAGAAACGGCGGGTACGGATGGGACTGGAAAGGAGTCGGCAAACCGCAAGGCCCTTCCCCGACTTCGTGGCTTAATCAGGCCGGCATTACAAATGTGGTTAACGGGACTCTGTCGCTGCAAGACAGCGGAGCCGGCTGGATTTCCGCCCGGCGGGAATTTGGTTCGGATACATGGGGAACCGGCGCATTTCAAAACGTCGGCATTGTATACTTTGCGGCGACTTTAACGATTAATGCTCCTCAGGGCTGGCTGGGCATCAGCGCTCAGGACGGGGAATGGGGCGAACGCGTCAAATTCGGGATGCCTTGGCAAACCGGAGGTCTGGGATATCTGGGAGTCAACAATGAGAACAACGGCCAATATGTTTTGACGAACGTTCAGGCCGTTATCGGGCGGCCGTATCGGATTGTCGGTGTGCTGGATTACAATCACAATGCCGCCAGAATGTGGGTTGATCCGGATACCGGCGATTATGATATCGCGTGGAATCACACCAGCGCTGATGCTGTTTTTAATAACCTGAATATGTGGAACTGGGTCAACGGTGTACGGATTGCCAGCGGAGCCGCGACGACATGGGACGATGTTATCATTGCCACAACATTCCCAGAAACCTTCGTGCCGGGCTCGCTTTCCGACCGACCGCATAATCCCCAGCCGGCCTCAGGTGAAACTGATGTGCCCATTACAGCATCGTTTGTTTGGACTGTGCCGCAGGATCCCAATGGTCAGGCAGACCCGAATTTGGTAAGTATGAAATTGTATATGAAAACAGCAGCCGAACCAAATTTCGCTTTTGCGGCGGATATTCTTGTCTGGGATGCAGAAACACTGCAGGCTTCTTATACCCCTTCGACGCTGAGCCGTGATACGACCTATTACTGGCGTGTGGATACTATTTACAACACAGCCAGTGTTCGGACCGGCGATATCTGGATTTTTGAGACGGAAAAATCAGTGCCTATCATTACCGGCCATCCTGCTTTTCAAATTATTGAAACCGGCGGAACAGCGACATTTACGGTTACTGTTGTCTCGATTTCAACCCCGACATATCAATGGTTTAAGTATGTTGACGGCCAAAACGACATCCAGCTTTCCGATGGCGGCGATATTTCAGGAGTAACAGAAGCTGCGCTAGCGATTGCGAATGCTAAAATGTCAGATGAAGGTCTTTATTATTGTATCGTAAACAATGAGTCCGGCATACCGGCTGTGTCCGGCAAAGCCCCGCTGGCTATCAAACGCCGCATTGCCTACTGGCCATTTGAAGAAAACAATCCCAACAGTACTGTGCCCGGCAGTCCTGTTTCGCTGCTGTATGGAGACCCGGTGTTTACAGCCGGCATAGTGGGCAGCGGCATGGAGTTTGATAACAACACCGGCGCTGAAGATATGTTGTATACAGACCCTGACCAGTCATCCTACTTTGATATCTGCAATTACAGCATAACTGTGGCCTGCTGGATAAAGGCGCCGTTTGCGGCCAATTGGGGACCAATGGTTGCCCGCAACGGGGAGAGCGGACAGGGCTGGCAGCTTCGGCATCGGGGCGACACGCTTAATAAAATCTGCTTTACAACGCGGGGAACTGCCAACGATGATGGGACTGCCAGCAACCGTACCGTTTACGACAACAGCTGGCATTATGCCGTCGGCACCTTTGACGGCTCTGTTAAAAAAGTCTATATTGACGGTGTTCTGAGCCGTGTGTACAGCCGGGATGACGGCCGCATTATTCAGGAATATGACGAAGCTGCCGGTGTCATAAATTCCACTCTGTCGCCGGTATCACTGGCCGGACGTGTTCGGGGCAGCTCAGGCAACCTGATTTTTGAGGGCTCCAGCGTTACTCCCTGTGTTTTAGACGAAGTTGAGATTTATAATTATCCCTTGGATGCGGCGACGATTGCCCAAACGTATGCCGACATCACCGGCAAGGCAGTATGTCCGGCTCCTGTTGCGTATGATTTAGACGGCGACTGCATCGTGGATTTAGGCGACTTTGTCAAGCTGGCTTCCGAATGGCTGCTGGATACCAGTGTACAGCCGGCACAATAAAGATAATGTTTGGACGGCACTCCATATAGGGACAGCCCTGCTCTCAGGCGGCTGTCCCTTTTTTTCACTGTTTAAGCCCTTTGCAAATCCTTTTTATGCTTGATTTTTCCTAATTTAAACAGTATAATGATAGTTTTATTGGCTGGGGTTGTATCAAGAGGAGTACCCGGATTTAGTACAGAAACTTTCAAGAGCAGCAACTGGTTGGCGCTCTGATTTTTCGGCAATTTTCTATGGAGAAAGAGGCGATGATGACGAAAACAATGATGATGGGTATTTTGTTTCTGGCGAGTTTTGCTTCGGCAGGAATCTACAGCGGCGGGGGCAGCGGGACGGCAGATAATCCTTATCAGATATCTACTCCCGCAGACTGGCAGATTTTAATGTCCACACCGCAGGATTGGGACAAGCATTTCAAACTAACCGGACCCCTGGATTTGGCGGGAGTCACATTGACACCCATCGGCAACAGTACAACAAAGTTTACCGGTGTGTTTCGAGGGGACGGCTGGACTATCAGCAATGCGGTTATCAGTCAGCCGGGATCCGACAATGTGGGATTGTTCGGATATATATGGGGGGAAGCAGAAATCTGCGATTTGCATGTAGAAAATGCATCCGTGGAAGGCCGTTTTGGGGTAGGCGGTCTGGTCGGACGGTTGGACTCGGCAACTATTATGGCCTGCAGCTGGAATGGAACCGTTAAGGGAGTTTCTTTAGTCGGGGGAATTGCGGGATGCTGTACCCTCCAATCGGCGTTTCTGGGATGCTGGTCGATGGGAACAGTTACCGGCAGCCGCTATGTAGGCGGACTGGTTGGATATCTCTGGGGCGGAACGCTTTATTACTGTTATTCGCAGGCCTCTGTAATCGGTGTCATCGACACGACGGGCGGCCCCAATGAAGTCTTAGGCGGCCTGATCGGCTGGATGTTCAGCAGTAATTCTCTGGCCGCCAAGTGCTATGCAGCCGGAATTGTACAGCGTCCCAGTATCAGCATTCCGAATGTCGGGGGTCTGGTAGGCCTCAATGACGGCTCCATTGTAGCCGACTCTTTCTGGGATATGCAGGTCAGCGGAGAAAGCACCAGCGCCGGAGGGATCGGCAAGACGACAGCCCAGATGAAGCAAAGCACAACCTACATCAGCGCTGGATGGGACTTTGTGAATATTTGGGAACTTGGGGAGCACCAAACCTACCCGTATATCCGCAGCCGTCCTTCGGCCGATTTGAATCGCGACGGCGTTGTTGCGCTGGAGGACTTTTCTATTCTGGCCGAACAATGGCTGACAGAAGACATTCAGGCGCCTTCAGAACTGAATGTCTAAGGCCTTTATATTATTACTGGAGTCAGATTGTTGTCTCTTATCAGCACCCACAAGGACAGGCATCAAGCAACTGATGCCTGTCCTTTTCTTTACCGTCATTCCTGCTTTCCTGACTGCATCAGGAAGCGGCTGGCCCAGTAAGCAAAATCTTCCAAATCCACTATCTTATCCTGATTAAAGTCAGCCGGATCTTTGCATTCGTCGCATGGGCCAATAATCGTAATCTGTATCGAATCCGAGGACTGCAATCCTTTGGCATCCGTTACAGTAACGGTGATGGTATGCGGCAGCGGCTGGCAGTCCATTGAGATATCCGGACAGCGGACAGTCAAAGTATCCGTTTGAAAAGTCTGCTGGTCCGACAGCACACCGTCCACACTGGAAGTCCACTGGAAGCTGTAAGGCGGTGTACCAAGGCCGGAAGCAACCTCGCAGTCAAATCCTATCATACTGCCGGCGGGGAACTTGGAAGAATCCTCGGGTTTGACAATCTCCACTACCGGCGCCATATACATCGTCGAAGCAGGAATGAATGTCTCGGCTGTCAGCATCAGCTTTCCTTTGAGGTAGTAATCAACATTAAAAAGCCAGCAGGGAATCAGCTCGGCCTGCTGTATGTCATACGAGAATTCATAATAAAGCTGAACAGCGGTCTCAAAATTGGGAACGGCCTGATCATATTCGACCAGCGGGGGTTCGAGAACAATTTTCGAACCAAAAACATCGAAAAATGACCATGTTTTTCTGCTGTCATTAACCTCGAGCAATTCTATTGGCTGAATCTGCCGCCAGTTGCCCAGACCGCCCATAATGCCGCCGGTTTTGTCCAGATAGATTTTCAGCCGTGCTCCGGCGCCGGCCACAGATACCAACGTCTGCTTCGGATCCGCAGGAATCTGGCGTGCCCAGACAACATTGGTATTCATCGTCAGCCTCTGTCGGATGGTGCCTTTTTCATAATTTTCCTCTGTCAGCGTATCATATTCTACCGCATAAGCCCGAGCATCCTGCGGCAACAGTTTGTTGCGGGACAAAAATGCCTGAGCCACTTCAAGAGCCTGTTCCGGCGGGAATTTGCCGCCCTGCGGATCGAGAACGAAAAGCTTGCCGTCATCGTGGAAATGGAAATGGCCGGTGGTCTTGGATATTTCAAGAATACGGGGACCGGCCGGATTTGAAAGGTCTGCCATAAAATAGCTCTCGCAGTTCTGACCAATCGGACCCTGCAGGCCAAAGGCATTTCCAATCTGCTGCACATACTCTTCATTCACAGTACGCGGCATAACCTTGTAGATGTACATCATCTCCAGCATATTGACATTCAGATAGGGCGGACTACCGGCGGTATGGTCCCAATACCAGTAATAATTATCCACCGAAGGATCAGGTGAAACATAGCCGTTGCCCCACAGGTGGTCGTTGTAGTTGTCCTGCACTTCGGCCAGCACGCGAGCAATGCGGCCGCTGGGCTGGGTGGCATCTGCCGTGTTAAACCAAGCCTGTGTAATCGTCTGACCGGGGATGGTCCACCACAAAATCGTAGTCTTTTTCATTTTCTCTGCCCATAGTTTGCCGAAATTGTCGTGCTTGGAGCTGTTGGTGACAAAGCCGAGAATTAGATGCAGCCCGTTCATCGCATTGGCCCAGTAGGGGCGGGAAACATCGTTGAGCAGCTGGCAGTTGCGAAATGCTATCCATTCGAGGTCCGAATCGCCCCAGCAGGTGCGGGCTTCGCTGGGAACCAGACTGGTGCCGTCTTCAAACAGCACAGCCTTTAGATCTTTGCCGTAGTAGGAATCCCAGCGCGTTCCGCCGTGACTGACATGGTAATGGATATCGCTGCTGTCTACCCAGCTGTTGTTTTGGCCGCCCATATCCACCCGCTTGTAATGTATTTCTTTGCTGTTGTTGTCCTCTACATAAAAATTGCCGGTCCAGCCGGAAAAGCTCCGTACTTTGTCATAAAAGCCCTTGGCATCGGGATGCGAATTCGGACTGCTGCAGGCACCGGCGGCCGAAACTTCGTAGGCAGTTACAGAAGCACAACACAACACAAGAAGCATAACTAAGATAAGATAAGAAAATAGATGTGTTTTCATGTTTAACCCTCCGTAAATCAAATCAATCTTGTCACATGCCTGCAGCCATTCTGCCGGCATGTTTTTATCCGCAAATCTGGATGGGAAAGTACTGACGATGCGCAATGGGTAAAGACAGCAATTGACGGTAATTTCCGGAAAATTGATTTTCCGAATGAAACAAACTCTTTCTCCTTTTTTCATCGAACTGCCGCTGCAGTATAAAGGATGCTTTTTGTCTGCAAGCAGTCTCTCTAAGTAACTTATTATTTTATCTCACTTTCATAACAAAAAACAAAAAAATATGAAAATTAAGAAAAAACATACTCTTGCGGAAGATTAAATATCCCTTGCACCATTGCCGGCTAAGCTCTTATGTTCTTATCAAAACAGATACTTACATCCGACACATAAACCTTATAAGCAAAAGATGTTATAACAGACCTGATTTTCCTTGATATAAGTTTTAGGATCTTCTGCATTGCCTAAATTCCTCAAATATTTCCTACCGCACTATATTGCCGGCGGATTACACTTAGAGTCGAACCCTTGACATTTGGCTCAAAAATAGGGATACTACAAAGTGCTTATTATTTTATCATGTTGCGGAAGACATGAACGAAACTGTACTTCAATTTTAACACAAGGGAAATTTCACAGTATGAAAACTCTGGTAACTGCTGCAGCAGTATGCTGCTTTTTGACCTCAATTGCTTCCGGGGATTCGCTGGCTCTGCCATATCCGTATGCCGTCCAGCCGGTTTCGCCCCCTTCGGTTTATGCGTTTGGACTTTCGGACGTCCATCTGACCGAAGGTATTTTTAAGGATGCAATGAACCGTAACGCTCAATGGCTTCTGAAACTGGAGCCGGATCGCTTTCTGGCGTGGTTCCGTAAAGAAGCCGGTTTGGAGCCGAAGGGCAAAGTCTACGGCGGCTGGGAAAGTCAAGGAGTTGCGGGGCATTGTCTGGGTCATTATTTGTCGGCCTGTGCAATGATGTATGCTGCCAGCGGCGATGCTCAGTACAAAGCCCGTGCCGACTATATTATCGACGAACTGGCCCTCTGTCAGGAAGCCAACGGCAACGGCTATCTGGCGGCGTATCCTAACGGCAAGCGCATTTTTGAAGAAATCGCCCGGGGCGATATCCGCTCGGCCGGCTTCGACCTCAACGGCGGCTGGGTACCGTGGTACACCAACCACAAAGTAATGGCCGGCCTGCGCGATGCGTTTGTTTACTGCGGCAATGCCAAGGCGCTGGAAGTGCTGAAAAAAATGGGCGATTGGACATTCGAGGTAACCAAAAACCTCTCCGATGAGCAATGGCAGAAAATGCTGGCCTGTGAACACGGCGGGATGAATGAAGTGCTTATCGACCTGTATGCTATGACCGGCGAAGAAAAGTATAAAATCCTTGCTCTGAAGTTCTATCATAAAGAGGTATTGGATCCGCTGGCCAATCAAAAGGATTCTCTGGCGGGCCGCCATGCCAATACACAGGTCCCGAAAATTATCGGCGCCGCCCGCATCTATGAGATGACGGGTATGGAGAATTTCAAGACCATCGCCCGCTTTTTCTGGGACACTGTGGTCAGCCACTATACCTTCGTCAACGGCGGCAACAGCGCCAATGAGCACTTCGGGCAGCCGGACAAGCTGTCCGAACCGATGCATGACACCACCGAGACGTGCAATACCTACAATATGCTCAAGCTGACGCGGCATTTGTTTGCCGCACAGCCCCGCGCTGCCGAAATGGACTACTACGAGCGTGCCCTATACAACCACATTCTGGCACATCAGCATCCGCGTACAGGGATGATTATGTATAAGGGCTTTCTGGACATGCCCGCCCGCAAGCATTTCTGCGATCCGTTCGACTCGTTCTGGTGCTGTGTCGGCACAGGTTTTGAAAACCACGCCAAATACGGCGAGACGATTTATTTCCACAACGGAAACGCATTGTATGTCAATCTGTTTATCCCGTCGGTGCTGACATGGAAGGACAAGGGCATTACGCTGACGCAGGAAACGGCTTTCCCCGCCCGTGATACGGTGAAGCTGACAATCGATTGTCCTAAAACCACCACATTTATTTTGAAGCTGCGCAAGCCCGCTTGGACTACCGGGATGACTGTTTCGGTTAACGGCAAGCCCGTCTCGACCGAGCCGGACAGCACCGGCTATATTGCCGTCAATCGAGGGTTTAACCGCGGGGATGTTGTCGAATTAAAATTGCCGATGACGCTGCGGACTGAGGCGATGCCCGACAAGCCCAACCGTATCGCATTTCTGTATGGTCCGATTGTGCTGGCGGCGGATTTGAGCGGCGATGCTCCCCTGCCGCTGCTTGTCGGAACGCCGGCGGAATTGCTGGCTGCCTTCAAACCTGTTGAGGGCCGGCCGCTGGAGTTTACTGCTGCCGGTATTGCACGGGATATTGAAGATGAAGGGGCGATGCGCGAACTGCGGCTGCTGCCGCTGTATGCTGTGGCTGACCAGCCCTATACGGTTTATATGGATCAGTTTACACCCGAACAATGGCAGCAGAAAAAAACTGAATACGCTGCCGAACAGCAGCGATTGCAGGAACTGGAAGCGCGGTCGGTTGATGTGCTGCGCATCGGAGAAATGCAGCCCGAACGCGACCATAACCTGACAGGTGAAAACACTCAGGCCGGCGAATTCGCAGGACGCAAATGGCGGCATGCCTATAACGGCTGGTTCGAATTTACAATGAAAGTACTGCCTGATGTGCCGATGGAACTGGTCTGTACTTACTGGGGTTCGGATGCCGGCGCAAGAACGTTTGATATCCTTGTGGACGGGACAAAAATTGCCTCCCAATCGCTGAATAATCAGAAACCAAATGAATTCTTTGACGTAACCTATCCGGTACCTTCTGAACTGACCAGAGATAAAACAAGCGTCCGCATTCGCTTTCAAGCCCAACCGAATAATACGGCAGGCGGTCTTTACGGCGTAAGGATAATGAAGGTCAAATAATGCCTACAGGAGCCGATTACAGGGTTCGCCAGTAGGCCTTATACCGTTCGCTGACAGGTAGCTTCATCATTTCGCGGTAAAGGTCATCTTTGGAAACAGGCTTGACTAGATAAGCGTTGCAGCCGTAATGAAAGGCCTTCATTGTTTTGGACACCTGACTGGCCGTGGTGGTCATAATCACTTTAGCCTGATTGGCAGGTTCGATCTGGTTTTCCTTTTCAATTTGGCGAATGGCCTGCAGGGTATCTAATCCGTCCATTTTTGGCATCATAATGTCCAGACAGACAACTTCAAAGGGTGCCTTATCTATAATCGCCTGACGAATCTGTTCGACGGCTTTTGCGCCATTTTCCGCCTCTGTGCAGCTTCCGTAGCTGGAAAGATAATGTATCAAAACGCCTCGGGCTACAGCATCATCGTCTACAACAAGTATTTTAATGGATTTATTCATCAAAAATACCTTTTGTTCATTATACTATAACCAAATGCATGGCAGTATTATGATACTTTATATTTTAAAAACAAGTATCTGCAAGCAGATTTTTACTCGAGAAAAATAATTTATACTGAAATCATTGCCGTTGTGCATTGCATTTCATCTGCTAAGCAAAACAAGGCTTGGTGTCCAATAATACCCTGCCGGTTTTAGTCCGGTACATTGGGGCGGTTTTGCCCCCCGTCCTGCGGTTTGCGGGACTTAGCCGGCTTTGGGAGGCCGTTAGCAAAGACCTTTTCCCAGTCAAGCCGGCCGGTCATCTGCATCACTGCAAACAGCGTACAGATACACAGTACCGTGATTGCCAGTCCGGTATAGCCCTCAAAGAAAAATGTGTAAGAAAAGACAACCAGATACACAAGCTGGAAAAGGGCAACTTCCAGAAAGGCAAATCGCGGTCCGGCCACCAGCCGCATATAGGAAACTACCAGCACAATCGAAACAGCCGAACAGATCCAGAAAGCAATGTGAATAGAAATGAAATCGACCAGATAGGCCAGCAGCAGATGAAAACTGAAAAAAGCTGCGCCGAGGAAAAAGTAATTCATAGGATGGATTTTAATTTCTCGCAGGGTTGTGCAGATAAACAGCAGAAAGAAAAACAGAAACAGCGAAACAGGGGCGGCAGCCGTCAGCCGGCTGACCCACGGTCCCGGATTGAGTTTTTTGGGCATTGTCATCCCTATGCAGGCGCCTGTCAGCATATTGTTGTAGGCCCATACCAGTTTCCACCCTTTTGCAGTCTTGGCCTTGACTGTCGGCGAAACACTCCTCTGCGGAAAATCAATCCGGTCAAAATCTGTCGTCATCACAAACACAAAATTCCGCACCTGCTTGACACCGCCCCCGAAATCATAAATCCACTCATCCATACCCTGCGATGTATAGGCAATTTCTATTTCCTTCGTTTGGCCGGGGTCCATCTGAAAAGCATGGACAAAGCGGCCCGTCTTGAATGCTGAATTGGTAATATCCTGTCCATCCGCAGCAAAACGGAAATTGTCATAAATCGCCTGTTCAGACGGAAAAGCAAAATCCACATAAATCTCACGCTGCTGACTGCCGGGATTGGCAATTCGGTATTGGCCGGCGAATTGCACCTGATACACTGAATACCACAGCAGTCCTTTGCGTCTGTAGTCCAGTTTCAAATCAACCGCTATTTGACTGCTGTCCAAAGCAAGATGTTCTACAGTCTCGTTCTGCTCATTGGATTCGCTCAGGCTTGAAGAGGATGGGATTTTATAATATACCTGCGGCTGCGTTTGAGTATGAGCCGTTCCCCACAACTGGCCGACAGCTTCGTGCAGGCGAGTATCCAGACTTTCCGTACGAACCAGCATTGTAACTGACAGTATCATCCACGCTGCCGCCGTACAAGCATAAATAAAAGCTATAGCTGCTATTCGTCTGGCCATAGAATGCCTCCTGCAGAACGGTTCAATACTATTTTATCGACAGAATATGCTTTTGTCTAAAAATTACATACTGAAATGCAGTACGATACTTTTTTCATCTAACAAGTGCAAAAACAATCCAATTGCAATCGGGAATTGGGCGAGTTAGAATTGAGCTGCTTAAAAGGAGTTTTAGGAGAAAAAAATGCTCAAAGATATTCTGCTGGCATTGATTCCAATGTTTGTAGCGGTGGATCCCATCGGAGTGCTGCCGATATTCGTCTCGCTGACTGAAGGTCTGAGCCGGCTGGAAAAACGGCGAATTATCATCCAGTCGATGCTGACCGCCGCGGCGGTTGCTGTAGGATTCATCTGTGTCGGAAAAGGCGTTTTTCATCTGCTGGGCATCACTATCGGCGATTTTATGGCAGCCGGCGGGGCAATTTTGTTCTGTCTGGCGATTACGGATATTCTGAATCCTGTAAAGGCACGCCGCAATCCCGGTGAACCACTGGGGGCCGTGCCGCTGGGCACCCCTTTGATTGCCGGTCCGGCTGTTCTGACGACCTCTTTGCTGATTATCTCCGAATACGGCATTGCCGCTACGCTGATTTCTGTGATTGCCAATATCCTGCTGGCCGGAATTGTTTTTGCTGCTTCAGATATCTTGCTGAAGGCCCTCGGCGAAGCAGGCACCAAGGCCGTTTCCAAAGTCTTCAGTCTGCTGCTGGCCGCTATCGCTGTGATGCTCATTCGAAAGGGATTTCAGCAGTTTTTGTGATTCCCAATGCGATAAGTCACTCCCACTTGTCCTGACCAAAGTATTGTTAATCTAAGGTAGTTATTCTTTGATATTAGTGTCTTCTTCCTTTTTTGCCTCTTTTTTTTCCGTCGCATCGATGCAGGGGTTTTAGTTTTTACAGTAATTTTACCTTTTCCTGTCAACCTTTGGGGTAGTATGATTGTCTATATCCTCAGCAGGATTCCTATATGGACGACAGCGACAGAAATCTGTTAGACGCCTTTCGGAGCGGCCAGACGGGGGCGTTTGAAACAATCGTTCGCCGGCATGGACCGGCGGTGCTGGGGTATTTGACAAAAATGACACACAATCACGAGCAAGCTGAGGACCTTTTTCAGGAGACCTTCCAAAAAGCGCACAAATATGCGGCTGCATTTCACGGGGATAATTTGCGGCCGTGGCTGGTAACCATTGCTGCCCGTACAGCCATCACCCGCAGACAGCAGGAAAAGAAGCATACCGCCGTTTCTCTCAGCCAGCCGATATGTGCAGACGGTATTCATTGCGGTACGCTTGAAACAACCTTGCCGGCCGGAGCTCCACAACCCGCTGACCAGCTTATACTCGATGAGCAGCGCCGACAGGTACGCGATGCTCTCGGCAAGCTACCAGAACAGCAGCGGACAGCCCTTATCCTGAATTATTACCACCAGTTCACTCATCAGCAGATCGCCGAGGTCTTGAACTGTTCGGTCGGAACAGTTAAGACACATTTGTTTCGTGCCCTCAAAAAAATGGCTGCCCTGCTGCCTGACCCAGCCGGAGAGAATCAATGAATCACTTCAATCAAGACATTCTTATTCAATATGCCTTTGGGCTTCTTGAAGCAAACGCCGGCTTAGCAGTTCGTCAGCATTTAGACAAATGCCCCGAATGCCGACAGCATTTGTCAGAATTAAAAAGAAAATTCTCTGTAATGTCTGTTCTTGAAGGTGATGTTGAACTGCCCGATGATCTTGTTTCTAAAACACTTATGTCTAAAATGGCTGGAGAAAAAACAGGTGCCTTTTACCGTAAGGTATGGATTGGCTGGGCGGCCGCAGCTGCTTTAGTGGTTACAGCATTATGGATATTTCTGCCTGACAGCCAAAACAAAATCGGTGCAGCCGACCGTTTCGGTCCCAAAAAAAGGGAACAATTCAAAGACAGCAGAGATTACCTCTCTGACACAAAATTCATCCAAGATGGTGCACAGCCAGTGCAAAACAGTGTTAAAATTGTATCATCTGATTCTATACCAGACAGTCCGCCATTTGCCCCCGCCAGCGCCATAGAACTGGTTGTTTTACCTGCCCCTGACACAATGCAGGTTACAATATATAACACCGCCGATTTGACGCTGGTTCGGGATATCCGGCGTCTGACATTGAAGCCCGGCTGGAACTGGCTTCAGTTTATGTGGGCTGAAACCTTGATTGATCCGACAAGTTTATCGCTTCAGCCGCTGGAGTATGCCGACAAAATCGATACTCAGCAGCTTGTTTACCCGGCCCGTTTGAAAGACATTGGACGCTGGCTCATTCGTTCGGAAGTTGAGGGTGCGGTGTCGTTTGAGATTACCTATTTTGTCAGCGGGTTGTCTTGGCGGGCATTCTATGAAGGAACGCTAAACGAAGATGAGACAACATTGGACTTGAAAGGATTTGTAAATGTCGCTAACAGCTCCGGCCAAGATTTCCAGAATGCCCAGACGCGGCTGGTCGTCGGCCAGACACGACTGACTGAAACCATCAATTATCTGGCCGGTCGGTATTACCCGTATGGACCAGATGTTCCTCAGCAGGATGAAAAAGATGCTCTCAAAAAAGTCCCTTTGCTGGCTGATTTCGCTCAGACAGGCATGCTTTTTTCTGATACGAGCGGAAGATTCGGCGGCGGAGCATTCAAATACGAAATCAAGGATATCCAAAAGGAGGCTCTTAGCGAATATTATCTCTATACTATTGAAGGCACTGAAGACTTGCCGAATGCATGGGCCAAGCGATTGGAATCACTGGATGCCAGCGGCATACCGGTCAAAAGCCTGTACAAATATGACGAAGACCGGTACGGGACAGATACCATCCGATTTATCTCGTTCAAAAATGATGCAGCCCACAAACTGGGCAATACTCCCCTGCCGGAAGGCAATGTTCGACTATACCGCCGACTTAATGAAAAAAAGAATTTATCATATATCGGGTCTGCTGAGGTAAAGTATATCCCTGTCAATGAAGATGCGGAACTGAACCTCGGTGCGGCGTTGCTGGTCAAGGTAGAGCCGATACAGACAGACAGCCGGACAGACAACTATACATTCAACAACAATGGAGATATCGACGGCTGGGATGAAATCGAATCGTGGCAATTGAAACTGACCAATACCCGCCAGATTCCTGCAGAGATTGAGATAACTCGAAACTTCGGAACCGACTATTGGGAATTGAAAATAAACGATTACTGGGAATCGGGCATAAACGCCAATGGTAATTCCACACCGCATGCTGCTTATACAAAGCACGACAAAAGCCATGCCCGATTTACACTGGTGCTTGCCCCGCGCTCGGAAAAAACATTTGGCTATACCGTCACCAAATATCAGCAGCGGCGAAGCGAATATTATGTTGAAAAAATGACTGCACAAAGCAAGGAGCAGGAAAAATGAAACCGAAAGCACTGTTCATGCCGGCCGCAGTGCTGCTGATGGCCGCAGGCATTTGTTGGGCTGAATTCCAACCATACAGCAAAGCCATTGTTGAGGGCAATACCGCCTTTGCTTTGGAACTTTACGCACAGTTGAAAAATCAGGATGGCAATCTGTTTTTCTCTCCTTTCAGCATTTCGACAGCGCTGGCACTTGTCTATGCAGGCGCAAAAGAGCAAACTGCTCGGCAAATGGCCCAGACGCTGCATTTTCCCTTCGATACAGAACCCAATGCTCTGGAGCTGTCCGAGCCCTTTCATCCGGCATTCGGCCGGCTGATAACCCAGATGAACCGGCAGGGACAGAAAGGCGACTATCTGCTTTCCATCGCCAACGCACTGTGGGGGCAGAAGGATTATCCATTTTTGGATTCTTTCATCATGCTCAATAAGAATTTTTACCATGCCGGACTGGAAACTGTGAATTTTATCAGCGAAACAGAAGCCGTGCGGCTGAAAATCAATCAATGGATTCAGGACAAAACTCAGGACAAAATCAAAAACCTGATTCCCGCCGGCGCCCTGAGTGCGGCAACGCGGCTGGTGCTGACCAACGCCATTTATTTTAAAGGGAGCTGGGCTGAAGAGTTTGATCCAAAACTGACCCAAAATGAGCCTTTTTATATTTCGCATGACAGGACGGTTCCGGCGCCGTTGATGCACCGCCGCGGCAAATACAGATATGGAGAACACGTCAGCTTCCGAACTGCCCGCGGCATTAAGGTAGAGACGCTCGAACTGCCGTACAAAGGCGGCGACTTGAGCATGGTCGTGCTGCTGCCGGAAAAAGGATATGCAGGACGCTTTGAAGAGGATCTTACAGCAAAACTGCTGACCCAATGGATGAACAGCATGCAAATGAAGGCGGTTGACGTTTACCTGCCGCGATTTAAGATAGAGTCGCAGTTTTCGCTGTCTCAAACGCTGGCAGCAATGGGCATGCCGGACGCCTTTGGCAGCACAGCAGACTTTTCAGGGATAACCGGCACAAAAGACCTTTTTATATCCGATGTCCTTCATAAAGCATTCGTAGAAGTAAATGAAGAAGGCACCGAGGCAGCCGCCGCCACAGCCGTGATTGCCCCCACAGCCGCTGTACCTGAACCTCCGCTGGTATTCCGAGCCGATCGGCCGTTTGTATTTGTCATAAAAGATAATAAAACCGGCAGTATTTTATTCATCGGCCGGATTATGAATCCTGTCCAAGAACAATAACGCTATTTTGTGAAAGGAGCAGTACTATGAAAGCAAAAACCATTTTAACCAGCATCGCCGTTCTGGCTGTTGCAGCTGCCGCACACGGGCGGACCAAACTGGTCGCCCTGCCGCAGCGGGATGCAACCGTTATTCGGCTGGATAATCCGGCTGCCACACTGATTGAGGAAGAGCGCGTTCTGACGCTTCAGAAGGGACTAAACAAAGTGGACTTCTCGTGGAATGCTGTCAGCATCGATCCGGATTCGATTCGGCTGATCATTCTGGACCATCCGGAACAGGTTAAGCTGCTCAATGTCAGCTATCCGCCCAACGAGGCGGCTCTGGTTTGGGAGATTGCCGCCGAGGGCGATTATGCTGAAACGGTCCGCATCAGCTATCTGCTGGCCAATATCGATCGCTTGGTAACCTACAAAGCCGTCGCCGACAAAGATGAAACCAAGCTTGATCTCAAGAGCTATCTGATTCTGCGGAACTTTTCCGGCGAGGATTTTGACAAGGCCGCCGTATTGCTGGACTACGGCGACAGTTTCGAGCAGTCCATTGCCCATGAGGAAACCAAGCAGCTTTTGTTTCTCAAAGCCCCCGAAGTACCCATCACCAAGATTTGGGTCTGGGACGCAGCCAAGCTGCCCTGGGATCCGGAACAGGTTGAAAACCGCAACATCGGCATCCCTGTCAGTTATCGCATCGTCAATGACAAAAAAAGCGGGCTGGGCGACTTTTCGCTCTGGGGCGGTAAGATGCGGCTGTTTCAGGATGATGGACACGAAAGCACCATCTTTCTGGGCGAGGACTACACTTCTATCGTGCCGGTCGGCCAGAAAACAGAAGTCTATATCGGCGACAGCCGCGATATCGTAGTCACCCAGCGGCAGATGAAAAACGACCGCATCAACCTCCGCAAAAACAATGCCGGAGCCATTGTGCTTTATGACACCGACGAAGTTATCACCGCCAAAATTGAGAATTTCAAAGACAAGCCGGCCGTGCTGACGATGATACAGCACATTCCGGGGCAGTGGGAAATGAAGAACTGCAATATGGAATACACCCGCAAAGATGCCTCGACGCTGGAGTTTGAAATCCAGCTGCCTGCCCGTACCCAAGACGGTCCGGCAGTCAAGGAATTGGAGATGCGCTACAGCCGAATCAATGTCCGTCCGTAAAAATAATATGATGCACTTCCGAGCTGCAAAAAACATTGGGCAAATAGAGAGAAGCATATTTGCTCTGATATCGACAAGGAGATTGATTATGAAAATGACAAACCTGATACTGATCGCTGCACTGCTGGCGGGCAATGTCTCTGCCAAGGTTGACCTCGTAACCCTGCCGGCAAAAGAAATGACGCAGCTGACAATTTACAATTCTGCCGATCTGACACTGGTGCGGGATGCCCGCTCGCTGACGCTCAAAGAAGGTGATAATAAACTTCAGTTCTCGTGGGCCAATACATTGATTGATCCGACCAGCCTGCTGATGCAGCCTCAGGCTTACGCCGATAAAATCGACATTGCAGACCTGACATATCCCCCGCGGGTGCAGAATCTCGGATTATGGAACATCAAAAGCGAAATCGACGGCCGGGTACCAGTCGAAATCACTTATCTGACCAGCGGCTTGTCGTGGCGAGCGTTCTATCTGGGAACATTGTCCAACAATGAAAAAACCATGCATTTGGAGGGCTATGTGGTGGTTTCCAATAATTCGGGCGAAGATTATGAAAACGCCCAAACTCGTCTCATTGTGGGGCAGGTTCATATCCTCGACCAGATAGCGGAATTGGCACGCCGGCAATATCCTTACGGCCGTCCGGGAGAAGTCTTCCCTGCAAAGCCTGCTTCGGCAATAGAAGAACCGCGGGCTTTGGCGGGGAGGGCACGCAGAGAATTGCTCGCATTAGATGCTGCCGCACTGCAGACCAAAGAAATCCGCAAGGAGGGTCTCAGCGAATATTTCCTGTATACTATCGAAGGCACAGAAACCATTCCTGACCAGTGGTCCAAGCGCCTGCCCAGTTTTCAGGCCGACCAAATTCCTGTTGTCAACCTGTACAAATTCGAGGAAGACCGCTGGGGACCGCAGGTTGTCCGCTATTTAAGCTTCAAAAACGACCAAGAGCACAAGTTGGGTCAAACCCCTATCCCCGGCGGCAGTCTGAAAGTCTTCCGCAGTGTGGACGACCAGCAACATTTGTCCTATGAAGGCCAATCCAGCTTCAAATATATTCCTGTCGGTGAAGATGTTGAACTGAATCTGGGTCCTGTTTCAAATGTTATTGTCAATCCGATACTGATGGACGAAAAAACGGATAATTATCGATTTGACAAAGACGGCAACGTGAACGGCTGGGACGAAATCCGCACATTCAAGCTCGAACTGAAAAATACACGCCCTCTGCCGGTTAAACTTGAGCTGAAGCGCAATTTCCCTACATCTTACTGGACCATTAAAAATCTCGGCGATGCTGACACCTATTATGAAAAAGTCGATCTGGATACAATAAAATACACTCTCACCTTAGACCAGCAAACGGAAAAAACGATTGAGTATGTGGTTACCTATTATCAAGGCGTCCGAAGCGAAGATTGGACACGCATGCAGCGGCAGTAAAGGAAATTGACCGCTGCTAAGGCAAGGCAGCCAACAAGGTTCGTCTTTATTGGGGTCGCAGCGATGCTCGGAGCAATAATCGGTGATATCGTCGGTTCTGTGTACGAATGGAAACAGATTAAGACTGCCGATTTTCCTTTGTTCCAAGAGGCCTGCACCTTCACAGATGATACAGTAATGACTGCAGCGGCTGCGAAGGCGATTTTGTACGGCTTGGATTACGCCGCTGTCTATCGGGATTTCGGCAGGCGCTACCCGCAGCGCGGCTACGGCAGCAATTTCCGGCTCTGGCTGATGTCGGACAATGCAGGACCGTATAACAGCTGGGGCAACGGCTCCGCAATGCGGGTCAGTCCGGTCGGCTTTGCGTTTGACACGGTTGAGGCCGTCTTAAAAGAAGCCCGGCGCAGCGCCGAGCCAACCCATAATCATCCCGAAGGCATCAAGGGAGCTCAGGCAACGGCTTTGGCGATTTATCTGGCTCGCTGCGGCTGTGATAAGGACTCTATCCGACAGGAAATCCGCCGCCGCTTTGGATATGACCTGAATCGCACAATCGAACAAATTCGGCCGACATACCAATTTAATGTGTCCTGTCAAAAAACCGTGCCGGAAGCCCTTACGGCATTTTTTGATTCGACGGATTTTGAACATACTATCCACCTGGCTGTTTCTCTCGGCGGCGACAGCGACACGCTGGCCTGTATTGCCGGCGGCATTGCACAGGCGTTTTATCAGAAAATTCCCCAATGGATAATCGACCAAGCCCTGCTGCGGCTTCCGCAGGAATTTGTTGACATAATCGGCGCTTTCGAGGATAAATACGGGAAAATTCGATAACAAAAGGCCCTGTATGCTTTCGCTGTTTGTAAATACCTATATTAAGATGTTTTTTCTGCTGGCGCCGTTTTTTACGATGTCACTATTTTTAAAAATGGCCGAGGAAATGGATGCATCAAGCCGCCGGCGGGCTGCAATGCGGGCCTCTGCAACTGTTCTGATTGCAGTAACGGTCTTTTTCTTTTTCGGAAAACCCCTGTTCGGCCTACTGGGAATTACGCTGGCGGCCTTTCAGATAGGCACAGGAACAACTCTGTTTTTGACTTCGGTAATGCTGGTACTGGGCATCAGCAAGCCCCCGCAGCATACGGAAGGCGAAGATTTTGCGGTTGTTCCGCTGGGGCTGCCGATTATCGTAGGTCCCGGTACTATCGGCACACTGATGGTCTGGGGAACCCAAATTACAAATCCCCATGAGCGGCTTGTTATGTTTGCCGGCATCTTAGCCGCTGCTGTGACTATGTCCCTTTTTCTGCTTATGGCTGACCAGCTCCGCAATATCTTCGGACAAAAAGTGATTGCCGTGATGACCAAGCTGACTGCTCTTGTCCTGACGGCGCTGGCCGCTCAAATCGTCTTTACCGGCATCAAAAACTTTTAATGTTCAACGAACATCAAGAGTAATCTTTGTCGGTTCGAGGGACTCGGCAGATGCTTCGATTGTTATTGTACCGGGTGATTGACCTGCCTGAATGATTGCCAGCCCCCTGCCCTCGAATACCGGATACGCTTTTCCCTGATGCGATTCGTGTGCGGCCGGATTGCCATTACCCAGACCGATGATTTTGCCGGGGCCGGTTATTTTGAATGTGATTTGATTGGCCGCATCGTGGATACGGACGCCGTTTTTGTCTGTCACAAGAAATTCCAGATGACAAATATCCCGTCCATCGGCTTTCAGTTCGGCTGCATCCGCAATCAATTGGATTTTCTGGGGCTTATCGGCAGTTTGGAGCACATATTGGCAAACTGCTTTTCCATCCCTTCTGGCAACAGCCTTCAGCTGCCCTTTTTCATACGGCACTTCCCATTCAAGCGTCCTTCGCACCGCATCAGCAAAGTTTTTGACGCCCAGAGAGGTATCGTTGAGGTAAAGTTCGACTTGGTCACAGTTGGTATAACAGGCCACCCGCACAGTCTGCCCTTCCGGCCAATTCCAGTGTGACTGAAACATCCGCCCGCCCCGTCGGTCAAATTGTCCCGTCTGGCGTCTGGCTGGGCTGCAGACCAGATATACCATCGGCTCGGCGGACCATAAGCTCTGACGAAACCACCCCAGCGGTTTTTTGAAGCCGCACAGATCAAATAACCCCCCGGTCCAGCTTCTTACAGGCCAACCGGGTGATTCACCCAGATAATCAATTCCAATCCATAAGAACTGCCCGGCAATAAAATCATTGTCCTCTACAGCCTGCCAGGCAGTCAGCGAGGTGCTGTTTTCACTGCCGTAAAGAATCCGCTGGGGATATTCAGCATGATGGGATTGATAGTACTGTTCTTGATAATTGTAGCCGACAACATCAAGAATATCCGCAAAACCAGCCGCATTGGACATCGGTGCACTTGCAATAGCCGCCGTGACAGGCCGGGCAGTATCCAATTGCTTGACCGCATCAACCAGCGGCTTGCCCCATCGCACCAAATCCCGTGCCGGCGGATTATTCGGCCGGTAATTATCACCCAACACAGGATGTGAAAATGGATCATTCGGATAGTCTATTTCATTGCCGATACTCCACATAATTATGCTCGGATGATTGCGGTCGCGGCGAACCATATCCTGAATATCGCGAATAGACCATTTTTCAAAAACCTGACCGTAACCGTCCCGGGAAGGAACACCTACATTGCGGCCTTTGACCCACTTGTTTTTGGTCGGGGTAAACTCATCAAACGCTTCATCCATCACCAGAAAGCCCATGCGGTCGCACAAGTCCAGAAACTCCGGTGCCGGCGGATTATGGCTGCAGCGGATAGCGTTGCAGCCGATTTCTTTGAGCGCCTTCAGTCGGCGAACCCACATCTTTTCAGGAACAGCAGCTCCTACCGGCCCTGCATCATGATGCAGACAAACGCCTTTGAGTTTCAGATTTCTGCCATTGAGAAAAAAACCCTCATTGGGATCAAACCGAAACCAGCGAACACCAAAAGGCGTTTCTAAGGTATCAGCCGGCTTGCCGTCTATGGAGAGTGCAGCTTTTAAGGTATAAAGGTTCGGATTGTCCACATCCCACAGGGCAGGATTGCTCACCGCTGCTGTTTGTTCAAAAATAGATGTTTTGCCGGCCTCAATCGTCCTGCTGCTGACAACACTTGCTGCCAGTTTGCCATCGGGTGCAATAATTTCAGAAAGCAGGGTAATAGTCTGCCTTTGCCCGCCTCTATTCTCGACAGTTGTTTCAATTTGAATCTCGGCCTTTTGGGGATCTGCCTTTGGCACCGAAACAAATGTTCCCCAGTGCGCAATACGCACTGGATCGGTGATGCATAGTCGAACATACCGGTAAATCCCCGAACCCGTGTACCAGCGGGAATCTGCAAATTGACTGTGATCAACGCGCACGGCCAACACATTCTTCTGCTCCTGACCAAAAAGGACATAGGGCGTCAGGTCATATTGAAATCCGATATAGCCGAAGGGACGCTGGCCCAAGAAATGCCCGTTAATCCACACTTCTGCATTGTTATAAACACCGTCAAATTCAATAGATATGAACTTGCCGTGCAGGGTTTTATCCAATTCGAATGTCTTGCGGTACCACCCTGTTCCTGCCGGCAGGTAGGCGGTAGCGCTGGCCCAATTGGCATCATACGGCCCTTCTATGCTCCAATCATGAGGAATCTGCACATCCCGCCAGCCGCTGTCATCGTATGCCGGTCCCTGTGCCCCTGCCGGATCACCTTTGATGAACTTCCACCCAAAATCCAGCCGGCGTACAATCCGTTCAGCCGAGGCCATTGATATAAATACTCCAGCTAAAAGGATAACCTCTAAATGCACCTGCCTTTTTAGCATTTTGTGCCTCCAAAATTTCTTTTTTTTCCAGCCGCCCCGAACACTATCCGCAGTCATTTTCTTATAAAACGCGATTCAGCAAAACTATATCGCATCCCAGAGAAAAAAGCATTGAAAAAGAAGGGACAATTTCCCGCCTGATAAAGAAAATGACGCTTTGGTTTGCTTGGCAGCAGGATTATAATAGGCGGCCGTGATGGAACTTTTTGAGCAAACAGGGGAACACAGATGAATTCGAATGCATTTGACTGGTTTGAGATAGCCAAACGGCTGAAAGCCATTTCACAGGCCGGAAAACACTTTGCCCAAAACGAGTATGAACTCAATCGCCATCAGGAACTCGAGCAGATTTGTGCCGAGATTTTTGCTCACTACACTGAACTGAATGCCGAACAGGCGCGGGGCATTCTGCAGCAGGATGCCGGCTATCCAACTCCCAAAGTGGATTGCAGAGGCGTTGTATTCAAGGATGATAAAATCTTGATGGTACGCGAGGCTGCCGACGGAGGATGGACTCTGCCCGGCGGCTGGTGCGACTGCGGAATGACAGCCGCCCAGAATGTGGCTCGCGAGGTCTGGGAAGAATCCGGCTATGAAGTGAAGCCTGTCCGCCTGCTTGCTGTTTTTGACCGCGACCGGCAGGGACATACCCCGCCTTATCCATTTAATATTTATAAACTCTTTTTCCTGTGCGAACTGACCGGCGGGCAACCGACTGTCAGTCATGAAACAAGTGAGATTGGCTGGTTTGCAGAAGAAGATTTGCCGGCCAATTTATCCCGCGGACGGACCCTGCATCACGAACTTAAACTCTTTTTTGCCCAGTTTCGCAATCCTGCGATTCCCGCTGCCTTTGATTAAGCCGAAAAAATCGCCTCTTAAACGCTTTTGAGCGGCAGGGTCAGAGTAAATGTAGTTCCGGCCTCCGGGCTGCTTTCAAAGGTGACCTGCCCATGCAGATAGGTTTCGCCCAGCAGCTTCATACTGTAGGTGCCTATGCCGCGGCCGGTTCCTGTCTTGGTGCTGAACGAGCGGTTGAAAATCTGCATCTGAACATCCGGCGGCATGACTGCGGGATTATGCACACTGACGGCAGCACCGGCCTCGGCCTGCCGGCAGGACACGGTTATTGTCTGTCCGGCTTCCGATGCCTCCAGCGCATTTTTAATCATATTCCCGACCACTCGTCTCAGCAGACTGGGATCTGTTTCTATGCTTATATCCGCAACATTCTCCGCAACAATCAGGCGGCCTGCTGAAACCGGATGGCTCCTGTACAGCTGGACCAGCCGGTCAAGAAAGGATTTGAGGGCGACCGGTTCTCTTTTGGCTTCTAATTCACAGTTTTCGGCCAGCATCAAATCGCGCTGGGCTTGTACCTCTTCCAGCAATCCGTCGGCAAGCTGAATCACCTCTTTTAATTCTTCGTTCTCGCCCTGTTCTTCAGCCAGCAGCCGTGTAAAGCCGACAATAGCCCCCAGATGATTGATCATATCATGAAGGAAAATCCGCTCCATCACCTGCCGGCGCTTCAAATCGCCGATATCTTCTATGACCACACACACCAGAGAATACCCATCCATCATTAAGGGGCAGACTGTAACTTTCCAATCCAGCGCCAATCCCTGTTCCATAAGAATACGGCATTCTTCCTTATGGCGGCAGCTGTCGGCCTGCGTCTGCAGGACAGCTTGGACAGCACCGCAGAACCGGCAGGCTGCACTCGTTCCGCAGCCGTCCGGCCCTTCACCGGCATGGACACATTTAATCACTTCGCCCGGCCGTTTTCCTAACACTGCTTCTGCCGAGGACTTTGTTATTTTCAAAACCGTCTCATTGAAAGCCACAATCTGCCGATGGGAGTTGAGCACCAGCACCATCATCGGCAACGCGTCAAGCATCGACTTTACGTATGGGTTTGATTCTATCCGTGCATTCAGGTTGCGGACTTGATGGGGCTGCTCACGGCCGGCTGGAGCGAAAAAGGTATCCGGCATTTTAATCTGGGTATTTTTTGTATTCATTGTTTGCTCCCGGGACAGATACTTTTTTCTCATACATAGGCACTGTATCTATCGCTCCCTTCATCGGCCAAATCAAAGAGAGACTTTATCAGGATTTGCCGCCTGCTCTAACCTATCTTCCTTACTTATCGGATCGACCAAGGTTGGAATCCCCCCGCTTTGAAATTCCTGAAGATTCCTCCATCGTCTGATAAAATGCGGATTTTACTTTTTATCTGAACCGGCCGGAATACGCACGGTAAAAATAGAACCTTGGCCGGGCAGGGATTGGACTTCGATGCAGCCGCCGTGATGCCGTATGATTTTGCGGGCAATAGTCAATCCCAGACCAGCTCCGACATTCGGTTTGGTAGAATAAAACGGCTCAAAAATGACTCGCGTATCCTCTATCCCCGGCCCATTATCGATAATCTGCAGAATGGCTTGGCCTGCCGCGTCCAGTTCCGTGCGTATCGTAACCTGTCCTCTTTGTGGCGGCACAGCTTCTACCGCATTCAGCACCAGATTCATCACCACATCCTGCATCTGTTCGGGATCTGCCCAAACCAGTTCCAGATGTTCATCGTATTGTGTCAGAATGCTGACCTGCCGTTCATGGGCTTGCGGCCGAAGGATTTCAATCACAGACTCGATCAAACGATTGAACTGGCAGGGCTGCAGATGCGGTGTTTCATCACGGCTGAATTTAAGCATATCCAGCACCAGCTTCTGAACTTTTTCGAGATTGCGTTTAAGAATATTCCAGGCCTTTTTGGCCTGCTCAATATCCCGATACCCCAATGCATCATCCATCACATCCTGACCCGACCGCAGTGTCTGCAGAATATTTTTGATGCCGTGCGAAAGGTTCAGCGCCGCCTGTCCTGCTTCCATCATCCGCCGCCGCTGCCGCGCTGTCTGCTTGGATTGGAGCGAATCAAACGCCACAGCCACCATTGTTTCACCCGGATCATATTCCAGCTCAATCCGTTTTGCATTGGTCTCGTCCGATCGGCCGGCGCGCAGGCCGTCCGGCTCAGGATTGCTATACAGAAGGACGGTTGAACCGCAGCGAATCTGGTCTTCATGCTGCAGCAGCGCTGTCTCACGAATTCGGATTTCATTGATAAATGTGCCGTTGGAGGAGCCCAAATCGCGGACAGCCCACTGCCCGTCGCGATAGGAAAATTCGGCATGCCGGCGTGAGATAGCGGCATCAGGTATGCGGAAATCGACATTTTCGGCGCCCCGGCCGAGGGTCTTGGCCCAGCCGCCCTTTTCAAGTCCAAACACATGGCCTCTCAGTGGACCTGTCAGTATTTTTAATTCAGCCATACCGCTTCTTTATTTTCCAATACAAAACCGCGAAAAAATACGGTCGAGAATCTGCTCGCTTATATCCTCATGCTCCAGTCCGCTCAGAAGCTGACAGCTCTGACGCAACAGCATGGATCCAGTCTCAATAGAATCCCTGCGTATTTCATCGTCCGCCGCCGCAAGCAGCTTGAGCGTCTCCTGAAGTTTTTGCTCGTGGCGCTGGTTGATCGTCAAACGGTCCTGATGTTCCCGATCGCCGGCCCGCAGCCGCAGCAGCTCCATTCGTATGCGCTGCTTCAATGCGTCCAATCCGCTTTCTGCTGCCGCACTGGTCGGAAGAAATTCGCCTCCGAATACCTGCTGCAGCTGCTTACACCGCTGCGCGGCATCTTGGGGCCTGAGGATATCGCTCTTGGTCATTACATAGATGACAGCCGGCATCTGAATCTGCTTGCGCATCTGTACATCGGTTTCAATATCCTCCTTGCTGCCATCCACACAAAACAGCACCAACGCGGCCTTATTTAACGCTGTTAAAGAGGCCTGATGCGCCATCCGATCAACCAAAGCTGTCTGCTCGGAGATAGGCATCAGACCGGCACAATCAAAAAGAATGCAATCCAATCCGTCCAGCCGCAGAATGCCCGTCAGTACATCACGCGTGGTCGCCGCTGCATCCGAAACAATGCTTCGCTCCGTTTCCAGCAGTGCATTGAGCAGGCGGCTCTTGCCCGCATTCGGCAGGCCGGCCAGCCCCACAGCATCCATATCAATGATCCGCTCACACCGTATGCTGCCTTCCAGAAGATTAGATATGCGCTGCTGAAACCGGCTGATTTGCTCACAGGCTCTGTCCTTTGAGATAAACTCTATCTCTTCCTCTGCGAAATCCAGTTCGGCTTCCAGCAGACCCAGCAGCTCAAGCATCTCATTTCGCAAATCCGATAGGGTCTCCGAAAAGCGGCCGCTCAGCAGACGCTCGGCTGCTTCCAGCTGAGCTGTGTTGGCTGCCGCTACAATTTCGGCCACGGCTTCGGCCTGCGTCAGATCGAGGCGACCATTCAGGTAAGCCCGCTGCGTAAACTCCCCGGGCATTGCAGGACGCGCTGAACAATAGATTTTTTTTAAGATCGCATCGGCAGCCGCACTGCAAACATCCAGATGCAGCTCCGCCAAATCCTGACCGGTATAGGAATGCGGCTGAAAAAATGCATAAAGCAGACCGCGGATATCCAATCCTTCCCCTATATGGACACGGCAATCCGCAATTCGGTTCTTTTGAAATGGTTTGTCCGGTGTAAGGATCTGCTCCACAATTGGCCAGGTTTGAGGTCCGCTGATGCGGATGATAATCCGCCCTGCCGTCCCGGCCGGCAGTGATGCACTGCTGACAGCTGCAATGGTATCATCCATACTCAACATAGCCGACAAATTAAAACTACTTTACGGCGGCTGTTCCTGCATACAGCATTATGATTTTTTGCCTATCAATACATAAAGCCCTGCTCTCGGCGGCTGTCCGATAACAGCCCAACGCAGTGCCTTACCATTTAAAGAAAGGTTTGGGCTTTCTTTTTTTGAGTTTGCCGCCGGTTTTGGCAGTTACAGGAACCTTGCCCCGCTCTTCGGCTTCCTGCTGCTCTTGCAGGTGTTTGCGGATAACCTTCTGCTCCACAACTCCCGCACCGATACTGGCCATAATATACAGATTGACCCCCGACGGACCGCTGTAAAGCATAATTGGAAACAGCAGCGGCATCATTATCATCATCATCTTCTGTTGCTGTGCCATCTGCGGATTGGTCTGGGCCGACTGCGGCGCCGGCATCATCTTCTGCTGAAGATACATTACCACGCCCATCAGAATCGGCAGCAGATTGAAATAATCCGGCACAACCGCTCCCAGAAGCGGAATCTGCTGCAGTCTGTCCGCAAAGGGAATAGCAAACAGATGATCCGGCAGCGACAAATCGGTTATCCAGAACGGCAGGAATCCGGCACCCCGCAGGTCCACACTGGTATTGACAGCTGACCACAGCGCTATCCAGATCGGCATCTGCAGAAACATCGGAAGCATTCCCGAGACCGGCGAAATACCCATCTCGCGGTACAATGTCATTACCTGCCGATTCATTTCGGCTTTATTATTGGCATACTTTTTCTGGATTTCCTGCATCTTTGGAGCCAGTTTCTGCATTTTCATCATCGAGACTTGACTGCTCTTGGTAATCGGATGCAGGGCCAGCCGAACAATAAAGACCAGAAACATAATGATCACGCCGTAGTTGCCCAACGGCCCCATCAGCGTGTAAAGCACATTCATCAGCCAGATGATACCAAAAGCCAGCGGTGCAATCATCCACGCCGGACAGCAGCAGCTTCCGAAATGAATCGTCTGGAAATAATCCAGCGCGCGGTACGTCGGATTTTTCCCAAAAATCTTTCTATCCTTAGGCCCCAGATAAACCTGCATTGAATACCAGCGGCAAGCGCCGTCCTGCCCAGCTGCCGCCAGCAAAACAGATTCACTGGTTAAACCGAATGAGCAGTTGTGCGCATCCTTATCCGCCCCGGAGGCCGGATAATACTGCACCCGGTCAAACCGCAGCCAGCTTTCTTCCTGCCCTTCCGGCGGCACCGGATGAACAATCGCTGCAAAATATTTGTTCGTCAGAGCCGCCCAGACAAAAGCGGATGAACTGCTGCCGGACAGCGTAAAATCGCCTGTGTCATTTTTCCGCACCTTTTTCTGAATTGTCGGCAGATCCAATGCGCGGGTTTCAATGCTCGTACGGGACCCGTGATAAGCCGCTATCACCCGGCGCATATCCTGCCGCTCCTCTTCTTTGCCGATTCCTGCCGGCCCCTGCATCTGCATCAAAGCTTTGAGCGGCTTGGATGAAAGATTTTCAATCGAAATCCGGCAGTCGAGATCGTAGCTGCCCGGCTGAACCCGGTAGGTTTTGGTTATACGCAGCAGCGGCTCCCCCGTCTGGGCATCATTTAAAACCGCTTCAAAGCAGGCTTGGTCAGCAGACGGTTCCTTCGCCAGCCGCCAATTCAGCTTATCCAGCGGAAATGCCTTCGTTCCGAAGTTCTCCGCCTCTGCCGGCGCAAGTTTCAGTTCTGTATTTGCCAGTGAGTATACCCGCCGTTCATGGGCCATCTCTGACAAAAGAATCAAAGGATTATCGGCCGGTTTAATGCTGTCGGCTTGGTCAGTTAACAATTCAGCAGATTCGGCTTTTTTGCGGGCTTTGAATTCACTTAAAACAGCATTCTTTACCGCCGCCCCCCGCGTTGTCAGAGTTATCTGGAATTTGTACTTGTCCGGGTCCTCCGTGCGCTTTATATCCTCATAAAGCGCCCCCAGCACCGCCGTCTGTTCCCTGCCGCTAACAGCCGATACCTGCGGATAAACCGTCGGCTCATTCTTGTTCTGCGCAAGAGACACATCATCAGAACTGGCCGACTCGCTGGCCTGTTCAACCATGCCGGTCAGCATCACAACGCGGCTCAACAAAACTTTCGCCTGCTGCGGGTGATGCTTCACCGCATCGACAACCAGCCATACACACAATCCAAAGAAGAATGCACAAGAAATAATGGCTATCTTTGCCTTCATTCAAATCAATCCTTTAATGACAAAACGCTTTTACCGCCGGCAGAATTATTCTTGAAGCTGTTTACTGGTGATTCTCTTATCGTCCATCGGCCAGACGGTCGCCTTCGAAGTTATCCAGCTCCGGTATAGCATAAATCTTTTCGGCAGCCGTCTTATAGTCGTATTCCAACCGAACAAAATTCACAATATTATCCTGCACATAGACATAACTGGCCCGATTGTCGCGGTCGCGCGGCTGACCGACCGAACCGACATTAATAATGGCCTTTTCATCCGGTATGATAGGATATGTACCGCCCAGTTCATCCGGCGAATAAAAATCCGGATCCTCCAGAAACACACCCGGCAAATGGGTATGACCCACAAAGCAGATATGCTTGACCCGCTCAAATAAGGCGCTCATTTTTCCGGTGGTTGTATAGACATCATCGGGAAACACATATTCATTAATCGGTCTGCGGGGCGAAGCATGAACAAAATCCAGCGTCGCATCAACATCGCCCAGACGTGTTTCCAGTGTCCACCGCATTTTTTGATTGCCCAGATACCGCCAGCGTCTGTCGCTTTTCTGCCGGTCTGTTTCATCTTCGAGAACTTTTCGGGTCCAGTATGAAGCAGCTTCTGCGCCCGAATTAAAATTCGTCGGTTCAAACATCGCCGCATAATCATGATTACCCATCACACAATTTTCTGTCTTGGCGATAACCAAATCCAAGCATTCCAAAGGATTAGCCGCATAGCCGACCACATCGCCCAGACAGTAAATCGTCTTGATGCCTCGCTTCTCAATATCCTCCAAAACCGTCGTCAGCGCTTCCAGATTCGAATGTATATCACTTATAATCGCAAACATAAAACCCGCCTGTAGTTGTTAACTCACTTCCCGGAGATACCTCCAGACCCGCATTTTATAACACAAAAAAAACCGGTTATCCACGAAAAACAGCCCCCAATCCTAAATGAAACATGATGCCGATAATCCTTTTTCTAAACAGGCGGCTTAACATCGGCAAAAATCCGGCTCAAGCTTTCCATTCCGGCAGGTGTTATGTTGTGTTTGTTCCGATACTTAACGATTGCTCCGGCCGCCATTGCTCCCGCCGAGGCCGGGCAAACAAGCTCTAAACCATCCTGCCCCAGCCAGCTGCCGCGAAGCAGTGTGAATGACATCATAAAAAAAGTTAACTGCGCTGCATCTCCTATTTCTAAACTATCAAATTCAAAAGGCAAAAGGCCTCTTACTGACTTTGCTGCTGCGGGACCATATAAGCCGAGCATTCCTGTCTTTTCCGTTAAATCCGATACAGAAATCGCTTCCCCCCCTTCGACGGTCAGCAACTCCATAACCATTTCATTTTGGCCGGGGGATGTTATCACAATGCAGTCTCCGTTTGTTCTGACAATTCGGCACAGCAGGTCCTTGCCATTTTTTGTTGTTTTAGCCCATATCCACCTATCTAATGCTAATGAACCGCTTCTGTATTTAAAAATGCTGCTTAAAACCTCCTTATTCGAACCGCCTTTTACGCTGATTCTGCCGAAACAGCTTAAATCGACTGCTGCACAATGATTTTTAATCGCGTTATTTTCTGCTTCGATGTCTCCAAAATCTGCCGGCATTAGCCAATCGTAGAATATATCAAATCTGGCTCCTAATTGCCTGTAAACAGCCTCAAAAGGGCTTTTTTTTACCATACATACCTCATTTCTTTTTATATCTTATATTATACATACTGGTCGGTATATATATACTGCATAATTTAACATATTATTGTCTGTCTTAATCGCCATCTTCAAAGGTAAGCCCCATTTTCTCTGTTAATCTCTCAAACTCATCAATTGAATAATAATCAATTATGATTCTTCCTCTATGACCTCGCTTATTGGGTTTTATGTTAACTTTTGTCCCGAGCACTTCCTGTAATCTTCGCTCTAAATCGGCTATATGGGGCGATTTTTCCTTCTTTAATAGCTTCTCATCTTTCTTTTCTATATAAATCCTGACTAGCCGTTCCACTTCTCTTACACTCAGACGCCCTGCCATTGCTCGGTTGGCCAATTTTCGCTTCAGATCATCGGAAGGCAGCGAAAGAATAGCACGGGCATGCCCCATTGTAAGCTGTCCACCGCTTAGCATTTGCTTTATATCTGTCGGCAAGTCCAGCAATCTCAAATAGTTAGCTATCACTGTACGGTCTTCGCCTAAGCGCTGGGCAGCTTCCGTCTGTGTCAGGTTGAATGTATTTATAAAGCTTTGATAGGCCTTTGCTCTTTCTATCGGATTCAAATCAGAACGATGAATATTCTCAACAAGTGCTAATTCGAGCATCTCATCATCAGTAGCCGCCCTTTCAAGGACAGGAACTTCTTGAAGCCCTGCCATACAGGCAGCTCTGAAGCGGCGCTCTCCGGCGATGATTTCATAGCCTTCTGTATTTTTACGAACAATAATCGGTTGGATAATTCCATTTCGACGAATTGACTCGCAAAGCCCCTTTAATTGTTCTTCATCCCATGAAGTTCTCGGCTGGTAAGGGTTAGGGCGAATGCAATTCACTGGAAGCGTTCTTTTTGCCGACTCCAAGTCAATATCCGCCGCAAACTGATTTCCAGCCGGCCCATTTTCCTGAATCTTTGTTACCGGCCCGAGAAGAGCTTCTAATCCTCGTCCTAAATGCGGCTTTTTGATTTTCTTAGATTCTGTCATAATGGCCTCCGTTAAAAAAATATGATGCCTAATAATCGTCGGCCTAATAAATCAAAATCGTTTACAATTTGCCACAAGAAAATAAATTTTTTCTATGTTTCACGTGAAACTAATGATAATGAAGGGGAGGAAGAGCATTAAAAAAAGAGATGTTTCATGTGAAACATCTCTTTCGCATTTGTATATTTAATTAACATTTATCAGTTTTGGAATACCGTACATTTGGGCAATTTGCATATTAGCTGCATTTAATTTATCTTTTTGAATTATCACAGTCGGGGAGTCCAGCTCAAAACTGATTTCTATAAAATCTGAATTGTCTGTTTGAATAATATCGAGAATATCTTTTATTTCTTTGATTTTTTTCCCGTTTACAGAATCCACAACAAGCCGGCTAAGCTGCTGATAGCCCAAATTAATTTCCGACGGCAAAACATAACTCAACACAACAATATCCTTTCGCTCATCAGAGGGCTTAAAGGACAGATCCTTATAATAATGGTAAAGGTGGGGGGGCACTTTGCCTGCCCAATCGCTTCCCCACATTGTAAGATAATCACGCGAAAGTTTCTGCAGGACATAGCCTCCGAGTACAATATATTCTGGCTGTTCTGAATACAGATAGTATGGTATCAGCATTTCTTTTGATTTTATGTTCCTTGCCGTTACATGAATGATTATTTTCTGCCCGTCGCGAAAGATTTCAAAGGGTATAATAGAGCCGTCTGGTTTCTGTAAGATTAGATTTGAAAAAGAGATACGGTCGTATAAGGGATGTGCATAGCGGCCATAAGGATTCAGCGATTGTCCATCAATTGCCAAAATAACATCGCCGCTTTTCAGCTCTCGGCTGCCGGATCCAAGTGTATAAACAGCACCCACATAAACACCATGCTTAATCTCATCCGGAAGTTTCAGAAACTTGCGCATTGCAGGATCCAGAAGTTCATATATATCAAATCCCGGCACGCCGAAGCCTGAGTAACCTTCTTTTTTACAATGAGTTAAGAAGCGATTGATGGTTTCTGCAGGGATAATTCCTGAATCGGAGCTGGTTCCCCAGCAGGCCATGCCGATTACTTTATTTCCATAGGAGCATACTTCTCCATCTCCAAATGGACGCGACACATTGGCAGCAAAAAAGATCAAATTAGATACAAAGGAGATGCTCGAATTCTGCATCTCAGCTCTATCCAGCGTACAGCGGGCATTTGTCAAATGTCCTCCGCTGGACAGCCAATAGACATTCAGCTGACTGCCTTTGGGAAATTGCTCGGCAAAGGTCAAAGGAACCAATGGCCTTTCCATCGCCGAGGCATCCAGTTCCAGCAGACACAAATTGTACTCATAATCCACAACTTGCACCTTGGCAGGTATATACTCGTTTTGGCCGTAACATCTTGCCTGAACAAATTTTGCGTTTAGTACATTTTCCGCCGTTGTCAGCACTTCATTCGGTCCTACAGCACAGCCGAAACCTTCCTCTTTGCTGATTGCCGTTTGCTTCCATGGCTGGTATTGCTCATAACGGCTGCTGGAAATCTCCAGAAAAACAAGCGACTGCTTCATCGGCTCTGTCAAATCCGCTGAATTTTCTGCATACAGCAGCAGGGGGGAAAGCAACAATATGCTGATGCCAATATTGAAAAAACTGTTATATTTCATAACGCTGCCTCTTTATCCGTGGGAATCTGATACTTTTCAAAAATCAGTTTTTCTCGCTGTTTGGCCTGTTGGGAATTAATTACCATCGGGCAATTATTATTAAGAAATTTTACAATCCAAAACCCGTCACTGGTCTGATTAAAGGCCTTGTCAAGATCTGCTAACTCATTTATGTTCAAGCCGTTAACACTCTCCACAACCTGGTTTTTAAATCCGGCCAAATAAGCATTGACCTCATCGGGCAGGATTTCTGAAAGCACAATATACTCCTTTCGATCAGGGCTCTTATTAAGCGTATTGGATTCCATAAACAGATAGCGCAGCTCAAATGGCATTTCAGTTACCCAGTTGCGTCCCCAGGTCTCAAGAAAATTACGGTTGAGCTGTACAAATGTCAGCCCTGCAAAAATCCGGTAATCCGGCTTGGTATCATACAGCCGATTCCAAGGCAATACAGATTTATTGGCCGCAATAACAAGTTCCCTCTCAAACGGCTGGCCTTTGCGATAGCCGTTAACCAGCAGGGTCTGGCCGATTTGCTTGCGATCCATAATCTCTGTCAGCTCCAGCGACAATCCGTCAATCATAATTCGGCCGTCATTATCAACATTGAAATCGTCGATTTTTATAATTACATCCCCTGTTTCAAGTATCCCCCACGAGGTACTGTTGACAAGCACATTTGTAACTACTACTCCATCCTGCTCATCCGGTATTCTTAAATATCTTTTATAACCTGGATTATGAAGACCGGGAAACAAGGATATTCCCAGCATTCCAAAGCCATGATATGTCCCATCTTCAATGTCTTTGAGAAAATGAGCAATAACAGTCGTGGGTATCATATAGCCGATATTGTCGGCCGACTGAAGCCCCTGAAAAGCCACCCCCACAACTTTTCCTTTCTGCAAAACAGGCCCTCCTGAATTGCCGGGATTGATAGCCGCATCCGTCTGAACAACAAGGTGCTGCGCTGCCTGGCTATGGCTGTATATGCTTGTTTCTAAACGAGATACAACTCCTTCGGTGATGGATATCTGCTGGCCGCCTATGGGAAAACCATAGGTTTGAACAGTCGAGTTTATTGTTGGCAGCCCACCGAATTGCAGGGGAACAGTACCTTCAAAAAAATTGCTGTCGTCGACGGTTAAGATTGCCAAATCACAATCGTGCCCGGCAAACAGCACTTGTGCCGGGTAACGTCGGGCGAGATTTTGTTTTTTTACTTCTATATACCGCTGATTAGAGACATTATGAGCATTGGTTAAAATCCGATTGCCTTCTATGATAAAACCAGAACCGACAGAGCGGCTCATCGGAGATTTTTTCCAAGGCGTTACATAATCATAGTCCTGACTGACAGTTAAGATCATCACGATGGACTTTTCATAGGTATCTGAACCTTGGGCAGAGCATAGACTGGCTAAAATAATTAACAGTCCTAATATCTTGCCCTGGAACCACGTTCGATTATGTAATTTACTGCTGATAAACATCTTATATTCTTTCCAAAACACCATATATTTAATTTTTTATGAAAACCAACTGGTTGGTTTATTCAAAATCGTAGTGCTTTTTGACTGCTTTCTTGATATTCCAGATACATTTCAATCCATTTGGAAATTGAACATAATCCCCCGGCCCGAACGAAATTGTCTGACCGTTATCGGGCAGATTGCTGACGGTTACTTGGCCTTCGAGAATGAGGCATTTTTCGGTTTGGGTATATTCCCATTCAAATGTGCTGACGCCGCAGGTCCAGATTGGCCATTTCTGGCAACTTTGAATTTCCTGTGTTGACGGTTTTCGCACAACAATATCGCTAACAGTCGGCATAAGCATATCCTTTCTGTCAAAAAAAAATTTTCTATATTCCACTATACTGCCTGCCGGCAAGCTTTGCCCGAAATTTTCCTCAAAAATTTCCATCATATCAAGTGCCTGCTGGATTCCTGCCGGCTGTTTGGTATGATACAACACATTGATGGGTCTAAACCAATAAAACGCTTATGGCATAGTCAAGCTCCGGCACTCCGGTCGCAAGAAGACGGGGGAGAGGAGTTTGTTTGAATAGACAATAAGGATACAGCTATGGAAAAAATGCAGCTTGAAGAATACAAACGATGGTTTACAGAATTTGTCGCCGGCTATTATGCCGACGGTGATGGCTTTCTCAATCAGAATATCAACTTGAAGGAATGCCACACACATCGGGTCTGCAAAGAAATGCGGGAGCTGGCCGCTGCTTTGGAAATGTCTTGCTCTGATTCTTTTCTGGCAGAAGCCATAGCCCTGTTTCATGACCTTGGGCGGTTTCCCCAGTTTAAGCGATATCGAACCTACAAGGATACGGTCAGCGAAAACCATTGTCTTCTGTCGCTGAATGTATTGAGTGCCCACTGTCTGCTGAATAATCTGCCTGCCGAGGAACGGGCAATCATCAAGAAGGCCGTGGAGTTCCATGGAGCGCTGAAGCTGCCTCTTTTGGATGACCGCACGCTGCATTTTGCACGAATGATACGGGACACCGACAAACTGGATATCTACAATCTGCTGGTCCAAAATTACCGCATTTTAACTGAAACGCCGGACCAATTTAAATGGGAGCTTGAATTCCCCGACAGCCCCGAGTGTAACAGCCAGATCGTTGAGGCCCTGCTGAACAATTCTCTGATTGACTACCGTCAGATTCGAACGCTCACTGATGCCAAGCTGCTGCAGCTGGGATGGGTGTTTGATGTGTACTTTGATTATACGCTCCAGCAGATACGCGACCGCGGCTACTTAAAGGCGCTGATCCGTTTCCTTCCAAATACGAATTCGACAAATACGGTTATAAAACATATTGAAACGTATGTAGAAACACGGCTGGCCGGTGGCTCTTAACAAACAAAACACAATCTGGGACTTTTCAGGAAAAACGGCCATTGTAACTGGCGGCGGGCAGGGTATCGGCTTGTGCATCGCCCAGATGTTTCTGCAATCCGGTGCCAATGCGGTTATTGCCGACAGCAATGCCGATCTGAAATCCAAGGCCCACGTATTTCTCAACGCCCCGGAGAATCTGCTGTTTTCGGTTACAGATGTTGCAGACGAAAATGCTGTCATCACGATGACAGAAAATGCCCTCCAGCGCTTCGGGCGGATTGATTTTCTGGTCAACAACGCCGCGGCTTTCTGCGATGCTCCGTTAGATACTCTGACTTGCCGGCAATGGCAGACGGTCTTGCATGTCAACCTGACGGGGGCTTTTTTATGCTCCAAATACTGCAGACCGCAGCTCGAAAAAAACCGCGGTGCTATAGTCAATATCGCTTCCACACGGGCCTTGATGAGCCAACCTGATACGCTGATAGCTTATTCGGCCAGCAAAGGGGGGCTTGTGGCGCTGACTCATGCGCTTGCCAACACGCTGGGGCCAGCCGTCCGGGTCAACTGCATCAGTCCCGGCTGGATTGTAACCGACGCCTACCAGCATGGCGGACGCCGGACTAAACTGACTCAAGCAGACAGCTCTCAGCATCCGGTAGGGCGGGTCGGCCGTCCCGATGATATTGCTGAAATGGTTCTTTACCTCTGCTCTGACAAAGCCAGCTTTATCACAGGCCAAAACATCGTCATCGACGGCGGTATGACCATTAAAATGATTTATGTTTGACAGTTCTGCCGCTCTTGCGGAAAAACACAGACCCTTTTTCCACAAGACAGTACGGAATCTTGCCGGCAGATATGTATGACATTATAGTGAAGTATCTGTTTATGCAAATGAGCTGAATAAAAAACCGAACGACTCTGGAAACGAATATGGAACCTTTGCAGCTTTGCATTGCTTGGTACATTGTATTTGTCTTTTCGATAGTACTTCACGAATTTGCCCATGCGCTTATCGGCTATCGATTCGGCGATCAGACAGCCCTGCGGCAGGGTCTTGTTACGCTCAATCCGATTCCGCATATTCAGCGGTCTCCGATAGGGATGCTGGTGGTCCCTCTGCTGAGTTTTATCGGCAGCGGCTGGATGATCGGCTGGGCCAGCACGCCATATGACCCATACTGGGCGCAGGCCTATCCCAAGCAGGCAGCTCTTAAAACTCTGGCCGGCCCTGCGGCCAATCTCCTGCTGGCTGTTGCGGCGGGTCTGCTGATTCATCTGGGCATCTGGGCCGGATTGTTTTATCCGCCCGAATCCGTTCGCTTCACCCAAGTAGTCCAAGCAAACGCTGACGGTTTGCCGGCTGCGGCTGCTGTGATGGTCAGTATCCTGTTTACGCTCAATGTGCTGCTGTGCGTGTTCAATCTGATTCCTATTACACCTTTGGACGGCACGGCTTTGATGGAGTTTATCCTAAAAGGCCGGCCGCTTTATGCCTATCGTGCCCTGATGGCTCACCCGGGATTGCGGGCTTTCGGTATCTTCATCGCGTGGATGATTATGGATATTATCTATGGACCCGTTCACACAGGGGCGCTGCGCGCTCTCTACTTCTGGCACGGCATTCGTTAGGGACCTGACCGCTTGCCGAAAGGGTACTTCGGTGGTACACTGCAAACCTGCAAGAGAAAAATAGGAGTCGCCTGTATGCGGAAACGAAGACTCGGACAAACAGATTTGCAATTGACAGTCATCGGTCTTGGCACGTGGGCTATCGGCGGACCGTGGCAGTACGGCTGGGGACCGCAGGACGATGCCGATTCCCTGAAAACAATACAGGCCGCTGTGGATGCCGGAATCAACTGGATCGATACTGCTCCCATTTACGGCTGCGGCCATGCCGAAGAAGTGGTAGGGCAGGCACTGAAGGCAATCCGGCCGAAACCCCTGATTGCCACCAAATGCGGTCTTTTATGGAATGAAAAACGCGAAAAAATCAGCTGTCTTGACCGAAAAAGCATTCTCAAAGAATGCGATGACAGCTTAAAGCGGCTGGGCGTGGAAGCGATCGACCTCTACCAGATGCACTGGCCCCAGCCGGATGCACAGCTCGAAGAGGGCTGGGAAGCAATGGCCCGGCTGGTAGAGCAGGGCAAGGTGCGCTGGTTGGGGGCTTCCAATTTTACCGTTGACCAGCTGGGGCGGGTTGCTGCTATTCACCCCGTCGCCGCCGTGCAGCCGCCGTACAGTATGCTCCGGCGGGATATCGAAAAGGATCTGCTGCCGTACTGTGCCGAAAACAAAATCGGCATTGTCGCCTACAGCCCGATGCAGAAGGGACTGCTGACCGGCAAATTCACCAAAGAATACCTTAAAACCCTCCCTCCCGATGACCACCGCCTGCACGACCCCAATTTTGTCGGGCAGCGATTCGAGAATAATCTGCGGATTATTGAAGCCCTTCAATCCATTGCTGCCCGCGAGGGCAGAACTGTCGGCCAGCTTGCCGTGGCGTGGGTCTTGCGAAAAGAAGAAGTTACCGCCGCTATTGTCGGGGCCCGAAAACCGGAACAAATTAAAGAAACTTTCGCCGCCGGCGATTGGGTGCTGGATGACGATACCGTTGATGAAATAGAGAATGTATTAAAAATGTGAGAAAGCGGAATAACAGCTCCAGAAAAAATATGCATCTTTCTTGTTTTCTTTGAGATGCCTAATTTCAAAAAGGATTTAAGCTATGGCAAAGAATACGGCGATTTACAGCAGCCCGCTGGTGGAGCGGAATGCTTCAAAGGAAATGGCTGAACTGTTCGGGGCGGATAAAAAATTTTCGACATGGCGCAGGTTATGGCTGGAACTGGCCAAGGCCGAAAAGAAACTGGGGCTTAATATCACCGATGCACAAATCAAACAGATGCAAAAGCATCTGGATGATATTGACTACAAAAAAGCCGCCGACTACGAAAAGAAATTCCGCCACGATGTAATGGCTCACGTCCACACCTTTGCTGATGCAGCGCCGAAGGCCGCCCCGATTATTCACCTCGGCGCTACCAGCTGCGATATCGGCGACAACGCCGACCTCATCATTATGCGCGAGGGCCTGCGGATACTGGCGGGCAAATTGGCCGCCCTGATTGACCGGCTGGGCCGCTTTGCCAAACAGTATCGCACACTGCCGACGCTGGGCTTTACCCACTACCAGCCCGCCCAATTGACGACTGTCGGCAAGCGGGCGACCTTGTGGTGCGCCGACTTTGCGATGGATTTGGCTGAACTGGAATACCGCATCGAGCAGCTTCCGTTCCGCGGCATCAAAGGCACCACCGGCACGCAGGCCTCGTTTCTGGCACTGTTCAGCGGCAGTCACGCCAAAGTCAAAAAGCTGGATGAGACGGTCGCACGGGCATTCGGTTTCACCAATTGCTGCGCCGTAACCGGCCAGACCTACCCGCGAAAGATCGACAAACAGATTGTCGATGCACTGGCCTCTATCGCACAGTCAGCGCACAAGATGTGCAACGACATCCGTCTTCTGGCAAACTTGAAAGAAATCGAAGAACCGTTTGAAAAATCGCAAATCGGCTCATCGGCAATGGCCTACAAGCGCAATCCGATGCGCTGTGAACGAGCCACGGGATTGGCACGCCTGGTCCTGTCGCTGGCCGCCAGTCCCGCGATGACCGCCGCCGAGCAATGGCTGGAGCGCACCTTAGACGATTCCTCCAACCGCCGCGTGGCTATTGCCGAGGCTTTTCTGGCAGCCGACGGCATTTTGGAGATTATGCTCAATGTCGCCTCGGGGCTGGTCGTCTATCCGAAGGTCATTGCCTCCCATGTGGCCGCTGAACTGCCGTTTATGGCAACGGAAAATATCCTGATGGCCGGCGTAAAGGCCGGCGGCAACCGCCAAGAACTCCACGAGCGCATCCGCATTCATTCGCATGCGGCGGCGGCACAGGTCAAGCAGTACGGCCTGCCCAATGACCTGATAGAGCGGCTCCAGAACGATCCGGCTTTTGCCAAGGTGGATTTCAAAAAAGTGATGAATCCCAACGATTACATCGGCAGGGCTCCCCAGCAGGTTGATGAATTCCTCGCTGGTGTTGTCGCTCCTATCCGCCGAAAATACCGAAACGCATTGAACAAAAAAACGGAGCTGAAAGTATGATGCCAATCCGGATTCCAAAGCCAATTTTCAAATCGCTGTATGCATTTTTTACCGGCGCTTCCTGCTGTTTGTCTGCGCTCCTTTCCGGCTGCGCCGATCCCTGCCGCTGTCCATCAGCCAAAGAATCTATCGTCGCCGACGGGGCGGTTTTGAAGGAAGTTTCCGCGGCATTCCAATTCACGGAAGGCCCGGCGGCAGATGCGGCCGGCAATATCTATTTTACTGACCAGCCCAGCAATCGGATTATGGTCTATACCGCCGACGGCCGGCTGGAAACCTTTCTGCAGCCGGCAGGGCGGTCCAACGGTCTTTATTTTGACCGACAGGGATTTCTGATTGCCTGTGCCGATGAGAACAACGAGCTTTGGCGAATAAACATCAAAACAAAACAGCATTCTGTTTTAGCGCAATCCTTCCATGGCAAACGTCTGAATGGACCCAATGATGTCTGGGCGGCTCCCAACGGCGACATTTATTTCACAGATCCGTTCTACAAACGCTCATGGTGGAGCCACAGCGATACGCCGCAGGATGTACAGGCCGTTTATCGGCTCGCCGCCGACGGGCAAACACTGATGCGGGTTGCCGATGACCTCGAAAAACCCAACGGTCTGATTGGAACACCGGACGGCAAAACTCTTTATATTGCCGATATCGGTGCCGGCAGAACTTATGTCTATAAAATCCAGCCCGACGGCATGCTGACCGACAAACGGCTGTTCTGCCAAATGGGCTCCGATGGAATGACACTGGACTGCTGCGGCAATGTCTATCTGACCGGCCGCGGTGTAACGGTTTTCAATCCGGCCGGGGAAAAAATACGCCAGATTGATATCCCCCAGCGCTGGACAGCCAATGTAACCTTCGGAGGCAAAGACGGCAAAATCCTTTTCATTACCGCTGGAACTGCTGTCTATACTCTGCAAATGAATGTCTGCGGTGCCAAGCAGCCGAACAGACCGAATTTTTTAACTTCAAATCGATAAAAATCAGGAGACAAACGTGGACAAAGAACTGCTGATCAAACGCATTAAAGAAACGGCCTATCTGGAGGGGGATTTTATACTCCGCAGCGGCCAGCGAAGCCGGTATTATCTGGATAAATACCTGTTTGAGACCCAGCCGGACATTTTATATCAGCTGGGCAAAGAATTCTGCCGCCATCTGACGCCGGATGTAAACCTTATCGCCGGCGCCGAATTGGGCGGCGTGGCGCTGGCCGCGGCGGCGGCTATGGAATCTGTCAGACCGTGGATTATCGTCCGCAACAGCAAAAAGGGCTATGGCACAGGCAAAATGATTGAGGGCCTGCTTAAGCCCGGGGATGTAGTGCTGCTGGTAGAAGATATTGCCACCACCGGCGGGCAGGTACTCGAAGCGGCCAAAATCATCACCGATGCCGGCGCAAAGGTCAAGAAAATCGTCTGTGTCATCGACCGCAAGCAGGGAGCACGCGAAAACATCGAACAGGCCGGTTATGTCTTTGAAAGCATTATCACCAAAGACGATTTGGGCATTACAGACTGACTGAGGCGCAATAAAAAAGCCCGGACATGCAACAGGCATCCGGGCTTACTTTTTTTTCCATGCCGCTGCTACGGTTTCAGCGACAGCACAACATACTGCGTATAGCGTCCCACTTTAACCAGCAGCAGGACTTTTTTGGTTTCCTCAGATTCTTTAAGGGCCTGATTAAATTCGCTTACAGTGTTTACGGAAACCCGATTGACCTCGTAAATAATCATCCCTTCGCGCAGGCCGGCAAACGCCGCTGCCGAGCCGCTCTTGACTTCGGTTATTACCACTCCCTTGCCAGCAGCCGCCTTATACTGTCTGGCCTTTTCTTCATCAATGGCTGCTACCTCCAGTCCCAGCTGCTTGCCGGTCTCGGAAGTATCGGCCAGTTCGCTTTCTTCCTGCGAGCCAACCTTGACATTGAGCTTCTTCTCCTTGCCGTTGCGTATAATCGTCATCTCAACAATCGTATCGGGAGGAGTAAAACCGATAACATTGCGAACGTCCTGCACATCTTCAATCTTTTTGCTGCCGATTTGAATAATCACATCGTCCTTCTCCAGACCAGCCCGCTCTGCCGGTGAATCCTTGACAACATCGGTAATCAGGGCTCCCTTGCTGTCTTTGAGTTTAAAGAACTCTGCCATATCCGGCGAGATTTCCTGCATCGATATGCCTAAATAGCCGCGCTGAACCTTGCCTGTATTAACAAGCTGGTCCTTGATAGATTTGGCCATATTGATGGGAACCGCCAGCCCGATACCCATATACCCGCGGTCGCCGGTAATAATCGCCGAATTGATGCCAACAACCTTGCCGTCGAGGTTCAGCAGCGGACCGCCCGAATTGCCGGGATTAATCGCCGCATCGGTCTGAATAAAATCCTGAAAGCCCTCGCCGCCAAGCTTGCGGCCCAGCGCGCTGACAACCCCGACCGTCAAAGTCTCGGTCAGGCCGAACGGATTGCCGATTGCAATAACCCATTCACCGATTTCAAGGTCATCTGAATCCCCAAGCTCCACACACGGCAGATTGTCGATATTTTCGATTTTCAGTACCGCTACATCCGTCTTATCATCTGCCCCAATCAGTTTAACCTTCTCGAAAGTCCGTCCATCCTGCAAAACCACCGAAATTTCGTCGGCCTCATCAATTACATGATTGTTCGTCAGAATATAGCCGTCGGGACTGATAATAAAGCCGGAGGCCTGCCCCTCACGCCACCGCTCCTGCGGCTCCTGCGGTGTCTGCGGAAACCTGCGGCCGAAAAATCTTTCAAAAAACTCATCATCAAACGGCGACCCAAATCCAAAGCCCATCGACGGTACTTCTATCTTGGTCCGTACTTTCACCGCCACCACTGCCGGCGTTGTCTTTTTGGCGACCTCGGAAAAGGCCTTGCTGGTTTTGCGAAGGGTTTCTATGCCGTTTGTTTCCGCCTCGGCCGCCAATGCCGGCATGCCCATAAACGATATGACCAGTACAACTGCTGCCTGTAATATCATTTGCCGTTTCATAAGTCTCCTTTCTTGAATCATTTAATCAAATTCTCAAGATGCCTGTAAACTTTTGCCTGACTTTCTTTTTCGCATTGATAAAACGCCGCGTCAATGGGAAAATATCTCCAATCCGAAACACTTTTTATATTTTGAAAATTACGCAAAGCACTTTTTTCTTGTTCGTAAAAGTTTTGTAAAATCTATTTATATTTTATCCAGAACCCAAACTATAATCCTATAATTTCGACAGATTTTTGCCATCCTAACAGTCTGATTTGATTTCTTCGATGCCGTAACAAAAAAAATTCAAAAATTTTTTAAACAAATTATTGACAATAACCGTAAGTAAGACTAAAATAGTCCGAGATAAAACTGAAACACAAAAAGAATTTAATTATTTTTTGAGTATATGGATATTATTCGTCGTAATACTGATTATGCATTGCGGATAGCGGCTGCTCTGGCAGGGGCATTCGAAAATCAAACTTCTCTGTCAGCCCGTCAGCTGTCAAGCCAGTGCAGCGTGCCGTATGCTATTGCCTGCAAAATTCTGCAAAAGCTTGTAAAAGCTAAAGTTGCAGAAAGCATCATGGGAGCCAAAGGCGGTTTTCGCCTAGCCGGGCCGCCCCAGCAGATTCGGTTTGGGCAGGTTGTAGAGGCGATTCAGGGCCGTGTTTGCGTTAATCGGTGTCTGCTCGGATCTTTTCGTTGCCCGCTCAACAAGCATTGCCCGGCACATCCGAAGTTAGCTGTTCTGCAGTCGCAGATTGACGTCTTTCTAAATGAGTTGACATTAAAAGAATTTGTTCACAGGGAGAACAGAAATGAATAAAATAGAACCCAATCTGAACTGTTTAGAGACCTGTTTCGGCAGACCGGCAGGACTGCAAGCCCTTATTGACTATGCCAACGACTCCATAGTCAGCAAAACTCTGCTGGACAAGCCGGCCGGCACAATAACACTGTTTGCCTTTGACGCCGGCCAACGGCTCAGCGAACATACGGCGCCTTTTGATGCCGTTGTTCAAGTTATTGATGGAAAAGGAGTTATAACCATTAACGGCAAAGACCACACCGTGCAGGCAGGACAGATTATCATTATGCCGGCTGATATCCCCCACGCTGTCCATGCCGATGAAAGATTCAAAATGCTGCTGACAATGATTCGGAGCAGAAATTCTGCATAATTCCTGTCCGAAAAAGAGACAAAAAAAGCTGACTATGCGAAATAGCAATCCAATGCTGTTAACAGAGAATCCAATGCGGCAGATACTGATTGAAAAAATGAAAGCGGTCTTCGGCAGCGACCAGAAACGGATTGACCATGCCTTGGCCGTTTTGAACTATGCCGAATCGATTATGGCCAAAGAACAGGCCCAGCCGAATATCGTTGTCGCTGCCGCTGTTCTGCATGACATTGGCATTCTTTCCGCCGAGCAAAAATATCACTCTGCCGCCGGTATCTATCAGGAGCTGGAAGGCCCGCCTATTGCCAAAGCAATCCTCGAATCGCTGGCCTTTCCCCCGGCAGATATCAACCATATCTGTGCTATTGTCGGCAGCCATCACAGCGGCGGCAAAATTGATACGCCCGAATTCCGCTGCGTCTGGGATGCCGACTGGATTGTGAATCTCGGCGATGATTATGCATCGTGGACACAGGCCCAAAAGCAGAAAATTATTGACAGCCAGCTGCGAACTCATGCCGGACGGCGCATTGCCTGCCGGCTGTATCTATCGAAAAATATGGGTAAACAATAAGAAACTCTTTCAGGAAAGGAACCGTTTATGTTTTGTTATCAGTGTGAACAGACAATTGGGGGTAAAGGGTGTGCAAAAAATATCGGCGTTTGCGGCAAAACTGCCGAAACAGCGGAATTGCAGGACCTGCTGATTGAGGCTGTCAAAGGCATAGCCATGTATGCGTATCGGGCCGGACAATTGGGTTATGCAGATCGGTCTGTGGACCGGTTTGTCGTTGAAGCCCTGTTTTCAACCGTAACCAATGTCAATTTTGATCCGGTTCGGCTGGAGGCACTGATTGCCAAAGCTGGACAAACGCTGGCGGCGGCCAAAGCGCTGTATCTGGATGCCTGCCGCAAAAAGAACATCCAGCCCCAACCTCTGTCGGGACCTGCCTTATGGCAAGTGCCGGCAAACCGCACCCAGATGCTTCAGCAGGCGGCAACTGTCAGCATCGCCAAACGGCTCGATGCACAAGGGCCGGATGTAACCGGTCTGCAAGAGCTGATTCTCTATGGGCTCAAAGGGATGGCCGCCTATGCTGACCACGCAATGATCTTGGGCGTTGAAGATGACAAAGTGTATGCCTTTTTCCATGAGGCGCTGGACTTTCTGACCGGTCCTTCAGCCGCCAATGTCGATGCGCTGGTCGCTATGGCTATGAAAGTCGGTCAAATCAACCTGACTGTAATGGGAATGCTGGATCAAGGCAACACAGGCACATATGGTCATCCCGAGCCGACAACCGTACGGGTCACACCGGTCAAGGGCAAGGCAATTGTGGTATCGGGTCACGACCTCAAAGATCTCGAACTCCTGCTCCAGCAGACCGAAAACAAGGGCATCAATGTCTATACGCACGGCGAAATGCTGCCGTGTCTGGCCTATCCGGGCCTGAAAAAATACAAGCACCTCGTCGGCAACTACGGCGGAGCGTGGCAGGATCAGCAGAAAGAATTTGAGGCCTTCCCGGGTGCAATTCTGATGACCACCAACTGCATCCAGAAGCCCCGCGACAGCTACAAGGATCGCATTTTTACAACAGGACTCGTCGCTTGGCCTGAAGTTCGTCACATCGGCAAAGATAAGGACTTTACACCGGTGATTCAGGCAGCGCTTGCCGCCCCGGGATTTGCCGAAGATGCCGAAACCAAAACCATCACGATCGGTTTCGGCCGCAATGCGGTTATGAATGTGGCGCCAGCTGTTATTGAAGCGGTCAAGGCCGGCAAGATTCGGCATTTCTTCCTCATCGGCGGCTGCGACGGCGCCAAGCCGGGCCGCAATTACTACACCGAGTTTGCCCAGCTGGTCCCCGATGACTGTGTTATCCTCACACTGGCCTGCGGCAAGTATCGCTTCAACAAGCTACCGTTCGGCGCTATCGGCGGCATTCCGCGGCTGCTCGACATAGGCCAATGCAACGATGCCTATTCGGCAATTCAGATTGCTGTTGCGCTGGCAGGGGCTTTTGACTGCGGAGTCAATGACCTGCCGCTGTCGATGATATTGAGCTGGTACGAGCAGAAGGCTGTCTGCATCCTGCTGACGCTGCTGCATCTCGGAATCAAGAACATCAAGCTGGGACCATCGCTGCCGGCCTTTATCGGACCCAATGTACTCAAGGTGCTGGTGGAAAAATTCAACATCGCCCCAACTGCAACGCCGCAGGAAGACTTGGCGCAAATACTGGCATAAAAACTTAAAGACCACCGCAGAGGGGACAGCCGCCGGCAGGACGATGCATATTGGGCGGTTAACAACGCTTCCCCCACAGCTGTGCCGGTGTTGGGGAAGTGGCTGGGACAAACTATGCGGTTCAATACAATGAGGATTACAATGGCTGTACGCAATATAGTAAACATAGATGAAAACAAATGCAACGGCTGCGGCCAATGCGTCCGAGCCTGCGCTGAGGGTGCAATCCAGATGATTGACGGCAAAGCCCGATTAGTCAGCGAGATTTACTGCGACGGGCTGGGGGCCTGTCTGGATTGCTGCCCCACAGGGGCCATTACCATCGAGCAGCGGCAAGCCGAGGACTTCGACGAAGAAGCGGTTAAAAAGCATCTGGCCCAGTTGGCGGCCAACAAAACTGCCTTCCAGAAGCAGACCCAAGCGGCAGGCTCTGTCTGTCCGGGGATGCGGGTCTTGTCGTTTGCACAGGAAGCAGCCGCCGTGACAGGCGATGTCTCGTCGCAGCTTCGGCAGTGGCCGGTCCAGCTTGCTCTGGTGTCTCCGACCGCGCCGTATTTTGTCAATGCCGACTTGATGCTCACTGCCGACTGTGTCCCCTTTGCCATGGGCGATTTTCACAGCAGTCTGCTCGGCGGAAAAGCCATAGCGATTGCCTGCCCCAAATTGGATGATACCGGCCGCTATATCCAGAAACTGGCCGATATTTTCACGGCCGCTAAACCTAAAAGCTTAACCGTGGTACATATGGAGGTTCCCTGCTGTTCGGGACTGCGACTGCTGGCGCAGAAGGCGATCGCGCTGGCCGGCATTGCTTTGCCCATCCGCGATATTACTGTCAGTCTGCATGGTCGGATTCTGTCGGATAAAACAATTTAAGCTTGAAATTAAAGAGCCAAGGCCGGATAATCCTTTTATCAGCTTTAGAATTGCAAACAGCAGCTAATTCAGGGAACGGATTATGAGGGCAGTCAAAAGCATTTTCCGGCACGCAGCACTAACGGCAATATTGGTGTTTTTTGCAGCATCTCAGGGCTGTCAGCCCCAGCAGGAAAAGGCATCGGATGCGGCTTTCATTCCCCAGTGGGGAGTTTGTACAGGATTGGATAACACCGCCAAGCTTCAGAATGCCGGCTATGATTATATCGAGCTGGGGGTGCAGCGGTTTCTTGTGCCGCAAAGCAGCGATGAGGATTTTGCCAAGAACCTTTTAGAGGCTCAATCCGTCAAGGCCCCGCTGTATGCCTGCAACAGCTTCCTGCCTTCCAGTTTGATCTGCGTCGGACCGGCTGCCGACCATCCGGCAATTTTAACCTATGCGGAAACGGCTTTCCGGCGGGCGCAGGCGGCCGGTATTAGAGTCATTGTTTTCGGCAGCGGAAGCTCGCGCAGGGTGCCCGACGGCTTCGAGCCGGCTCAAGCACAGCGGCAGTTCGTGGATCTGCTGAAAAAAATGGGGCCGATTGCTGAAAAATACGGCGTCATCATCGCTATCGAACCGCTCAACAAGAAAGAATGCAACTTTATCAATACCGTCGCCGAAGGGACTGCTATCGCCAGAGAAGTCAACCACCCGAATATTCGCGTACTGGCCGATTTCTATCATATGGCGCTGGAAGACGAAGGCCCCGACTCTATCCGCGCTGCCGGCCGCTTGCTGGCGCACTGCCATATCGCCGAAAAAGAAGGCCGCAAATGGCCGGGGGCTTCCGGATTCGACTTTACCGGCTATTTTAAGGCGCTCAAAGACATCCGCTACCGCGGCTGCATCTCCATAGAAGGCCGTGCAGATGATTTCGACCGCCAGCTTCCCGAGGCGCTGGCTTATATGAAAAGCCAATGGGAAACAGCCGGCCTATAAAAAAACACTTTTTCAAAACCTGTTTATTCAAAATAATTCTGTTCGGGCCGGTGCCTGTGCCTGTCTTTTGAGCCATATCAGCAGAATTGAAACAATGCGGTCTACCTCCTCGGATGTTAGTTCTCTTCCCTGCGGGAGTCTATGCCATTTTTCAAGACACTTTCTGCAGCAGGTTGCTGTGGCGTGTTGAGCAATAAAAACCGGATGCCCCCGCATCGGAGTCTGTTTCCCGTCGTTAGCAATCTCCGCCGGCGCCAGCCGACTTGCAATAAAATCTCGCGCATGCTGCTGGATAACAGTAAATCCCTTCTCCTTCAGGTAAGCCCTTTCTTTGGAACCCAGCTTAAAGCGGCTGCGAAATGCCGATTTTTCCAGCCGCTCCAACAACTCCGCAAAGTCATTGCCCGCCGCCCATTGTGAAGTCATATTCTCCCGCCCGACAACGCATCGAATGCCCAACAAGCTTGATAATCCGGAATAGCAATCCGAATTTCCAAGCATATATGTCAAAAAATTTTATCTGTTATTGTTTTAATAACCGATTAATTGTTTCCAATGTCTTTTTGGTGGCGCCTTGGTTCTGACGAATAACGGCCTGTCCCTTGGCGGCAATCCCAGATGCATAGGCCGGATCGGTCAGGCATTGCAGGGTCTTTTCATAAAGGACCTTTTCATCTGCCGCCTCAATAGCACCGCCGCCTTCCAGCAGTGCCTCCACTGTCTGCTTAAAATTAAAAGTATAAGGTCCAAATATAGTGCATTTGCCAAGACCAGCCGGCTCCATCATATCCGAACCGCCCATCGGCACCAAAGACCGACCGACAAAAACTACTGTCGCCAGCGCATAAAACTTTTTCAGGTCCCCCATTGTATCGCCTAAAATAACAGCCGGCTTGCCTGCCGCTTCCGCGTTCTGCCCTTTCAGGACACTGTAGCGGACATAATCCATGCCGGCCTGCTCAATCAACGCGGCGACTTCGTCGAACCGTTCGGGTTTTCGCGGGATGATTGCCAGCCGGAGGCCAGCAAGCCGGCTGTCCTGCCGGAGTTTGGCAAAGACATTCAAAGCAATTTTTTCCTCGCCCGGCCCTGTTCCTCCGGCAACCCACAGCGGCTCCTTGTCAAGGCGAATCTGCTGGGCCAGACGATCCGCCCCGCAGACAGGACCTTCGGTCTGGGCAGTGTCATATTTGAGCGAACTGGTTACGATAACTTTGTGCGGCTGACAGCCCAGTTCGATGAACCGGCGGGCATACTCTTCCGTCTGGGCCAGCACAAAAGCGACCTTCCCGAACATCCGCTGCACAAGCCAGCGGATTTTCTTATAGCGGGGGAAACTCTTGTCGCTGAGCCGGCCGTTTACAACCACTACAGGAATCCCGCGCTTGGCTGCAATTGCAGCCATATTAGGCCACACCTCCAGCTCCATCAGCAAAATCAGTGCCGGCCGAAGACGGTCAAAAGCCCGCCGCATTGTCCATGAAAAATCCAACGGAAAATAAAATACCGACAGGTCCTTTTCATACTGCGATTTGGCGCGTGCCAGACCGGTATCGGTCGTCGAGGAAAGTACGACTTCGTAATTGGGCATTTGACGGCGCAATTCGTCGATGAGCGTGCGGGCGGCATTGACCTCGCCGACACTGACGGCATGAATCCAAATGCACGGTTTGTCGGGGCATCGGCGGTCAATAAATCCGCGCCGCTGCCGCCAGCCCTCGCGGTAGCGATTCTCAAACAAGCGGCGATAGATAATCTTGGGGCTGTACAGCACCAGCGCAATGCAGTAAATCAGGTTCATCACTATTTGCATAAGAAAATCATATCTGCTAATGATGCGGCTGTCAAACATTCAAAGGCATTCAAAGCAGTAAGGTCATTGAGCTGTCTTACGGCTTTTGGGTGTGCATCCGGCGCTGCCGAAAACTCCTGTAAACAGCGTGCTGTTAAGCCGTTGTTTTATACCGCCTCGATCGGGATCTATTGGAGCCATCCGAACGGATTCATCCGCCAAATTGATGTCCGCTGTCAGGATAAAACCTATCCCGTAATCATTCGGCTATTCGCAGCGACAAAGAAAACCCGGCACGCCTCAAGGGCCTTTTGGCATCCGAACTTACGGTTACAGGGCCAGCGGGCTGATGAAATCGCCATATCTGCTGCGGGCCTCCTGCAGCCGCTTGCGGATAGCCGCAAAGGTATCATAGACAATCTGCGGAGTGTCCGGGACTTTGTCGCGATAAATTTTTTCTACGCGATCAAACTTATCCAGCAGATTGGCAACCCGGACCGTAAACTGCTTGACATAATCGTCCTGCGTGTACTTCTTGCCAAGCTTGTCTGCAAACAGCGGCACCAAATCTTCATAGCGGGGTATCCAGCCGGTAGGCGTCTGGAGGGCATCAACATCACCATTGACCCGCAGTTCGGCCCACAGCAGCCAAATCATCTTGTCCAGCTTGCCGTTGAGGAATTTGTTGTTTTCATCCCGGAGGAAATAATTGACCGAAAAAATCGCCGGCGGATTTTTGACGCCTTGGGCGAAATCTAGATTGTTTTGAATATAGCGGCCCAGCGGAATGGATACAAAATCCTGATTGGCCATAATGTTGAACTTGCGCACGCCGTGCTGGCCCAATGTCGCTGCTGTGGTCTCGGATTCGATAGCGGCACCTTTGGCAATGATGCCTTCGGTCCAGTTGAATGCCTGCTCGATGGGGGCAAGGGTATCGCTGTCGCGTCCGCCGTAAATGATTCCGCCGACAGGCACACCTTGCGGATTTTCCAGTTCCGGATCCAGATTCGCCAGAGCATCCAGCCGGATTGTATAGCGGGCATTTTTATGCGAGGGGGGTATCTCTTTTCCTTCGCTGTCTTTTTTGCCTAAGTACCATTCTCCCTGAAAATTGATGCCGCGTTTAGGCAGCTCACAGCCCATTCCCTCCCAGTAGGGTTTGCCGTCCGCTATCAGGACATTGCCGAAAATCACTTCGCCGGGGGTTTGCAAGGCCTTGAAAATAACCGGATCATCATCGGGATTAACATCGCCGATAATTCCAAAAATGCCCTGTTCAACATTGGCAGCGTATACCTTGCCGCGGCGTTTGCGAAAATAGGCAATATCATCGCCGACAATGGTTTGACCGGGCAGCATCGCCGTTGAGGTTTTGCCGCAGGCGGATGGAAATGCCCCTGTAAAATAGGTTGTGCGGCCGCCGGGACCTTTGGCGCCCATGATAAACATATGTTCGGCCAGCCAGCCCTCTTTGGAGGCCTTCTGAATAGCCAGCCGCAGCGCCAGTTTTTTCAGCCCGACCGTATTGCCTGCGTACTGGGTATTGACCGAATAGACCATATTGTCTATCAAATCGATATAGACACGCCGTTTTTCCCAGTGAATGCTGCAGCCGTTTTCATCTGTTTCGCCTTCCGAATGCATAAAACAGAAAAACTCATCACGGGGCCCAAGTTTTTTGAATTGTTCGTAGCCCGGACGATAGAGAATGCTTTCGCTGTGGGCAACATAGGGGGAATCGGTTATCTGGACGCACGAAATCGCAAAATCTGAACCGGCGGGGCACAAACACCAGAAGCAGACAATCATTGTGCGTCCTTTCATGGCATTTTTGAGAAGTCCGCGGACTTCTTCCAAACCCTGCTGACGATCGATGGAGTTGAGTGATTCACCAAGTTCCATATCTTTCGGCAGCAGGTAGCGGGTGCTGAAGGTATCGCGTCCTTGATCGTTGGGTCCATCAAAATGATAGGTATGGCCGGGGGTGGAAAGGGGAATCTCACCGCCGCCGTTCTTAGCCATTTCACGCAGATTGGCTAAATCCTCTTTTGAATCTGTAACAACCAGAACATTAGAAGGGCTCAAAAGCTCTATTGCTTCAGCAATGAAAGCATGAAGCTTCGGATTGTTTACAGCTGTCAGTTTTTTAAGATTTATCGGGTCTATACTTTTTTCTAAAATAGTTTTGACCACGCCTTGTTCCCCTTTCCGGATTATCTTTTTACCAATTTTGCTGCTTCAATGAAGCTTAAGGTACAAAAAAATTTCCGTCATTTTAGAACCTTTCCCATTAAAATCAATATTTTCTTTAGCAGACAGGGAATTCATAATTCAAAGAACTAAAGGTCTCTTTGGGGACTGATTCGGCAAAAGTATCTCTTAAACACTTCAAGACAACACCTGTCGATATAGAGATAACACATAAATCGTTATATCTGCGTGATTTCAGTAAATGCTCACTGTTGTTTTAAGGAACCTCTCTAAATTCTGTTTTTTCCGTAAAATTGCCAGATAACAAGATGTATCTTATCTGTTTTGTGTTTCTGCCAGCATGGCAGGCCAACCGCAGGTCAGTCTGTCGAATTGGGTTATACAAAAATAAGAGTGTTTTTGTCGTAATAGGTATATCTTCTTTGCCAATATAATCTTATGTAATTTGCTCCAGCTGTTTTTTACACTTGGCACAATGTTTGCAACAATAAATTTTCTTTCGTAACGGTTTGTCAATTGTGAATTATGGACCTTTTAGAGACAATAGGAGACGAGCAATGAAAATCAGACCATTAGGGGACAAAGTGATTGTCCAGCGTGTAGAAGCAGAAGCCAAGACGGCAGGCGGGATTGTGCTTCCGGATACAGCCAAAGAAAAACCCCGGCGGGGCAAAGTTATCTCTGTTGGCGACGGCAAACTTCTCGACGACGGCAAGCGGGCTGAAATGAGCGTCAAAAAAGGTCAGGAAGTTTTGTTCGGCAGTTATGCTGGAACGGAAGTAAAAATAGACGGCAAAGAATATCTGATTATGGATGAATCAGACATTCTGGCGATTATTGAAGAGTAAGGAATAACGGCATACAAAATCCCGCCAAGTCGGGACAACTGACAAGAGGAGACTAAAAATATGGCAGCAAAAAAAATTGCTTTTGATACCGAAGCTCGTGCGGCGATCCGCGAAGGCATTCGCAAGCTGGCCGCCGCGGTCAAGGTGACGCTGGGCCCGTGCGGGCGTAATGTGATTCTGGAAAAATCCTTCGGCAGTCCGACGGTTACCAAAGACGGCGTTACTGTCGCCAAGGAAATTGAGCTGGAAGATCCGTATGAGAACATGGGCGCCCAGATGGTCAAGGAAGTAGCTTCCAAGACCAGCAACGTGGCCGGCGATGGAACAACCACCGCTACCATTCTGGCGGAAGCCATTTTTGAGGAAGGCCTCAAGAACATCACCGCCGGCGCAAATGCCATGCAGGTCAAACGGGGCATTGACAAGGCGGTGGAGGCTATTGTCGCCGAACTGCAGAAGATGAGCGTTAAGGTAGATTCCGCCAAGCAGATTGAACAAGTGGCAACCTGCTCAGCCAACCATGATGCAGAAATCGGCCGCACAATGGCACAGGCGATGGAAAAGGTCGGCAAGGACGGCGTAATTACCGTCGAGGAAGGCCAGTCTTTGGAGACCACCGTCGAACTGCTCGAAGGAATGCAGTTTGACAAAGGGTATTTAAGCCCGCACTTTATCAATAATCCTGAAGAGCGCACGGTCGTGCTCGAAAAGCCGTATATTCTGATTCATGAAAAGAAAATCAGTGCTGTCAAGTCCTTGGTGCCGATTCTGGAAAAGGTAGCCAAGCAGGGCCGGCCGCTGCTGATTATTGCCGAAGATGTTGAGGGCGAAGCACTGGCTACCTTGGTAGTCAACAAGCTGCGCGGTGTTCTGCAGGTCTGTGCCGTCAAAGCGCCGGGCTTCGGCGATCGCCGCAAAGCCATGCTGCAGGACATTGCCATTCTCACCGGCGGCCAGGCGTTGTTCGAGGATTTGGGGCTGCAGCTTGAAAATGTGGAGCTCAGCCAGCTGGGTCAGGCCAAGCGCGTCACAGTCGATAAAGATACCACTACGATTGTGGAAGGCGCCGGCAAGACCAGCGATATCAAAGGCCGCATCGAGCAAATCAAGAAGGAAATCGAGGCCTCGACCAGCGATTACGATATTGAGAAGCTTCAGGAACGGTTAGCCAAGCTGGCCGGCGGCGTTGCCCAGATTAATGTCGGGGCGGCTACCGAGGCCGAGATGAAGGAAAAGAAGGCCCGTGTGGAAGATGCTCTGCATGCCTGCCGGGCGGCGGTTGAAGAAGGCATCCTGCCGGGCGGCGGTGTATCGATGCTGCGGTGCCTGCCGGCACTGGACAAGATCAAATGCACCGGCGATGAGCAGATTGGTGTGGATATTGTCCGGCGGGCGGTTGTGGCACCGATTAAGCAGATTGCGGCCAATGCCGGTTTGGACGGGTCCATTGTCGCTCAGAAAGTAATGGAGTCGTCGGACAAGAATTTCGGCTACGATGCGGTCCGCAAGGAATATGGCGATATGATTAAATTCGGGGTGATTGTGCCGACCAAAGTGGAGCGTACAGCCCTGCAGAACGGCGCATCGATTGCGTCGCTGCTGCTGACGACCGATGCCATTGTATCGGAGATTCCTGAAAAGAAGAAAACGCCTGCGGCACCGCCGTCGGATATGTACTAAACACTACAAGGCCTCTTGCAAAAGAGGCCTTTTTCATTGGCCCATTTAGGCATATAATCTGAGCAATGCAGACCGTTGAATTGTTAGCTCCGGCCAGAGATTTTGAAGCGGCACAGGCTGCTATTCTGTGCGGTGCAGACGCCGTCTATATCGGCGCCGAACAGTTCAGCGCCCGTCAGGCAGCCGGCAACAGTATTGAAACCATTCGTCGGGTCATCGAGCTGGCTGCTCCGTATTATGTCCGGGTGTACGCGGCTCTGAATACGCTGCTGACGGATGACGAACTGCCGCAGGCAGGCCGTCTGATTGAGCAGCTTTACGAAGCAGGCATTGACGGGCTGATTATTCAGGATACAGGTCTTCTGGAGCTGGATCTGCCGCCGGTGCCCCTGATCGCCAGCACGCAGATGAATAATACGACTATTGACCATATCCGATTCCTGCAGCAGGTTGGATTCAGCCGCGTGATTCTGGCACGGGAGCTGTCTTTAGAGCAGATAAAGCAAATCCGACAAGCGGTGTCGATTGAACTGGAATGCTTTATCCACGGGGCCTTGTGTGTGGGTCAAAGCGGGCAATGCTGGCTCAGTTATGCTCTCGGCGGGCGCAGCGGCAATCGCGGGCAGTGCGCCCAGCCGTGCCGGCGGCTTTATACGCTGAAGGATTCGCAGGGCCGAACGATTGTTAAAAACCGCTACCTTCTGTCGCTGAAGGATCTCAATCTGTCAGCACATCTTGAGGCTTTGTTAGATGCCGGCGTTGTCTCGTTCAAAATCGAAGGTCGTCTGAAAGATGCGGCGTATGTGGCCAATACGGTGGGTTTCTATCGGCGTCTGCTGGACGGCATCCTTGCCAAAAGGGGATTGCAGAAAAGCTCCTCCGGCATCTGCCGGCTGAACTTTGAACCCGATCCGCAGAAAACCTTCAGCCGGGGTTTTACAGATTACGGAATTAACGGCCGCATCGACTCCTTTGGATGCATAGACACGCCCAAATCTATCGGCAGCTGTGTCGGCATCGTCCAGCAGGTGCATCGGGACAGCTTCGTGCTGGACAGCTCCGTCCAGCTGCACAGCGGCGACGGCCTTTGCTACTTCGATGAAAATAAAAACCTTACCGGTACAATGGTCAATCGGGCTGAGGGGCAAACGGTTTGGCCGCAGAAAATCGGTTCTCTGAAAGTCGGGACCGCTGTTTACCGCAATTATGACCATCGATTTCATAAGCAGCTCCAGCGGCTGGGCGAGCGGAAGATTCCTATCCAAATGACGCTGCAGGATACAGATAACGGCGTCGCACTGGCCGGGGTTGACCAAGAGGGCAATCAGGCGCATTTTTCGCTGCCGCTGGATAAGCAGCCTGCACAGAAAACGCAGCAGGCCCGTCAGACAGCGGCCAAACAGCTGCAGAAGTTGGGCGGGACGATCTTTATCTGCAATGATGTACGCATCGAAACACAGCAAATCTACTTTTTGCCTGTCTCTGTACTCAATGCACTCAAACGGGGGCTGACGGCGGCATTGGTGCAGACGCGGCTGACAGGCCGGCCGCGGCGGGCCGGCGGCATTGTCAAAAACAGTGTGCCGTACTGCCGTAAACGGCTGGACTTTCGCGGCAATGTCCTCAATGAAAAGGCACAAGCGTTTTACAAGCGGCACGGAGTTGAACACATCGAGCCGGCGGCAGAAAGCGGATGCGACTTGCATAATGAGGCGGTGATGACAACCAAATACTGCCTGCGAAAACAGCTGAATCTATGCCCCCAAGAAGGGCAAGCCGAGCCGCTGCTGCTGGAAGACGAGGATGGGCATCTGTTTCAAGTGCAGTTTCGATGCGGCCGGTGCGGGATGGACATAATTTGGATAAAATAATGCACCAGCGGCCGGCTTTAGGCGTATAGTGTATAATAACCCATTGAAAGGAATCAGAAAATGTTTCGTTTTTTCTTTCACAGCAATCCGTTTCGGCAGATTACAAAAGACTTGGCCAGAAGCAGTTTTATAAGCGGTCTGATTCTGATCGGTCTTGGTATGCTGGTGTGGGTACTAAAGGATATCTTTGCCATTATTGCTATGGTTATTTTCTTTGCGGCAGGTTTTTCCGCTATCGGCTACGCTGCCCGTCTATATTTAATGCAGTGGAAAATGCGCAAGGACAGCCGCGTGTACCGCAAAGGTGTAGAAATTCACTTCGAGGAAGATATCTTTTAGCTCCTTATACCGATAGCGAATCGTTCTGTTCGTCGTTTTCGTCGGCAGGCAATAAAAAACCGTTTGATTGACGGGATTTGCCTTAAAACACACCTGCACCGCAAAGCCGCCCGCCGGTAAAAAATGCAAGCAGCGGCTTTATACAAGTAACAGACCGATAATTTCGCTCAGGGCAAACCTGATATAAAAGCCGTTAAAAATATCCTTTCAGGATACTAAAAAATATCCTTCCCAAAGGTCATTTCTGCAATATTTTCCCAAAGAAAAACGTTCTGATTTACCGAAAACAGCGATAATAGGTCATTTTTGCGTGTTCCTTCAAAACAAGGATTTGGCATTCGAAAAATTATTTCGTATGGTTTTATAAGGAAACAGTTCAAGCGTTGTTTTGCGCTTTTTAAAACCATCGAAAACCATAAATGACACTATGATGTACTGCATTGCTGCGAAAAAGACGAGAAAGAAGGATACTATGAAAAATGGACACACAATTATCCTGATCGCTGTGGCGATCCTCGTTCTGCTGTCGCTGTTGGGATGTTCGGAAACCAGCCGTAAAGCCGCCGCCGAGCGGCGCTGGGACCGGACCTTGGAACGGGCCCGCCTCGAAGCCGCCCAAGCCGGCATTAAAGAGGGCCGGCTGGCCTATGCACGGCATATTTTGGAGGACTGCATCGAGTCGCAATCATCCTGTGCCGAACAGGCGGCTGCTATTCTGGCTGAACTTCAGAAGACCGAACAGCAGATTGCTCAAGCACGGCTAAACACCAGTGCTGACCAATCGCGGATTAATTAATCCGCAAACGAGGGCGCCAAAGGCCGCTATCTCGGCCTCGGCGCAGCAAGCAAAGGAGGGGAGGAAGTCAGTGTATGCTTTTCATAGGATCTAAAATAAAGCAAACCTGAAAACATTTGCCTAAATTGTATACCCTCTCAGCAGCCGCCCATTCCTTTGGGGATACCTGATTTTTTTGATAGCGGTCTTGGTGCGCTTCGGAATAAGGATTGGATTTTTCGGCCGACTGTGGTATAAATTCAGCCGATGGTACAAAACAGGAAACAGTCAGGGAGATAGAAACGATGTCCAAAGTGCTGATCATCGGAGCTGGCGGAGTCGGCAATGTAGTGGTTCATAAGTGTGCCCAGCAGCCGGACGTTTTTAGCCAGATAGTGCTGGCCAGCCGAACCAAAGCCAAATGCGACAAAATCGCCGCAGCCCTCAAGCGGCCGATAACAACCGAACAGGTGGATGCCGACAGTGTGCCGCAGATCATTGCTTTAATACACAAACATCGGCCCGATATAGTCATCAATACAGCGCTGCCGTACCAGGATTTGCCGATTATGGATGCCTGTCTGGATACAAAAACCGACTATCTGGATACAGCCAATTACGAACCGAAGGATGAGGCCAAATTTGAGTATAAATGGCAGTGGGCTTATCATGACCGCTACCAGAAGGCAGGAATTATGGCTCTTTTAGGCAGCGGCTTTGACCCGGGCGTTACCAATGTGTTCTGCGCCTATGCCCAAAAGCATTTCTATGATGAAATTCATACTGTTGATATTGTCGATTGCAATGCCGGCCAGCACGGGCACCCGTTTGCGACAAATTTCAACCCCGAAATCAATATTCGCGAAATCACCCAAAAAGGCAAGTACTGGGAAAATGGCCGCTGGATTGAAATCGAGCCGATGAGCGTGTCCATGGATATCGATTACCCCGAGGTCGGTCCAAAACGGTCGTACCTGCTGTATCACGAGGAGCTGGAATCGCTGGTCAAGCATATGAAGGGTCTGCGCCGCATTCGATTCTGGATGACATTCGGACAGGCCTACCTGACGCACTTGCAGGTGTTGCAGAATGTTGGAATGACCAGCATCAAACCGATTGACTTCAAGGGCCAGAAGATTGTGCCGCTGGAGTTTCTCAAAGCCGTGCTGCCGGATCCGGGATCGCTGGGAACAACCTACTCGGGCAAGACCTGCATCGGCTGCATTTTTGACGGCGTAAAAGACGGCAAGCAGAAACAGATGATGATTTACAATGTCTGCGACCACGCTGAGTGCTTCAAGGAGACCGGCTCGCAGGCGATTTCCTATACCACCGGCGTGCCGGCGATGATTGGCGCGAAAATGATGCTGACAGGCAAATGGAAGCGGCCGGGCGTGTGGAATCTGGAGCAGTTCGATCCGGATCCGTTTATGGACGACCTGAACCGCTGCGGCCTGCCATGGAAGGTTTTGGACGGCAAAACACTGGAGGGCTGAATCAAACCGTCCGGCCGCAGAACCCGACACTTATGCCGACGCTGAACCGGCGGGGTGGGTTCCTTTATTGAATGGGCGATTTGGCAATTTCCAGAATTTCAAAATGCAGCCGGCCGCGGGGGACATCTACCGAGACTTTGTCGCCTGCCGCCAGACCGACAAGGGCCTCTCCGATGGGCGACAGGATGGAAATGCTGTCATCGGTCAGGTCGGAATCATATGGTCCCAGAAGCTGATAGGTAACCTTCTTTTTCGTATCCAAATCCAGCAGGGTAACCACCGTTCCAAAGCCGGCCTTGTCGCTGGGAACCTGCGTACAGTCCACCACTTTTGAATAATTCAGCTTGCCGCGGATTTCCCCCATACGCCCCTCGATAAAGCCGAGATTCTGGCGTCCGTAGATATATTCGGCATTTTCCCGCAAGTCGCCCTGCTCGCGGGCTTCGGCCACCCGCTGCCGCAACTCTGCCGCCTGATGTTCTAGCTGCTCGAGTTCTTCCCGAAGTTTTTTATACCCTGTTTGAGAAATCGGCATAATCTCATGCATCGTACCGGTCTCCGTACAATCTGTTCATAAAAGCGGCCTAATTATAAAAAAGCCGGTAGACATTGAAAGTTTTTTTCGGGAGATTTTAAAAAAATTATCGGCCCGCCGGGTACATATTCTGCTGACAGGGCTTAATTTTTCCCTCTCAGGAAAAAAGGAACAAGGCGACCGAGGCCGACATCAAAATCGCCGCCAGCGTACGCTGGATAATCTGTCGGGCCGACGCCTTCGGCTCCAGCGCTTCAAAACCCAGATGCGCCACAGCAAACGCCAGCAGGATGGAAAGAATGCCCCGTACTGACTGCATAATATTGCCGAAGACTACTCCGATCAGACCAAAAGAAGAAAACAGCAGAATCATCGCAATAAACCAGCTTGCGGCAAACGGTGCCGCATACAGCCATGTCTGACGGGTCGAACAGGAGGGTCTAAACAGCAGCACCCCCGCACCGACCAGTCCGCAGAAGATATAGCACAGGGCAGTGGCCATGGCTGCGCCGCGAATCGGGCCCATAAAGCCGAAATAGTCCACTAAAATCTTGATGTTAATGTCCGACAGGCAGTAAAACAGACAGACCAGCAGACCCATTCCTACAAACGGCCATTCCAGCCGGCCGCCGGCATATGACAGAAGAAATACAGACAGCGTGCTGCACAGCACTGCCAGCCATTGGGCTGTTTGAAACTGCTGACCGAGGAAAGCTGCCCCGATAACAGCCAGCATAAAGACCTTCAGTCCCAGCAGGGGTGAAATCCGCGACGGTTCTGTGCGGGTAATGAAAGCAAACAAAAAAAACTGCCCCAGCAGATAAAAACCAGAAGCCCCCAGCAGCGCCTTCAGATAGCAATGGAGGGCAGGCATTGCCGCCGGCCGCAGCAGAACCGCCGCCGCCAGCGAAACGATCCCCATCGCTATATGCGACAAAGCCAGCAGAGCAAGAATGTTGTCCTGATGGCGCTTCATAAACAGCCGCGAACACAGGTACGACAGCGACTGAAAAAAAGCCGCGCCCAATCCCAATCCAATTCCCAGTATTTCCGGTTTACTCATACTTTTTCTGTTCGTTTGCAATTCGGCAGGAAAAAATTATACGGGCTGGTGAGCAGAAAAACAGACAAAAAACAGTTTTTCGGACAATCTGCCGATAAAAGCAATAGACATAGGAAAAAAATTGTTTAAAATCGGCCTTGTTTGTACATATTGCAGAGCAATTAAGGAGTATTGTGTATGAAGCTGGTGAAAATCATTCTGGCCATTTTTCTTCCTCCCGTTGCGGCCTTTATGCAGGTTGGTGTCGGTTTGCATTTCTGGCTGAATATCTTGCTGACGCTGTGCTTCGGGCTGCCGGGGATGATTCACGCCCTTTGGCTGGTCGCTGCAGACAAACATTGAACAAGCCAACAGGCGGCCTATAACTGCGGCGGCAGCTTCGGGAATAAATTTGTAAGGAGTTTACGTATGCTGTCGCATCCGTTGACATTCCTGACCGGCTATCTGGCCGGGGCGTTTGCTTTGTCGTTCGGGATTATCGGCCCGCTGGCAGCGCTGGCAGTCGAGTTTTTTTGCAGACCCCGCATCGATAGGCAATATCTGAAAGGACTGCGCGCCGGCATATCGGGAACTTGTCTGGCCTTTATAGTGCTTCACTACCTTCTATATCTGCGCGGTTACGGCATAACGGACTGGTCGGCTGTCTGGAGCGATCTTTTTTATCCTCCATCTGTATTTTAGGGGGCATAACCATTTCTAAATAGGACTTTAAGAAGGGCATTTTTAACAGTTGACTTGTGTGAAATGGCTGACTTGTCATAGTATCGACATAAAAAAGAGGCGGTTATGCATTTTATAACGACCTATAATATTGGCCTTTTTGAGTAAATATAATGGTTTATATTGTTCTTTTTAAATATATATATATCTTTATTGTCTGATATAAATCAAGTCTCAAATATTTTTAACACTTTTTTAATATTTTTCTAAAATTTTTCTTGAATTACACAAATACGGGGCTACAATACTGCCGCCTTCTGGGAAAGGTAAAAAATTTCTGAATTTTGAAAACATTTTTCTTTTTCAAACGTTTATAAATGTAGAGAGGAGCGGGAAAGCCGCAATAATCATACGAATTTCTTCTCATCACCCTCCTCCGAAGCCAGGTTCACATGCTGAATCTGGCTTTTATTTTGCGCTCATCCTGCCGGAAGGCAAAGGCTATCTCAATAAAAAAAGATGCATCCCTCTTCAGGGATGCATCTTTGATAAGTGCTGCAGATGGTGAAAAATTTAGTCTGCCATCAATTTTTCAAGTGTCGGCAACATTGCTTGGGCCCAGATTTGGTAGCCCTTTTCCTTGGGGTGAAGCAGATCCGGCATCACTTCACGGGTTAGAACACCGTTTTCATTCAGAAACGCCTTATTGATATCGAGGTAATAAATCCATTTGCCGTCTGCCAGCTGACTGGCCAGCCTGCTTGCCTGGTCATTTTTGGCCCATTGGGGATTGTAGGAACCATTCTGGGTTTTGTCGGCCATCTGTTCTCTCGATCCGCGCGGGAAAATCGCCAGAATAAGCACCTTGGTCTGCGGCAGTTTGGTACGCAGCGTGCAGACAATTGCCTGAATACCTTCGGCAATCTGCTCCGCTGTGTATTCATCCCCGTTGGAATTATTGGTGCCAATCATCAGAACAGCCGCTTTAGGCTGGATGCCGTCGATTTCGCCGTTTTCCAGCCGCCAGAGGACATGTTCGGTGCGGTCGCCGCTAAAGCCGGCGTTGACGGGATTCCACCGGCCGAACGAAGCATCCCACAGCTCTTTCTGACTGTCCCAGCCGTGCGTGATCGAATCGCCGATGAAGAGGATGCCGACATTGCCCTGTTTGACCCGTTCCACAACAGCATCATGGCGCTGTTTCCACCAGTCATTGGACCGAGGCACAGGCTTGATGGCTTTGTTGGACGACACCGCCAGTTGGCTGGCAACCTGACTGCACGTGAGTTTTTGTGTGGAGCAGCCGGCCAACATCATACCGGCTAAAGCGATGAGTGCCGCCGCAATTTGCAATCGATGCTTCATACCATAGTCCTTTCCAAAAAGAGGTTTTGTCTGCCTGTATTGTGTTAAATCCAGATGTCAAAGTCAACTGTGATTTTGAATAATCGGCAAATAGAAGAGCACCTGTTCGGACAGGATTGATTTTCGGTTTGCATTGGGAGTAGGGATTCATATAATAAACAGCAAAAACCAGAACTCACTGTATGCAGGATGAAAATAATGAACAAGGCATCTGAACAGTTCTTAAAAGAGCTGCTGGAAACGCCCAGTCCGTCGGGCTTTGAGCAGCCGGCGGCCAAACTCTGGCGGGCATACGTCAAAGACAGTGTCGATGAACTGTCCGGTGATGTGCATGGCAACAGCATTGCCGTGCTGAATCCCAAGGCGCCGCTGAAGTTTATGCTGGCCGGCCATATTGATGAAATTGGGCTGATGATTACACATATCGATGAGAAGGGCTATCTTTATGTTGCCCAGATCGGGGGGATGGATCCGGCGCTGCTGATTGGCCAGCGTGTTGCTATTGCCTCCGAGAAGGGACCCGTTTTCGGGGTCATCGGGCGCAAGGCTATTCACCTGATGACACCGGAAGAACGCAAAAAGAGCGTAGAAATGGACGATATTTGGGTCGATATCGGCGCCAATTCGCGCAAGGATGCTCTCAAGCGTGTGGCCATTGGCGACCCGATGGTGGTGGATGTTGTCTGCCGCCGGCTGGATGATGATAAGCTGGTTACCCGTGCCGCCGACGACAAGGCCGGTGCATTTGTGGTCGCCGAATGCCTGCGGGCTTTGGCAGGCCGCAAGCTTAACGTCTGCGTAGTGGGTGTTGCCACAGTACAGGAAGAAGTCGGCCTGCGCGGTGCGATTACTTCCAGCTACTCCATCAAGCCCGATGCGGGGATTGCAATTGATGTAACTTTCGCCAGCGATCATCCGGATACCAATCCCAAAAAGACCGGTGAAGTCAAGCTGGGCAAAGGACCGGTTCTACATCGGGGACCGAATATCAATCCTATCATGGAGCGTGAACTGTTCAAAACAGCCAAATCCAGAAAAATTGCCTATCAGGTAACAGCCGAACCGCGCGGCACTGGCACTGATGCGAATGCTATGCAGCTTGCCCGCGGGGGCGCGGCTGTTGGACTTATCAGCATTCCAAACCGCTATATGCATACGCCGGTAGAGGTCATCTCGACCAAGGATCTGGACAATACTATCAAGCTGATCGTGGAATATATTGCTGCCCATCCGGCCAAGCGGGATTACCGACCCTGATGTGATTCTTTTGATTTCTTCCTGACGCCTTATAGTCCGGCTGTAGATGATTGGGCTCTGAGGGACGCTGCTTTTTAGCTTTGATGACAGAAAAACCGCACTCTCGGGCAAGTGTTCTGAAATTGCACAGCATATCTTTCAAAAATCCAGCAGACCAATGGAGTGCCGGAAAGCATTTTGGCTTGCCTAGGCCTTGCTGGACCGGCGCAGTGCATCTGCTGCCTCTTGCGGCAAAGGGCGGGCATTGGGATTGGTCAGTAAAATCTGACAGGCCAGTTCAAAAAAAACTGCTTTCTGAATCACATCGTTGAAATCAACACCGACCGCAACCAAACCGTGATTTTTCATAAACGCCAGCTGTGTTTGCGGATTTTTCATCTCTTCAATAACCGCCTGTGCCAATTCCGGCGAGCCGGGGGGAAAGTAGTCCACTGCAGCCGGAATACCGATATAAACCGGTACTTCGATGATGACATTATAGTTCCATTTTAGCGGATTTCCGCAGGCGAGGGCTGTGGCATAAGGACTCTGGAAATGCAGCACAACATTGACGTCAGGTCTGTTTTTTAAGATTCCCAAGTGAAAGACACTTTCGCAGGTTGGTATCTTGCCGTTGAGGCATTGGCCTGTCTGAATCCCGCAGATTGCGACTTGCTGATCGGTAATCTCTGCCAGCCACGAACGACTGGCTGTCAGCAGGGCTGTATCCGGCCCGATGCGCCGTGACATATTGCCGCTGCTGCACTGCACCAGCCCAAGTGCGGCGACTTTGTGGCAGGCTTCGACAAACTCCCTAACCAGATTGTCCGGACAAGCCATCGCTATTCCTCAGCCGGCGGCTTTATGGGCTTTTCGGCGTCCAGCTCCGCAATGTGGGCCTTCTCATAAAGGTATTTTTTGTAGGCAATCATAATTCCGCGTACAGCCAAATCCGGAACATAGGAATCCACAAATGTGCAGTCGTCGCGTATCAGGCCAGCCGCCCCGCCGGTTAGAATCACATGCGGCCATTTGCCCAGCTGCTCGGCATACTTTCGACAGACCGTTTCCAGAAGACCGACAGCCGACCAGTAGACGCCCGCACGCATCGCCTCTTCTGTATTGGCGCCGTACACATCCAGCGGCTTCTGCATCGCCACCTGCGGCAGGCGGGCTGTGCCGGCTTTCATTGCCTTCATCGACAAATCAAAGCCGGGCGAGATTGTGCCGCCAAGAAAAACACCGTTTTCATCCACTAAATCCACAGTAACTGCCGTACCGAAATCGGCCACCACAACAGCGTCTTCAATGACTGAATAGGCCGCTGCGGCTGTAACAAGCCGGTCTGTTCCTACCTGAAACGGATCATCCGTGGCTGTTTCAATCGGCAGCGGAATGTCTTCTCCGATAACCATAATCTTCTGGGCCAGCTCATCTTTGACGGCCTCGCGAACCATTTCTGTCCATTCGGGCTTTACGGAGCTGACAACTATGACGCCGTCCCGTACCATCTGTTCGGAGCCCTTGACCAGCGGAATCTGGTCCCAGCATTCGGCCAGTGTTTCCTGAAGCTGCAGGAAGATTTCGGCCTCGTAACCACTGAGGCTTTTGATGAGCTTTTCTTCGTCGTCGAGAAAAAAAGCCACTTTGATGTTGGTATTTCCTATATCAATCGCTATCAGATTCATCTGTTTTTCCTTTTACAACAGCCCAGAGCCGCTCGTTAAGCTGAAGGACGCCTTCGCCAGTGGCGGCCGAAATCACATATATATCTTCGGGATTTTTATTCAGGCGCTTGCGTATCTCTTCGCAAAAAAGTCTTTCCGGGTCAAGATCAGCTTTATTAAGTACGATGATTTCAGTCTTTTCTGTAAGAACCCGACTATACAGCTCCAGCTCCCGCCGGATGGTACGGTAGTTTTCTATAGGGTCTGAGTTGTCAGACGGCAGAATATCGAGGATATGCACCAGAATCCGCGTTCGCTCGATATGGCGGAGAAAATCGTGTCCCAGACCGGCCCCTCGGTGTGCTCCCTCTATCAGGCCGGGTATGTCAGCCATTACAAATCTGCGAAATCCGGTCAGTTCCACAATCCCCAGAACCGGCGACAGCGTTGTGAAGGGATAATCAGCAATTCTGGGGTGTGCATCGGAACAGCGCGAAATCAGCGTGCTTTTGCCGGCGTTGGGCATACCGACAAGCCCAACATCGGCTATAAGCTTCAATTCAAGCCGCAAATGCCTTTCTTGACCGGGTTTGCCGGGTGTTGCAAAACGCGGCGTTTGGCGGGTGGACGTTGCAAAGGCCTTGTTTCCCTCGCCGCCGCGGCCGCCCCGGCAGATGCAGACCTGCATTCCCGGCTCATTCATATCCTTCAGAAGCAGGCCGTATTCTTCGTCGTAAATCAGCGTTCCAACAGGAACTGGAATAATCAAATCCGGTCCATCGGCTCCATGCCGGTTCGCACCTTCGCCGGGAGAGCCATTCCGTGCTACCCAGTCATGCCTGCCGGAAAAATCCAGTAACGTATCCAGCGAAGGATCGGCCTTAAATATAATATCTCCGCCGCGCCCGCCGTCACCCCCGTCAGGGCCGCCTTTGGCAATAAACTTCTCCCTGCGAAAACTGACGCAGCCGGGACCGCCGTCGCCTGCCTTTACCCTAATTTTTGCTTCATCAATAAACAATTGTGGATATTTAATGTATTGATATTTATTTCTTTAAGTGCGAGATTATAAACGTCCTGTTGACCGATAACAATATGTTTATTATACACCGATACAATACTTTTTTTGTCTATAAAGAGGTAAATAAATTTTTCTTCTGTTGATAACCTGTTAAATCTTGTGTCTGTGTTGTTAATTATTCTGTTCTATTTTCCATATTATTACATTTAATCACATTATTTTTTTTGTTTCATCATAGCTGCTAACAGCTTTTCTAACAACTTATCCGCAATCAGCATTTTATCATCTTAATTATAAGTACTTTATTATACAAATCTTGCAAATTGCGTGCTTATATAGTTTACAATTTTACAGAACTTATGACAAATACGATTATAAAGATTAAACCATCTATTACTTCTTAAGATCCTCAGTTCCGGCTGCATCTATGCCCTTGGCCCGGGAATTGTTCAAAATCTTAATTTTTTACCGTTTCAAACTCTTTTCAAGAACACGGTTTTCGGGTACATTATGGGGTCGATTCAGACTTGGCAAGGACAGACAAAAAACCAATAAATGAGGAAGCTATGAAAGTCAAGTTCAACCGCGCAGCTTTGCAGGAAGCATTGGGTTTGGTAACGACGGTAATACCCAGCAGGACACCCAAGCCGATACTGCAATGTCTGAAAATCACAACGGAAAAAGAATCCATCCGAATCGGTGCTACCGATCTTGAAGCCGGTATTACATATCTGGTCAATCAGGTTGAAATCGATAAGCCCGGAGAAGTGATTGTGCCGGCTGAAAAGTTGTCATCGATTGTTCGTGAAAGCCAAGATGATGTTTTGTTAATGGAAGCGACGGAATCGGCTGTTAACTTGGTCGGTTCAGACAGCCGTTTTACCATCTACGGACATGACCCGCAGCAATACCCGACTATCCCCGTCTTTGACGGCACTGCCGAGCTGGAAGTAAAACTGCTCGGTCTTCAGGAGGGGATTGAGCAGACGGTCTTTGCGGCTGCACGCGAAAGCACACGCTACGCCCTAAACGGTGTTCTTTGGGAGGTTGCGGGCAAAAAGCTGTCGTTAGTCGCTACCGACGGCCGGCGTTTGGCCAAAGCAACTGTGGCTCTGGAAAAGAGCGGCAAGATTCCGGACGGCCGCATCATTGTGCCGGCCCGCACTATGTCGCTGCTGCTGAAGATCACCCAGCATAACGGAGACGAGACCGCCCAAATCTGTTTTGTAAACAATCAGATTGTCCTTGCCAGCGGCTCGGTCGTGGTGAGTTCCAATCTGGTGGAAGGCAACTTCCCGAAATACGAAGACATTATTCCGAAGGACTACGAGAAAAAACTGACGCTCAATACAGCCCAGATGCTCAGTGCTGTCCGGCGAGCGGCACTGCTGGCTAATGAAGACAGCAAGGGGATACGGCTGGCGCTGGACAAAGGGTCGCTGGTGCTGACCAGCCGTGCTCCCGAAACCGGCGACGCCCAGATAGATATGGCGGTTGACTACAGCGGTGAGCCGATAGAAATCGGCTTCAATCCTCAATTTCTCATAGATGTTCTGCGCGTGATAGGCGCCGATACATTTGAACTCCATCTGGGCCAGCCGGATCGTCCCGGTCTAATCAAGAGCGGTTCCAACTTCCTATATATCGTGATGCCGGTCAATCTGTGAGACCGGCCTAATGGGCATTCTTATGGCCTGCAGCAAACAGGTGGATGAAGAACGTCTTCTGCACAGTGTAACGCAGCGAATCGGCCAGCAGAGAAAATCGGACATTCGCCTTGGAGAAGTGATAGAAACTTTCCTGCGGGAGCGAAGCAGGATGCTGGAGCAGGGCGCTGCCGTTTCCGATGTCTGGAAAGAGGTAATACCGCCGTCCCTGCAGCCGTTTTGCCGGCCGGACAAAATTGCTGGACACACGCTGTATATTCAGGTTCAGCCGGGAGCGCCAATGTATCAAATGCAGCTGCTGACCAGCCACTTGCTGGAGCAAATCCGACAACAATTGCCCGGCAGCCGGATACGTACCATCCGTCTGGTGCCGCTGGCTGTGTAGTATTCAGGAGTATGACATAAGATGACTGAACATAGTTATGATGCCAGTAATATAAAGATTCTGGAAGGCTTGGAAGCCGTCCGCAAGCGTCCGGATATGTATATCGGCAATTGCCAAGAGGGCGGTCTCCATCATCTTGTTTATGAAGTGCTGGATAATGCCATCGATGAGGCATTGGTAGGCCGCTGCGACCGCATCCTTGTGCAGATTCACGTTGACGGAAGCTGCTCGGTAGAAGACAACGGCTCCGGGATTCCCACGGAAATACACGAGGAAGCCAAAAAGAGTGCGTTGGATGTTGTACTGACGACACTGCATGCCGGCGGCAAATTCGACAAAGGCGCTTACAAAGTTTCAGGCGGCCTGCACGGCGTTGGGGTCAGTGTGGTCAATGCGCTGAGCGAATGGCTGGAGGCCGACGTCTGGCGCAAAGGCCGGCATTACCATTTTGAATGCCAGCGGGGAGTTCCCAAAGGCCCTGTGCGCGACATCGGCGAGACGACCAAGCGGGGCACCCGCATAACATTCCTGCCGGACGATACGATTTTTGATACCATCGAATTCAAGTACGAGATTCTGCAGAAGCGCATTCGGGAGCTGGCCTATCTGAATGGCGGGGTGCATATTACCTTTCAGGATGACCGGATTCAGAAGAAAGAGACCTACCACTATGAGGCGGGGATTCGAGCGTTTGTCGAGTATCTCAACGAAGGCAAGGTGCCGGTATCCGAAGTGATGTATTTCCAGAAAGAAGACCCCGAGATAGGTTTATCCTGTGAGCTGGCGATGCAGTACAACGACGGATATGCCGAAAATGTGCTGGCGTTTGCCAACAATATCCGCAATATAGACGGCGGCACGCATTTGTCGGGTTTCCGGACGGCACTGACCCGCACAATGAACAACTATGCCCGCAGCGCCAATCTTCTCAAATCGGGGACTGCCCCTGTCGGCGAGGATTTGCGGGAAGGTTTGACGGCGGTCATATCCGTCAAAGTGCCGGAGCCGCATTTTGAGGCACAAACCAAAGTGCGTCTATCTAATCCCGAAGTTGCCAGCTTTGTTGAAACAATGGTCAATGAGCAGCTGGCGCAGTATCTGGAAGAAAATCCGGCCGAAGCCAAGCGGATTCTCAACAAGGCCATTCAGGCCGCCGCCGCCCGCGAAGCGGCCCGCAAGGCCCGCGAGCTGACACGCCGCAAAGGAGCACTGAGCAATACCAGTCTGCCCGGCAAATTGTGGGACTGCTCCAGCCGCGATACGGTTAACACGGAGATTTTCATTGTTGAGGGCGATTCAGCAGGCGGTTCAGCCAAAGGCGGGCGCGACCGGACGATTCAGGCAATTCTCCCCCTGAGGGGCAAAATCCTCAATGTGGAAAAGGCCCGGCTGGAAAAGATGCTGGCGCACGAGGAAATCGGCACGCTGATTAGTGCTTTAGGTACCGGAATTGGGGCTGATGATTTTGATATTAACAAGTGCCGCTACGGCAAAATCATTCTAATGACCGATGCGGATGTAGACGGGGCCCATATTCGGACACTGCTGCTGACCTTTTTCTTCCGGCAGATGCCGCAGCTGATAGAACATGAGCGGATTTATATTGCCCAGCCGCCGCTGTACGAGATTCACCGCAAAGGGCAGAAAGATTCCGAATATATCCTCAATGAGTCCCAAATGCGCAAAAAAACGGAAAACCGCGGACTGGAAGGTTCGCGGCTGATAATCCGCAATTTCGACGGCTCATGCAGAGAGTATGAGCAGCCTAAATTGGCATTTTTGGTCAAAATACTCAACGAAGCCGAACGGGGCATTCATATTCTCAACCGGCGCGGCATTGTTTTCAGCGATTTTGTGGAGAAGTATTACGACGGTTCTGTTCTTCCGATTTACCAAATCCGCTCGCAGGGGCAGGATGAGTTTTACTATGATAAAGATTCTTACGAGAAGCGCCTTGTGGAGCTGAATGCAACGCAGACCGAAGCACAGGATCTGGATGAGACGTTTTTTGCCGAGGAGCTTCATGAGGTTTTGCGCTTAAACGAAATCTGCGCGCGGCTGAAGGAGGATTTTGGTCTCGACTGGCGCGATTATTATCTTAAGCAGCAGAAGGCTGATTCCGGCGAAGAGCAGCCGTCACGGTTTGCTATTCTTAACGGACCAGAGGAGTTCAGTGCGGCCTCGCTGGATCAGGTGCCGGCGGTGATACGGCAGATTGGCTCGCGGGATATGGAAATCAAGCGGTTCAAGGGACTTGGCGAGATGAATTCCGAACAGCTATGGGAGACCACGATGAACCCGCAAACCCGGACGCTGCTGAAGGTGCGTCTGGAAGATGCCGGCGAAGCAGACCGCCTGTTCAGCATTTTAATGGGTGATGATGTTGAAAAGAGGCGGGCATTTATACAGGAACATGCGCTGGAAGTGCAGAATTTAGATATTTAGAAAAACAGCCCGGAGTGACGAAAAAGAATATACGGCTTTTGCCTTGCAAAAACGGTGCAGTTGACAGACAATAGAGAAAAATTGGATACGGATAGACTGAAAATTTCGATGGAGGCATATATGGCAAGGATAGCAATCATCATGGTATTATGTCTGGCAATAGGAGGCTGCGGGGATTCAAACAAAGGCCCTACGACCCAGCAGGAGGTGCAGAAGTCAGAACTGCTTCGCCAGATAGAGATGAAATATGAGAATCCAGAAGCCCATTATCAGCTGGGCAAGCTGTACTTTGCCGACGGTTTGATGGACAAAGCCGAGTGGGAATATCGGGTAGCGATACAATTCAATCCCGTGCATTATCCAGCGCAGGCAGGTGTGGTAAAGACTTGGCAGGTCCGCAAGGATGCCCAGCGTGCCAAGGTGGCCGCAGAATTGTACACCAGTCAAGCAGCCACTTCGGCGGATGCGTCACTGCGGCTGGGCAGGGCATTTCAGAATGAAGGGCTTAACGAGTTTGCCCTGACCTGCTACCAGCAGGCGGCCAATCTGGCTCCTAATTCACCGGTAGTGTTTAAGCAGCTGGGGTATTTTTATCTGGCCAACGGCGATAAGACGCTGGCGGAAGAATACCTGCGGCGCAGCTTCGAGCTGGATCCGTATCAATCGGAAGTAGCCGGCGAGCTGGGACGGCTGGGCGTGATAGTGCAGTCACCCCGTATGAAGGTCGAACCTGTTCAGCCGGAAGCCCCCACACAGGAAGTGCCGTAAGGCATAACAGCCGACGGCATTTATCCGTAAATGAAATAAGGTTATTGTCCAGCTTTTCCTGCAAGGGCAATAACAGACAGTTTAGTTAAACAGAGCTTCAACAAATTCATCCGGGTCGAATTCAGTGATATCTTCGGGTGTTTCACCCAGCCCCACGAATTTGACAGGAATGTTGAGCATATCGCGAATCGCCAGAACAATGCCGCCCCGAGCCGTGCCGTCGAGTTTGGCTAAAAATATGCCTGTTACCTGAATGGATTGCGTAAAAATTTTGGCCTGCATAATGGCATTTTGGCCGGTGGTGGCATCAATCACAAGGATGACTTCGTGCGGCGCACCGGGGATGTGCTTGGCAATGACATTTCGGATTTTGGCCAGTTCTTCCATCAGATGCTTCTGCGTATGCAGGCGGCCGGCCGTATCCATAATTACATAGTCGGCATTTCTGGCGATAGCCGCCTGACAGGCATCATAGGCCACCGCAGCCGGGTCGGAGCCGGATTTGTGCTTGACAATCTGAACGCCGATGCGTTCGGCCCAAATGGTCAGCTGCTCGACAGCCGCCGCCCGGAAGGTGTCGCAGGCGGCAACGATGACCTTTTTGCCGTTTTTAGTAAGCATGTATGCTAATTTGGCGATGCTGGTGGTCTTGCCGGAGCCGTTGATGCCTGCAACCAAAATGACCGTTGGGCCGGAAGCGGCCTGATTGAGCTGACGGTCTTGCGGCGGCCAGCAGCTTTTGAGACGTTCTTTTAGAAACGGTAGAACTTCTTCCGTTTTCTTAATTGCGCCCTTTTTGTAAGCTGCCCGCAAGTCATTTATCAGACGGGTTGTTGTTTCCACGCCGATATCGTCGCTGATGAGGGTTTCCTCCAGCTGCTCAAGCAGAGTGTCATCAAGGTCACGGCCGAACGGCAGCAGTGACGACAGACCGCTGGCAATCCGCGATCGGGTTTTGGTTAAATGGTCTTTGAGATATTGAACGGTTTTTGAAAAAAGTCCCACGGTTTCTCCCGGCTGGTATCAAACGGTCAACGGTGTATCATCGGAGTTTCGTACGGCCTCAGCCAGCACCTTGATAAGCTCTTCTGTTTCCTCCCACCCGATGCAGCTGTCTGTAAGGGAAACGCCGTATTTTAAGCCGCCGGCGGCACCGATGCTCTGCTTGCCCTCTTTGATGAAGCTTTCGAGCATAACGCCGGCGATGCTGATATTCCCGTTTTTTATCTGGTCGGCAATGTCCAGCAAGGCTTCCCGCTGCCGTTTGTGGTTTTTGTGTGAATTGGCGTGGCTGCAATCGATGACAATGCCGTTGAGAATGTGGTTTTTGCGAAGCAAGGCCTCGGCAAAGGCGACATATTCACAGGCGTAATTAGGACCGTCCGAGCCGCCGCGCATGACCAAATGGCCGTATTTGTTGCCCCGTGTCTCGGCAACGATGACCTTGCCGTTGCGGTCAATACCGAGAAACGAGTGCGGATTCTGGGCAGATTGAATGGCGTCTAATGCGACAGACAGCTTGCCGTCGGTGGAATTTTTAAAGCCGATGGGCATTGACAAGCCGCTGGCCATCTGCCGGTGAATTTGGGATTCAGCCGTCCGTGCGCCGATAGCGGCCCACGAGATCAGGTCGGCCAGATACTGCGGGACAATCGGATCCAAAAACTCGGTTGCAGCAGGTACGCCAATAGCGGCCAGCTCACACAGGATGCGCCGGCTTTGACGGATGCCGAAATCGATGTCATAAGAGCCGTCCAGATGCGGATCATACAGCATTCCTTTCCAGCCCAAAGTTGTTCGGGGTTTTTCAAAATAAGCCCGCATAACCAGCAGCAGTTCGCTGCATTCCTTCTGCACCTTTTGCAGGCGTCTTGCAAAATCGAACGTGGCCTCGAGGTCATGCAGGCTGCAGGGTCCGACAATAACCATTCGCCGCTTGTCCTGCCGGCGGAGAATGTTCTCGATCTGCCGCCGGGAGTCAGCCACCAGTGCGGCGGCAGATTCGGTAATCGGCAAATCGGCCTTGAGCTGCTCCGGAGTTGTCAGCGGCTTAAACTGTTTTATATTCAGATTGTCTGTTAATTCCATACCAATTCCTTGCCGGTTATTTCGGTACTGTCTAAATAATATATGTAATCGAAAAACCCCCTAAATGCAAGAAACCATTTAACGGTCAAATTTATACAGGTTGAAATGCGGCAAAACGCTGCAAAGCTTTCTTGAACTTTCCCCAACACCACTTCAATAAACGGCAAACGGAACATTCTCCGCTGCTGTCAGCTAAACCATTCCGCAGACCCTCCGCCGCTTGGCATTCACAGCCGCCGGCATAATAGAACCCCATTTTTGGTCTATTTTTACCCTAAAAAAGATAACATTCTCCCCACCCTCGGCATTTTCTTTTGTTCTGTGCCCTCAAGCCGTCGGAAAGCATCAGGCCTGCGGGTTTCGGGTATGGGTGATAAAGGCCCATACTTCATTAGCTGCGAAGTTTTCGATTTGCTCCATCTGCTGTTGGGCGCCGAACCCGGCCATTTTGTTTACAATTCGGGGCCGCGGCCAAGTAAAGATCGTTTCAACGAACAGCTTATTGGTCTCGCGCAAAAAGGACTCGATCCGCAGCTCTATGGAAACCGGCTCGGAGCCGTCAACGGAATGGGGGGGTATCAGCAGGCGGAGTCCCCCGCCGGCAACGGGCCGGGAACCTAAAACCACAAAATCCTGCGGCAGCTGACCAAGACGGTCTTCCCACAGATACTTGAACGCATGAACGGAAGAACTGTAAAGATGATGTATTTTGCCGGTGGCGGTCAAGAGCTGGTAATGCTCCGACGGCCAGGTCTTTTCAAATGCCTGTGTAATCGCCTGTGTGTCCCGGCAGAACATCTCCAAGTCGTACTGGGGATTCTGCGAAATAACTGTAATCGTCATCACCTGCTGGCCGGGAGTTTCGAGCTTAATTTGCAGCGGCGAGGGCTGGCTGCGGGACAGGATGAAAGCCTTGTCTTGCAGATGGGTTTCCGCAAAATCCAGCCCATTATCAAGGAGGGATTTTTCAAATTCGATGGTTTTTGTCCTTTCCGGCATCCACGAGCCGGCTAACAGATATTGCAGACTGAAGTGCGAGGTAGTTTTTGAGTGCCGATGAATAGTTTCCATAACAGCTCCGGTTCATGGTTATCTTTTAATACAGCATTTTGATTATAACGAAAACAGCCCTTCCGGAAAGACGGAAAATCGCTGAAAAGAAGTATTCGGGATGTTAAGAAGCATCTTAGAGATGTCGATAAAGGGAAAAATTGTCTGGATAGGTACGATGAAGATACTGCAACTATTGCTAAAAAAATGGTTGGAGCCGGAAGATCCAACCAAAGAAGGAGAATATACCGTGCGGGTTTACCCCAGCCAAAGGAGCTGTGTCAAGCCTAATATGACCTATGTCAAACCGGAGCAAATGCCTCCGCTAATGGTTCGTAAAGCCAGATGGCGACAGTAGTTATGAATTAATCGAACAACATCAGACGAAACACAGCAAAAGGCACATAAAGACCCCTAATATCCTTTATTCCGCTCGAAATTTTATAAATTATTATTTTTCGACAAATAATCCCTTGCAACTCCTGAACAATTGCTGATAATTATAGTATAGATAGTCATTGTAGCGGTTTTTGGTTGGACCAAAGGTATCAACATAAACCTTTATGTCAGGAGGTTACTATGAAAATCAGCAGATCGACCGGTTATGCATTGGTGGCAGTAGGATACATAGCGCAGAATTACAAAGACGGCGCTGTCCTGGCCGCCCGTATTTCGAAGGAATACAATATTCCGCTGGAATATCTGCTCAAGATTCTCCAGCAGCTGGTGCGAGCCAATGTGCTGCGCAGCAAGCGAGGCCCGCGCGGCGGTTTCTTCTTGGCACGTCCGGCCGAAGGGATTACGCTTCTGGAGATTATTGAGGCGGTAGATGGTCCACTGATGAGCCACCTGCATTTGGCCGAACAGACGGGCAATGCCCCATTCAGCGTCAAAATGGAAGCTGTCTGCCGCAAGGCCACCGAAAAGGTACGCGATATCTTTGCAGAATCCAAGCTTTCAGAAGTGATGGGCTGACGGCGGCTGCGGCGAATGGATATTCGCGTTTTTCAGCAATTAATTGAGCGTCGCTACGGTCAGCGGGACCGCCAGCGCGGCACGCCGGGGACATTTATGTGGTTTGTTGAAGAGGTGGGCGAGCTGGCTACAGCCCTGCACGGCAATGACCAAGCCAACAAAGAAGAAGAGTTTGCTGATGTTTTTGCCTGGCTTTGCACACTGGCGAATATCAACGGTATAGATATCGAGAAGGCCTGCGAAAAATATATCGATGAAAACCGGGTGAAGGGCTATAAGTAGCGCTGTTTTTAAGAACAACGCAACAGAAAGCGGATTGAAGAATCCGCTTTTTTGTTTTTCGGATAAGCCAACAAATTTTCCGATTGTATGAGAAGCCGGATACGGCTTTTTGACAGACATCAGCAGGAAGGATTTTTCGAATCTTGAGGCGAGGAATTGTCTTTAGATGATTTTGCATCGGAACGCAGCGTCCGCACCATACAGAAGACAAACATTCCGATAATAACCGACCAGCTGATCAGCATAAATATCCAGCCGCTCCATTTCATAAGGATTCCTCCTGTCGGTTTTGGGATTCAGGACGGCGCTTCCAAGCAATCCAGACCATCAGCAGCAGAAACACAAACAACCCCAGCAGCCCAATGCGGGTCATCAGCACAAAAGGCACATTGGTGCTGGCGACATCCTGCATAAAAAACTGTTTTTTCCAGTCCTGAACAAGCCAGACTGTCAGGATGGTAATCAGAAACAGAGGAGTTATATATTTGATAATGCCTCGATACAGTTTCGGAATGATGATATCCGAACCGGTATGCAGCTCTTCCCACGCCTTATCCATGCCGAAAACCCAAGCGAACAAGATCGCCTCAATTGTGGCAAATACTACCAAACAGACAGAATTTCCCCAGAAATCCATTTCGCCCAATACGCCGTTTCCGAGAAAGAAGATGACCGGCTGGCAGAGGATAAATGTAACGGTGCCGAAAACGATGCTGGCTTCCCGGCGCGACAGATTAAATTCATCTTCCAGAAAGGCTATCGCCGGCAGCGCCAAGGAGATGGAACTGGTAACGCCGGCCAGAAACAGCAGGAAAAACCACAAAAAGCCGAAAAACTGGCCGAACATCACTTTCTGCAGAATCAGCGGCATTGTAACAAATCCAAGGTCAAAGAGGTTTTGGGAGGCGATATCTTTGATGCCGTCCGGTCCGATAAATGCAAACGCCGCTGGAATAACGATGCTGCCGCCCAAAACCACCTCGGCTAATTCATTTGCAGAAGCAGCGGTCATGCCCGACAGAGCCACATCGTCCTGCTTGGTCAGATAGCTGGCATAGGTCAGGATAACGCCGAAACCGACGCTGAGGGTAAAAAAGATTTGTCCGGCGGCGGCCAGCCAGACATGGCCTTTTGCCAGTGCGCTCCAATCGGGATTCCACAGAAAGCCCAAGCCGTTGAGAATGGAATTTTCCGGACGGGTTGGATCGGGCGTACCCAGCGTCAGAACCCGCACAACCAGCACACAGGCAATGACCATCAGAAGCGGCAGCGCCCACTTGCAAAAACGCTCAATGCCCCGGTTGACGCCGAAGCCCACGACGGCCACATTAAGGATAAAAGTAATGACAAAAAATAGGTAAGCGGTTCCCAGCCCGGAGAAATACTCATTGGCCGCAGCGCCCTGATAACCCTTGAGAAAAGAGGCCATTGCCTGCTGGTTGGTGCAGGCGGCGTATTTGCCGGTCAGGGCGAAAAAGCTGTAGCCCAGCAGCCATGATTCGATGTAAGTATAATAGGAAAAGATAACCACCGGTCCAAAGATGCCGATGACGCCGAAATATTTAATGAAGCGGCTTTTCCGCCAAACGGTATCGAAGATGCCGGGGGCGGTGCTGTGCTCAAAACCGCCGCCGAAGCGGCCGATGGTCCATTCGATCCACATCAGCGGCAGTCCCAGAAGGAAGAAGGACACCAGATAAGGAACCATAAAGGCGCCGCCGCCGTTGCTGGCGGCTACCCCCGGAAAGCGCAAAAAGTTTCCCAGACCTACCGCACTGCCGGCAACGGCCAGAATCACGCCCAATTTAGAGCCCCAGCGTTCTCGTGCCATTATATGTTTTCCGCGTGAATAAATATATTAGACAACAAACCGCAGCATCCTGCCCCGATGCGGCTGAAGCAATCTGCGTCTCTTAAAAAGCGGCCGCTTTTGCAAAAACAAGCTATTTCAGCCCAAACAACTTCAAGGTATCCCGTTCGACGATACTGCGCAGTTTTTCACGGGGTACCTGCGGCAGATGCGTATCGGCCAGCAGTCGATTGAAGCCCAGCAGCGTTTCAATACACGCATCCGGCCGGGCAAAGGGGAAACCGCTGCCGAACAGCAGCTTGTCCATAATGCCGGCTTCATAGGCGCTGAGCACCAGATTATAGGTCTGCCAAATCCGCTGCGGGTGGACGCTCAGGTCAGCGTAAATATTTTTGTGTTTGGCTAAAAGTCCCTCTGTCTGCCAGTAGAACGGCATTCCCATCCGTCCGATGATTATTTTCAAATTCGGAAACCGGCGGGCGACTTCATCCAAAAGCCACGGCTGTGCAAAATCAAGAACGGATTGCGGAGAATACGGCGGGCAATTGTGGAAAAAGACAATCAGCCCCAGCTCCTCAGCAGCTTCGTAGAACTGCATAGCGCGGCTATGGGCCGGATGAAAGGCGTTTTCGGCGCAGTAAAAGACAACACCGCACAATCCGCGGTCACGGGTTGCTTTGCGGACTCCCTTCAGGGATACATCATCCTGCACGGGATTGTAGGTTGCAAATCCATAAGCCTTGGAACTGCCGGAGACATAATCAACCAAATCCTGATTGACTGACTGGCGGTCATCCGACAAGCCGGCCATAACAAAGCAGCCGTCCAGCCGCTGGCAAATCTCTAAATGCTCCTGTGCCAGATTGCCTCGCTGCGAAGAATATAAATGGGTATGGCAATCAATAATCATCTATGCTCTTTTTGCCTTTCTTGGATTAATTGAGGGCAAATTGTACCTTTTGAGGATATGATAGTCCAGCATAAAAACAGCTGTCAAGCACAAACCGCTGTAAACCGACAAAAAAACCCGTCAATTAGCGGATGCATTCCTAACAGTGCTTGACAATAAGACTGCCGGCGGCTACTATGGATGGAACGTATTCATATCTTATTTTTTGGGAGTATGTTATGGACTGCCCAATCTGCAAGACAGCAATGATAGTTCTCGAATTGGAGGAGGTGGAAGTCGATTACTGCCCCCAATGTGTCGGCATCTGGCTGGATGCAGGCGAACTGGAACTGCTGCTGGATGATGCACACAAGGCCAAGGAGCTGCTGGAGTCATTTAAGGCGGCCAAATCAGACGAAAAAAAGCGAAAATGCCCGATATGCCGCAAGACGATGGAAAAGGTACTCGTTGGCCAACACGACAGTAAACAGGAATTGATAGACCGCTGCCCTCGTCAGCACGGGCTGTGGTTTGACCGTGGGGAATTGCAAGCTGTTTTGACGATGGGGCGGTTTGACGATGCCGGCCGCATCCAACGCCTGCTGGGTGATTTATTCTGCCCAGAGGCCAAAAATCCGCAAAAGTTGTCACAATAACTGGCTTTGGGCGTTTATATCTTAAAAAAACCAATTAAGAAGAAGATGCGGTGGATAACGCAGCAAACGGATTTGTTCTGATGCCGGTGGGCGATATCCCGCTGTATATTTGTTTCGGCAAGCGGCAATTCGCCAGGCGGGGCGTTTTGGGGAATGCGAAGGAATTTTGGTTGACGCCGGATTTTTTTGTCGGCACTGGCAGGACAGTACTGGGACGACATCTGGATAGAGGGTAAACAAAGCTGCTTTATGCAGCGTTAGTAGTTAAGGCCGGTTGTGGATCATAGCCAAGCTGGTGAGTGAGGCGGCATAGCAGGAGAAAAAAAGCGGTCTCATGCGTTGTCCGGGGTGTAAAGGGTTGCTGCGGGCCGAAAGGCACGACTATATCGAGTTTCATATTTGCTCGCATTGTCGCGGCATCTGGGTTGCCGGCGAGCAGTTTCGTGCCTTGGCGGTACGGGTGGCAGCCGAAGGACAAGTGCCGTCCAGCGCCAAGCTGACATTCGAGCCGCGCAAAGCCCTGAAGCCGGCAGAAGATAATCCTGCACGGCTTTGTCCGGTCTGCGACAAGCCGATGCAGGAGTTTAATTATGCCTATGATTCCAATATTTTTCTGGACCGCTGCCGGCAGTGCCGGGGAATCTGGCTGGACCCGAATGAAATTATCGACATTGCCGCTCATATTCAGTATAATCCAGATGTGGATGCAGTCGGCAGGCTGCTGATAAAGGATGAAAATGCTCAGGATGAAACCCAATGGCTGTATATGCTGGCCGCAGCGGCATTGGCGATTTTGCGGGCAGTGCTTTTTAAGCGGTGATAAAAACAACAACTGCAAACCAGCAGGGGAATATGAAATAATAGGTGCATTTGGCACAGAAGATGAACAAATACGGCCCAGAAACATCATATAGAGCAGGAAAGGAGTAATACAATGATATTGAGTGCGGGATTGATCGGGATGCTGGTGATTTTGGGAGTAGTGGTGCTGCTGGTGCTGTTTGTCATCGGCGTTTACAACAGTCTGGTGCGGCTGCGCAATCAGGTGGATAATGCGTGGTCGCAGATCGATGTGCAGCTGAAGCGCCGTCATGACCTGATACCCAATCTGGTCGAAACAGCCAAAGGGTATATGCAGCATGAGCGCGGCACATTCGAGGCGATTACCGAAGCCCGCAGCCGGGCGATGGGCGCCAAATCCGTAGCCGAGGCCAGCAAGGCCGAAGGCGCCCTGACCGAGGCACTGAGCAAATTTATGCTGGTAGTGGAAAATTATCCGGATCTGAAGGCCAATCAGAACTTTCTGTCGCTGCAGGAAACGCTGACCAGCACCGAAAACAAGATTGCCTTTGCCCGTCAGGGATACAATGATCAGGTGCTGTTCTACAACAACAAGATTCAGATGTTCCCCTCGAATATCATCGCCGGCATGTTCAATTTCACCAAGCGGGATTACTTTGAAATTGAAAATGAAGCCGAACGCAGTGTCCCGAAGGTCAGTTTTAGCTGATGATTGGAGAGTCTGAAGAGAACAGCACAGTAGTGGCAGGGATTGTTAAAACAGGAACTGAAAATGCAGAATATCTTTCAGCATCAGGAATGCGCAATTAAAAATGCGGGAATTAATACGCATCAATAGACGCAATTCGATTCTGCTGCAGGCGCTGGTTATGAATGTTATATCAGGGCTCTGCGGCAGAATAGGAATAAGCGAGTGCCTTGCCTCTGGGATGGCCCAAGAGGCACCCCGTGCCGCCCGCAGTGTGCACCTTTGGTATCCGGCGCCGGAGGGCATGGTTTATTACAATGAACTGACCGTGGAACAATCCGCACCGGGCAGCTATTTTTGCGTATGCGGCTTTAAGAATGGTTATTTTGGCATTCAGGAGATCAGCCCGGAACGGAAGGTTGTCATTTTTTCTGTCTGGGATCCGGGCAATCAGGATAATCCGGACATGGTACCGGAAGATCAGCGCGTCAAGGTGCTTTATGCCGGCCAGGGAATCCGAATCAAACGGTTCGGCAATGAGGGCACCGGCGGGCAAAGCATGTTTGACTACGACTGGAAGATCGGTCAGCGATATCGCTGTATGGTCAAGGCAGCTGTTCAGGATCAGCGGACCGCCTATGCAGCGTTTTTCTATCTGCCCGAGCAGCAAACATGGAAGCATCTGGCAACATTTGAAACGATCACCGGCGGTAAATCCCTGCAGGGATATTACTCGTTTATAGAAGATTTTCGAAGGAACGGCCAAAGTGCACAACAGATTCGCCGCGCTCGCTACGGAAACGGCTGGATTAAGACAGTCGATGGTCAGTGGATAGCTTTGAGCAAAGCCGTTTTTACTGCCGACAACAATCCGTCCATACATATTGATGCGGGTAGGATTGAAGGCGGTTTCTTCCTGCAAAACGGGGGAGAGACTAAAAACAGCACCCCCCTGAGTTCATCGCTGACCTGTTCAACCGATTCATTTGAACAGCCCGAAGATCCCCAGTGGAAACTAATCTGGAATGACGAGTTTAACGGACAGGGACTGGTAGACGAGGAAAAATGGAACTACGAAGAAGGCTTTATCCGCAACAACGAAAGCCAATATTACACACGCCGGCGGCCAGAGAATGCCAGACAGGAAAATGGAACGCTGGTAATCGAATCCCGGAAGGAAGCGTTTAAGGAGGGCAAATATACTTCAGCCAGTATTCATACCTCCGGCAAACAGTCGTTTCTTTACGGGCGGTTTGAGGTCCGCGCCAAACTGCCGACCGGCAACGGAACCTGGCCGGCGATCTGGATGCTGGGTGATTCCATCCATCAAGTCGGCTGGCCTGCCTGCGGCGAGATCGACATCATGGAAAATGTCGGATACGATCCGGAAACCATTCATGCCAATATTCATACCAAGGCCTATAACCACGTCTTGAAAACAGGTAAGGGCTCAAAAATCCGTGCCGACAAGCCGTGGGAACAGTTCCATCTGTACGCCGTGGAGTGGTACGAGGATCATCTGGATTTCTTTATGGACAACCATAAGTATTTCACCTTCCAAAACGAAGGAACCGGCCCCGACGTTTGGCCTTACGATAGGGCACACTACCTAATCCTGAATACAGCGATAGGAGGAGCGTGGGGAGGACAGCAGGGAATTGACGACAGTATTTTCCCCCAGAAGTTTCTGATTGATTATGTACGTGTTTATCAACAGCAAAATTAATTTTTTTGATTGTTATCTGCTATGTGGGAACTGATACGTATTAATAAACGCAATTCGATTCTGCTGCTGGCAGCAATGGGAGCAGTCCTGCTGCTGCTGGGGTATATTCTGGGAGTTTTGTTCGGGGGCAATCCGCAGGCCGGCTGGATGGGAATGACGGCAGCCTGCTGCATCTGGCTGGTGCTGATGCTGATCAGCTTATCCAGCGGCGACCAGATTCTGCTGGCTTCCAGCCGGGCTGTTCCTGTAACAGCGGATGTGCACCCTATGCTGTTTAATGTGGTGGAAGAGATGACCATAGCAGCCAACCTGCCGAAGATGCCCAAGATCTATATCATTAACGATCCGGCCCCAAATGCCTTTGCCACCGGCCGCAGCCCGCAAAGCGCCTCTGTGGCGGTAACTGCCGGGCTGCTGGCCCGGCTAAACCGGGATGAGCTGCAGGGTGTTGTTGCCCATGAAATCAGCCATATTGTGCATCGGGATATTTTGTTTGTGACACTGGCTGGGGTTATGCTGGGCAGCATTGTGCTTATCAGCGAAATTTTTATGCGGAGTCTGTTCTATGGATCGCTGGGATCGCAGCGGCGGTATTCGTCGCGCTCCTCCAATCAGGGCGGCGGACAGCTGATCATGTTTGTCGTGGCGATTTTGTTTGCGATTTTAGCCCCGATTTTCGCCCAGCTGCTGTATTTTGCCCTATCCCGGAGGCGGGAGTATCTGGCCGATGCAGGGGCTGTGCGGCTGACGCGCTATCCGGAGGGGCTGGCCAGCGCGTTGGAGAAAATAGCCGGCTGCCCGATTAATATGGAGTCAGCCAACAAGGTAACTGCTCCGATGTATATTGCCAATCCGTTCCGCGGCAGAAAGGCGGTCCATCTGTACAGCACGCATCCGCCGATAGAAGAGAGGATTCGGATTCTGCGGAATATGAGTCACGGTGCCGGATATATCGATTATGAAAAATCCTATGAGGCGATAACCAAGCGCTCCCCTGTTGTACCGATGTCGGCTTTGAAAGAAGAAGCGGTAGCAATTCGGCAGGGTGCGGCTGAACCGGCCGCAGGCCCGACAGCTCGGCAGCAGGCCCGCCGGCTTGGCGACCTGATGCGCACAGTCAGCGCATTTGCATTTCTAACCTGTCCGGACTGCGGATTGAAAATGAAAATCCCCCCGGAGTATAAAGGCAGCCGCGTTGAATGTCCCCGCTGCCGGCATATCGCAGTGCTCAAGCAGCAGCAAACCAATGCATAGGATTTTGTTGGGGGTCTGCCCGGGAAAGAAAGAACGCGCGGCAGCTACCGCATTACCCAGCGGCTTTCAATTTCTTTCAATGCAGCCGTGTCCCGAAGTCTTTCGTCGCCGCCAATGCTGTATTTCAGTTGGAGAGTTTTCTGCATAAAGATTTTGACGGGATTGCCCTGCGGGTCCTTCTGGACAGGATGAAGCACCACAGCGGTTTCATTGCTTAAGCCGCCGATGAATAAGCTGATTTGGCGGGCCTTGGGGTCAAAATCCGGCCAGATGATGGCAAAATCGCGGGTATTGTCTTCGCCTGCAAATATGCGGTGCTCTACAAAATCCAGCGATTCAAGGAACGGATAACTGCCCTGATGTTTTCTGGCAATAACATCAAAAACCGCCTTGGGAACCTTTTTGTCGGCATCAATTATTTGGAAGGTATCCGTAACAAGCTGACAAACAGGGTAAAAATCAACCGTATCAAACGAACTGTTGTTGGTAACTGTTAAGATGATATACCAGAATCGCTGAGGGGCCTCTTTGCCCGCAAGCTTGACCAGAAGCTGCTCGGGCTGGGAATACTTGACCTGCAATGTCCACTGTCCAATCGGCTGAACGATGGCCGGGGCAGGATAAGAAAAAACAGGTGATGAGGCACCCAGCAGCAAAACCACAGCTGATAATAAAATAATTCCAGATTTCATTAAAATATCCCCAATATTATTATTGCCAGATATATTAAGTATGGTACATTTTACTGCTGAATCGGCCGCAGGTAAAGAAAAACTTCAACGAGAAGTCGGGTTTTACCCAAAATCATCGCATAGAGGAGATAATTAGTCTTATATAACAGATTGCCCGGGGTAAACCTATGCTGAAAAAATATACAATTGAAAACGGCAAGCTCATTGAAAACGGCATGGACGATGCGCAGGTACATGTTTATATCGCACCGGACGAAGCGGAAAAAAGGTATCTCATCGACCAGCTAAAGATTGATGAGCATACCCTCAATTCATCGCTGGACCCTGATGAGCTTTCCCGACTGGAGTTTGAGCCGGAGCATATTGCCATCATTTTCAAAAGGCCCCGCCATTATCAGGCATCGGATGATTTCTTATTCAAAGTGCTGTCGGCTGGTGTATTTGTCTTCAAGGACCGGCTGATTATTGTAATGGGGGAAGAAGCCCCGCTGTTTGAGGGCAAGCCGTTTATCAAGATTCAAACAATCCAAGATGTGATTCTCAAGCTTTTGTACCGCTCCATATCCCATTTTGTCGAGCACCTCAAAGGCATCGATGCGCTGGCTAACGAAATCGAAAAGCAGGTCAATGTGTCGATGGAGAATAAGTATCTGATTAATATGTTTACCCTCGAAAAATCGCTGGTGTATTACCTCAACGGCATTATTTCCAACGGAGTTCTCATTGAGAAGCTGAAAAATAATGCTGTAAGGATCGGCTTCTCGCAGGAAAATATAGAGTTTCTGGATGATATACTGATAGAAAACAACCAATGCAAAGGGCAGGCGGATATTTATTCGCAGGTGCTTTCATCTCTGATGGATGCGCGGGCATCGATAGTAAGCAATAATCTGAACATTCGAATGAAGCAGCTTACTATTATCACTATAGCGATTATGCTCCCGACATTTGTTGTCAGCTTGTTCTCGATGAATGTTCGGATTCCTCTGTCGCAGTACCACAATGCTTTCTGGATCATTTCGGCTATGGCCGCAATGACCACAACTATCGTTGCGGTACTATGGTGGAAGCGTCGGTGGTAGTCCTATAATTGTATGAAAAATGAAAGATAAGGGCCTATGCCTTTTAGAGGGGGTATAATTCCTGTCCGAACCGGGGATTTTGCAGACGGCAGGAAACATCATGGTTGACATTGACAATAAAGTTATTCTACTTTATAATGCATTATTTTAAGCCTGTCTTTTGAAATATAGCAGGGCAATTAGTGCCCCCGGAACTGTTAGAGACCGAAAAAGACGCGTAAGCAGGCCCAAATTGTCTTAAATAGATTAAAAGATATATTTCAAAAGAGGCAATCTGTGGAATAATAAGCCGATTTCGGCTGGGTTGAGGACTAATACTTGTTATCTATTTCTTAGCACAGCAGGAGATGTTTGATGAAAAATCAGCCGCTGGATACCCATGTCCAGACCGAGACAAACAAGACGCCTGAAATAGAGAAATTGTTCCGGGCAGTCATTAAGGCCGATGCCAGCGACCTGCACCTGAAAGTCAATATGCCGCCTAAAATCCGGGTTCACAGCAAGCTCAAGAGCACCACAGGCGATCCCCTGACCGAAGAAAAGATTGAGCGGATGGTTTTTGAGATTATGAGCGAAGACCAGAAGCAGTTTTTCTTAAAAAACGGAGCGCTGGACTTTGCCTATCAGGTCGGCGATATGGACCGCTTCCGCATCAATGTCTTTCGCCAGCGCAGCTATATTTCTCTGGCTGCCCGACGGATCAGCGGACGCATCCCGCCGTTTGAATCGCTTCATCTGCCGCCGATTGTGGAAAAAATCGCCGAAAGCCACGACGGACTGATTTTGGTAGTCGGTCCAACCGGCTGCGGCAAAAGTACAACCATTGCTTCGATGATTGACCATATCAACCGGCTTTATGCCTGTCATATTGTTACGATTGAAGACCCGATAGAATTTCTTCACGTGGACAAGAAGGCCATTGTTTCGCAGCGTGAGATCGGCATTGATGTGCCGTCATACGAAGAGGCCCTGCGGAGTCTGATGCGTCAGGACCCGGATGTGGTGCTGGTCGGCGAGATGCGCGACCAGGAAACCCTGACAGCCGCCATGCGGGCTGCCGAAACAGGGCATCTGGTTTTCGGCACACTGCATTCCAACAATTGCTCGCAGACGATTCAGCGCATATTGGACCTGTTCCCGCAGGAAGAGCGCGATCTGATGCGTCAGACCTTTGCCCTGACCATTCGGGCCATTATTGCCCAGCAGCTCCTGCCGGGGATTCGTCCGGATGTGCCGCGGGTACCGGCAGTAGAGATTATGATTAACACCCCGATTATTCGAAAACTTATCAGCGACCAGCGCGAGGCCGATCTGCCGACGGCCATTCGGGCCGGCGAGGGCGAAGGCATGCAGGATTTCACGGAAAGTCTGCGCCGGCTGGTGGAAGAAGAGTTTATTGATTTGAAGGTCGCTCTGCAATATGCGCCGAATGTAGAAGAACTCAAGATGGCCCTGAAGGGCATTCGCTCGACGGCCAGCGGTATTTTATAAATCGCCAACCCTATAATTGCCGATGCGGGAGACTTATCAATGCCGATGGATGTGATTGCTTCTGTGGATTACGGCGGCTATGTATCGCTGTGGAAGCTGCTGTTTTTTATGCTGGCGTTTGTTCTTTGGGCGCCGATGGTGAATTGGGTCTTTACGGATTCACAGGCCGTCCGAACCAATACGCTGGTCTGGACGCTGACCATCGCACTGGCCGGAATCGGGGCATTGTTTGTATGGCTGCTGATACCGGTTTTTATCATCGGTTTGCTTTTGTATCTGCTGGTTTTTGCCGGCGCTTCCATGGCCTATGTTATCCACCGCAATTCGCGCGTGGCCGAGTTTGAAAAGGTTCTCACCAGCGAGCATATTCGGGGACTGCTTGTCAATCCGGCCAAAAAAATGGAAAAAGCCAGCCGGGGGATTACCTTCATCACGGCCAACGGCAACGAGGTCCCTTTGCCCGAGCCCAAAAGCCGGGAGGCGGAAGGATTTATTCTGGCCTGTGAAGTGATCGATGATGCGGTCTATCATCGGGCCGATGTGGTCCGCTTTGTCCCCCAGAAAGAGGATTATGCCCTGCTGTATGAAATTGACGGCGTTACCACCCAGCAGAATCCGCGAACCCGGGAAGACATAGACCATTTTGTCTATTATGTCAAAGAACTGGCCGGCTTGGAGGTGGAGGAAAAGCGCAAGCCCCAGAAAGGTCGCTTTACGGCTGTGCTTCCGGACAATAAGCGGACCAGCTGGGAAGTCAGCACGTCCGGTTCGACAGCCGGCGAGCAAATCCGGCTGGAACGGATATCCGAATTGGTTTCCCGAAAAATTGCCGATTTGGGCTTGAATGACAATCAGTTTGAATCGATAAACAGCCTGCGCGACATCAAGAGCGGTCTGGTGATTATCTCCGGTCCGCCTAAAAGCGGCGTTACGACGACATTTTATACTCTGCTGGGCAACCACGATCCGTTTATGAATAATATCAATACGCTCGAAAAGAATCCCGCCGCAGAGCTTCCCAATATAACGCAGGTGCAGTTCACATTGGGCGATTCGGGAGAAAATACCTATGCACGGCGGCTGCAGAGTGTGCTCCGACGCGGGCCGGACATCATCGGCGTAGCCGACTGCGAAGACGACCAGACGGCCAAGCTTTGCACGGCTGCCGCCAAAGACGGCAAAATCGTGTATGTCTGCATTTCCGCTACCAGCGTCAGCGATGCGATGGATAAATGGTGCGGCTGGGTCGGCGACAAAGGGCTGATTGCGGACACGCTGGAAGCGGTTATCAACCAGCGGCTGGTGCGCCGGCTGTGTATGGAGTGCCGGCAGGCCTATCAGCCCAATCCGGCCCTGTTCAAGAAGTTTAACCTGCCCCCGGACGATGCCCGGATGTTCTATAGGCCGGGAGAAATTGAATACGACAAGCACGGCAAGCCGATTGTGTGCAAGAATTGTCAGGGAACCGGATTTTTCGGACGCGTGGGATTGTTTGAAACCATCCGCATTACCCCGGAACTGCGCGATGCCATCCGCAAGGCCAAAACAGTGCAGGAAATTACCACCGCCTTCCGGCGGGCCGGAATGCTGTATATGCAGGAGCAGTCGATTAAGAAGGTTTCCGAAAGCATCACCAGCATCAATGAGGTCATTCGGAATTTTTCAGCAAAATCATAAGGCGGCCGAAACGGCTCTGTGCGAGGGATCAATATGGAACTGGCAATTATTGTAATTGGCATTTTACTGACGATGGCGTATTTCTATCTCAAATGCACCCCCATGTCGTCTTTATCGACTCTGCTGGCGTCAATTTTTGCATTGATTATCGCTTTCAGCTGGTATGAGAAGATCACCGAGCTGTTTATTTCACGCGGCTACGGCGTCGATTGGGCGCATTTCGGCTGCTTTCTGCTGTCGTTTATCTTGACCTTTGCTCTGCTGCGGGCGCTGGCGGATCTGCTGGTCGGGGTCAATATCGACCTTGGCAAGCCCGTCAAGCTGATTACCGCCCTTGTCTGCGGCTTTTTGACAGGGATTATTCTGACCGGAACCCTGCTGGTGGCATTGGGTATGCTTCCGCTGCAGGGGAAGGTGTTTTACAGCCGCTTCGATCCGTCCAAGCCGGTCTCGCTCAACAGCCCTAAGGTGCCGCTGCTGAATGCAGATGGATTTGTGGTTGGTCTGTACCGGCTGGTCAGCGCCGGCTCGATGAGTTCAGGCAAAAGCTTCGGTGTGGTGCATGCCGACTTCCTCAAGCAGATACATCTCAACCGGCTTCGGGTTCAGGAAGGCGTGCTGACGGTCAGCTCCCGCAAGGCATTGATACTGCCCAGCGGCAAAAATCAAAAACCGGTGCGGGAATGGGATATACCCAACAGAGGAAAATTAACCGTCGTGCGAATGGGCATTGTGGCCCGAAATATTGCTGACGGCGGGGCCAACAATTCATCCGGACAGATCCAGTTTTTCCCGGGTCAGATTCGAATGATTTGCAAGCCGTCCGGAACGGATACAAAAAAAATGCTGGCCGGTTCCGGGAAGGCGATATGGCCAGTCGGATTTATCGAGGGCGGCAAGCTTGTCGAAAAGCATCTTGAAGAAATAATCACGCCCGAAACAAAGGGTCTCAAAGACCGGACCATCTGGCTGGATGCGGCCTTTGATGTTCCCCAAGGTCAGGAAGGTGTTCTTCTGCAGTTTAAGCAGTATGCGATGGTGCAGCTGCCCAAGGCCGTGTCCACTTCGGATGAGGTGGAGAAAGCCCTTCTTGAAGGTTCTGCGGAAGCCAACGCCGAAAGCAGCCCGACAGAGTAAACGGCTCCTGTCATTGTCCAAATAAACTCCTCCGCCTGACAGCAGACTTTTTTGACCGGCTCCTGCTCAGGAAATACAAACCAGCAGACAAATCAGTGCATTAGGCGCATAAGCAGACCTCTTCCAGGTCCACCTGCATGAGATGCTCCAGATACAAATCAAGGTCTTCGACGCTGAACTGTTCGAGGAATTCGGGTTTGGCGGATTTATTGATTTCGAGGATGCAGTCGATAATTTCGTGTTTGCTCATTACTCATAACTCCGTTAACGAATCTCTTTTTCTTCCTTGACTTAGTAAGCATATCGGACAATGCCGCAAAAATACTTGAATGGCGCTAAAAAAGATTTTTAAGCCGGCCGGTCTCCTCCGGATACTACATCTATGACGGCAGAACCGCTGACACACACAATATTGAAGGTTTATTTATCGGCACTTGGAGCGTCCAATAAAACTCTCAAAAGCAGAGGAAAAATAGAGCCGCTGAATTTGGAAATTTTTCATAGTGCCGGATATAATAATCAGAAAGAACTGTCGGGGAAAAATTATTGCGGGATCAATATGGATTTACAGGACAATGCCTTTAACGCCGGACGGATGCGGCATCAGCCGCAGCTGAAACTGTGGCGCTATGCCGGCCTGATGCTGACATACCGCTGCACGGCGGCCTGCCGATTCTGCTATTACTATTGCAGTCCGCAGGCTGGCGGGCTGATGACAGCCGATACGGCGATAGCCGCTTGGCAGGGACTCATCCGCATCGCCGGCAAAGATGCCCGCGTTCACATTACCGGGGGCGAGCCGTTTCTTTGTTTTGACCGTTTGGCAGAAATCTGCCGGCTGGCCTGCCGGCTTGGTCTGACGCCGATTGATTCGATTGAAACCAACGGATTCTGCAGCGGCAGCGATAAAGAACTGTCTGAAAAACTGCAGTTTTTGAACGACTGCGGATTAGAACGGCTCAAAATAAGCTGGGACCCCTTTCACGAGGAATATATTGATATTGAACAGGTTAAGAGAACGGTTTTCATTGCCCGCCGGATACTCGGCCCCCAGCGTGTTCTGGTCAGGTGGGAAAAATACTTGTCGGCTCCATCGGGCATTCGACAGCAAAGCCAAGCCCAGCGGCAAGCTGTTTTACAGCGTGCGTTGGCGGATGATGTCTGCCGATTTACCGGCCGGGCGGCGGAAGCGCTGGCCCATTTGGCTCCGCAGCAGCCCTTGACGCAATTTAGCGATAAAAATTGTCGAAATGCTCTTCTGTCTGCCAAGGGTGTGCACATTGACCCCGACGGCAATGTCTTTGTCGGCCAGTGCAGCGGGATGATTCTGGGTAATGTGGGCCGGACGCCGCTGGATGTCATCTGGAAAAACTGGCAGCCGGACAGAGGGGATTTCTGGGGCGTGCTGTATGACAAAGGGCCGTTTGGTTTTCTTGAAAAAGCCCAAAAGCAGGGATTTCACCCTCGCAGTCAGTATGCATCGAAGTGCCATCTTTGTACGGACATTCGGCGTTTTTTCTTTGACAATCAGTTTTTTTCTACGATAATTGGCCCCAGTGATTGTTATGGCAGATAGAAAATGCGGACTGGAGATTCGTCTTGGCCGCCGGTGATACAACAAGCTACGATACGATAGTCGGTCGCATGGTCGTTGAGCAGCGGCTGTGTACGGAAGAAGAAGTGCGCCGCTGTCTGGAGGAATTAAAGGAACGGGCATCCAGCCGGCCAGCTACACTCGAGCAGCTTCTTCTCGAAAAGCAGTTTTTAACCCCCAGCCAAGCCGCCCGCCTGCAAAGCATGATTCGCGAAAGCAAGGATGTCTCCAGTCAGATTCCCGGCTATAAGATTCTCGGCAAGCTCGGTTCCGGTGCGATGGCCGTAGTGTACAAGGCCAAGCAGATTTCATTGGACCGCACGGTGGCTATAAAAGTGCTGCCGAAAAAATTTGTCCAGAAGTCCGACTATGTAGAGCGGTTTTACAAGGAAGGCCGGATTGCCGCCAAGATGAACCACAACAACATTGTGCAGGCCATCGACGTCGGCGAAGTCGGGGGGCTGTATTATTTTGTAATGGAATATGTCGAAGGCCGTACGCTGTACGACGATTTGTCCAAAGGCAAAATCTTCAGCGAGAAAGAAGCCATTGATATCGTCCTTCAGCTGGCTAGCGCTTTGGGGCATGCCCATTCGCTGGGACTGGTTCACCGTGATGTCAAGCCCAAGAATATTATGATCAGCAAGGACGGCGTGGTCAAGCTGGCGGATATGGGTCTGGCCCGGGAGACCACCGATGTCAAGGCAGCCAAGCACGAACAGGGCAAGGCCTTCGGTACGCCTTATTATATTGCACCCGAGCAGATTCGCGGACTGGTGGATATTGACGGACGAGCAGATATTTATGCACTCGGGGCAACCCTGTTTCATATGGTAACCGGCCGTGTGCCCTTTGAGGCCAGCACGCCTTCGGAAGTGATGCGCAAGCACCTCAAGGAGCCGCTGACCCCGCCGGACCATATCAATACCTCGTTGACAGCCGGTATTTCCGAGGTCATCGAGGTGATGATGGCCAAGGAGCGGGAGGAACGGTACCGCAATATGGAGGAAGTGATCGCCGACCTTCAGGCGGTGCGCGACGGGAAACCCCCGCTGCTGGCCCGCCAAAAGTTTGATGTGGAAGCCCTTGAGCAGCTGGAGGAGGGAATGGCCATAGAAACCGCCGCCGGCACCGAGCGGGTGTACACCGAGGAAATGATAGCCAAATATCGCATCGGGCTTCTGGCGCTTGGGATTCTGTCAGCTATCCTGCTGCTGGTGATTTTGTTTCTGGTGATGCGATAGTCCGCATCAGGCGGCATCGGCGGACTGCCATACGATTATGTCAAGACGACCAACCGATACGCGAGAACGGATTCTCGATACGGCAACGAATCTTTTCAGCTCTCACGGATTCGCCTCGACTTCGATTGACGATATCTTAAAAGCGGTCGGCATCACCAAGGGGGCATTCTACCACTATTTCAACAGCAAGGAACACCTCTGCCAAGTAATTCTGGATCAGGCAGTTTGTGTATTTCATCAGTTAGCTGAATCCCTTCTGGAAAGCCCCGATTCGGCTTGGCCGCTGCGGCAGTGGATTGAGATGCTGGCCCAAAAACAGCAGTCCGGCCAATGGCTTTTCGACCGTCTTCTGTGCCGTTTAACCGTCGAGAGCTCTCAATTGAGTCCTGAAGCGCAAAACCAGCTGCGAATGTTCTGGCAGTGGTGCCAGGTGTTCTATGAAAGTCTTATCCGAAAGACCATCGGGGAAAAAGGCGATTGGCCCAAGCCGTCCTCGTCTGCCCGACTGCTTGCGGCGGCTCTCTTTGGAGCCGTATGGCTGGACCGCTGCGCGGGCTCTGATGAGGAACAAGGAGCCATCTGCCAAGCACTGCTGGAGCTGATTGCAGCAGCCCAGGCAGATCCGGCAAAAACAGCCGAATGAACAACACGGCATAAACAAGCCGGTGCTGATGACTGGAGCTGGCGGGAATCGAACCCGCATCTCCGCGATGCGACCGCGGCGCACTCCCATTATGCGACAGCCCCTCTACGGCTGTCTATCATATCCCAAAGGACAGAAAGCGTCAAGAAGCAAAAACGCCGGAAATCACCAAGGGGTGGTTTTTAGGCTTTTACTGCACGTATAGGACCGAATTGTAATCCCCGAAAGGATTCATTTCGGTTTGGCCGTTATAGGGATCCTGCTGCCATTGGCCGTCCACCACCAGCCGATAGCGGTATACCCCTCTGTCCAGCGGCAGGGAGAGAACCCATTTGCCGGTATCGCCGACCTTCTGGAAAGATGTCTGCTGGGGATCCCAGCCGTTGAAGTCGCCGGCAATCTGGACGGTTTGCGCACGCGGATACAGGGTGCTGAAGACAACCTGCCCGTCAATCTGCCGCACGCCGTAAAAGTCGGCCAGCTTCTCATTGAACGACAAAGCCGGCTGGGCTTTTTCTTCCTGCTTGACCGGTCCGGTGCTTTCCAGCAGCTCTTGGGCACTGGCGCTGATAGTGCTCAGACGGGCCTGCAGCGAATTGACCAGATTGGCACGGTGCATTTGGGTATCGGCGCCGATCAGCTCATCGGCTAAAGCCAAGAAATCCTTATAGCCCTTGCAGGCAGGGTCATATTCACTGATGGGCTGGCCCAAGCTGGCGGCCTCTTTGAGTTTTGTGTTGAAATTAACCACGGTTTTGAACATCCGCTCCGAGAAGTGCTTTTTCAATTCTGCCAGAATTTCCCGGCCCATTTTGGTGCGGATGTCATACATGCTGGCCAGCACCATCACATTAATTTTCTGTTCGCACTGCTGACAGAGAATATTGAGTGTTTCCAGCTGGCGGCTTAGACCATGCAGCGAAAAATAGCCCATTTCTACCGGTACAATAACATCCGTGGCGGCTCGCAGGGCATTGAACGTCAGCAGACCGACTGACGGCGGGCAGTCAATCACTACATAATCATACTCTTCCCGAACGGCATCCAGTACTTTGCGCAGGCAGTTTTCCCTTTCCTTGACGCCGTTCATCTGCTGCTCAAAGGTTGCCAAATCGATGCTCGACGGCGCCAGCTCGAACCGGTCGCAAATCTGCCAGAGTATCTCCTTCAGCCGCATCGGTTCGCCGCGACCCATCCCGATGAGAACATCATAGATGCTTTGCTCAATTTGTTCTTCCGGCACTGCCAGACCGACAGCACAGTGACCTTGCGGGTCCATATCCATCAGTAATGTCCGATAACCTCGTCCGGCCAAGGCAGCGGACAGATTAATCGAAACGGTGGTTTTGCCGCAACCCCCTTTTTGGTTGATAACTGCTATGGTTCTCATAGTATTTCTCCCTATACCGCCTATAATCTTAGAAAAATCCCTTTTTCTGTATAACGATAATAAATCTATAACAGCTCTTTTTTCAGTATCGGAAAAATGAATTGAAATTCTTTAGTGTTTTATCGGACAAATCCTAAAAAATCCCAAATTTCAGTAGTATTATGGGGCATTTTTAGTGTCAGAGGAACCCGCAGAAACAGAACAAAAAAAGTCTGGTTATCGGTTTAAAATCAAAGTTGAAGCGTTTTCTGAATGTCTGCCGATAATAATTATAGCAGTAATTGACAGCCGGAGGAATTTTGCCGGCTCAATTTTCATGGAGCTATAGAAATGACTGAAGAGCAGATTGTCAAATGGATGCGTGAAAGAGTTCAAAAAAACGGCTTTACGGATGCAACATCACTGGCTGAAAGCTTTTTAAAAGAATACAAAATAAGCGATGCTTTAGACCCTATATTTTCACGGTCTTTGGATGCCGGCTTCAAGGTAGCTCAGGAAATCCGCGACCGCCGGCTTGCATTGCAGCCCAATTGAGCAAAAAAGAGCCTCCAATAGGATTTGCTTGGGCAGTACACATTTCATCCGTATATTTTTGCTGCCGTTTAATTCGGAATCTTCTGTTGCCCAAACAGGCATAGCACCGTTGCAGCACTGCCGGATGTATTTACAAACTTCTTTGAGTACACTATGCTGGAAGAGTATTTCTACGGTTTGATGCGGCTGATCAGAGTGTCGATGCGGCGGCGGAACTGTGCATCGGTTTTGTACATCTGTTCGATTTTGGCACAGGCATGCATAACTGTGGCGTGGTCGCGCCCGCCTAAATGCCCGCCGATTTCCTCCAAACTGTGGCGGGTCAGGCAGCGTGCCAGATACATACACACCTGCCGGGGCAGGGCAATGCTTTGACTGCGTTTTTTGCCTTGAATATCGGCAATTCGCACATCAAACTGCTCGCTGACGGCCCGGACGATTTCCGATATCGTTATGTTTTTTGCAGCATCCGCACCTTGAACGCCCAGCGCCTGCCGCGCCAGCTCAACAGTAATGGGTACTCCGGCTGTCTTGGACATGGCATAAATCATTGTTAGCGCGCCTTCCAGCTCGCGAATATTGTTTTTGATGTGTTCGGCTACCAGTTCGGCTACACCGTCAGGCAGCTCCAGTCCCCGCAGGCTGGCCTTTTTTTTGACAATCGCAATGCGGGTTTCATAACTGGGCGGATCCAGACGGGCGACCAGCCCCCATTTAAACCGGCTGATAAGCCGCTCTTCCAGCGCCGCCAAATCCTGCGGGGCGCTGTCCGAAGTCAGCACAATCTGCCGCCGGTTGTTGTACAGGGCATTGAAGGTATGGAAAAACTCTTCCTGACTCTGTTCCCGTTCGCGAAGAAACTGCACATCGTCGATTATCAGCACATCAACTGTGCGGTGGAGACTCTGAAACTCCGACAGTGTTCCTTTTTCGATAGCGCTGATAAAGCCGTTGACAAATTCCTCGCAGCTTAAAAACCGAATGGATATGTCCGCCTGCTTCTTGCGGGTATCGTGGCAGACGGCGTGGAGCAGATGTGTCTTGCCCAGTCCCGCGCTGCCGTAAAGAAACAGCGGATTGTAAATCACACCGGGATTCTGACTGACCGCCACACAGCTTGCATGGGCCAGTCGGTTACACGGCCCGACGACAAAGTTTTCGAAGGTATAGTCCGGATGCAGCCGAAGACGGCCGGCGGCTTCAGCCGGCAGAGTGGGTTTCTTGTGGGGGCTGCCGTTGTACAGAAACTGCACCGATACCAAATGCCCTGTAACCGCCTGTGCGGCCTGCGTGAAAGTACCCTGACAGCGGTCCTGCAGAAATTCGGCACACGACTGATCGGGGCACTGAATCTGCACCAAGCCATGGTCGAAAGCCGCAATATGCAGATTGTCAAACCACGTGCGGGTATTGACCGGATCAATCGCTTTGACCCGTTCAAGAATCCCGTCTAATATCTCGGTACTGTTCTGTGCAGCCAAATGAACTCCTTATACTGCCAAGCTCAAAACACGGCTTTTTAATCCGCGGTGTTTGAGATGGCATTAAAAATATCAGTAAAAAAGTATCCACACTTCGCATTTCTGCGGTCAAACAGGCAGTAAACTCTACAACTGACACCTGACCTTGTCAAAGGTTTTTATCACCGAGGATAGACAGGCAACCGGCTTTGCCGCAGCTAAGTGCCGACAGTTCAATGACTTAGTGCCAACAATCCGATACAGTGTGATTCGAATGCACATATCTGTCGGGCATCTGCTTACGGCGTCAGCCAGTGCAGACCGAAAGCGGTAAAATCGCCCAGATTGAGCAGTCCATCGCCGCTGCGTCGGGGAATGATGTCATAATAGGGCGTATCGGTCAGCCAGTTGTCGGCCAAAATGATCAGGTCTTCAGTATCAATATACCGGTCGCGGGTAAAATCGGCCTCAAACGGCCGCACCTCCGGCAGCACCCGCATTTCAGTAGTAAAGTGGTAGTCGTAATCGTCCAGCTGCCCCAAAAACGATCCTGAAAAATCAAACACCAGCTCCACAAAATAGGACCGCCACCCGGTCGGCGGCACACCCGGATCTGCGATGTACAGCCCCGACGAAACAGCCGTCAGCGGCGTCGGTATCCAGGCATCGCCGATCGTGACCCGCCGAAAATCCCGTGCAGCAGGATTGTCTGCCTGCCAGAGTGTTACAGACAGCGGCGTAGCCGATGTCTGGATAGCCATACTCCCGTCGGGCTGAGTGGTCCAGGTAAATGACGGACGCGCTTGCCCCCTCAAAAAAGCGTCATAGTAAGGCACCATATTAGCCACGACCTGTTCATAAGCCCCGTCGAGGTAGTGATTGGTGTTGGGCATAGTGCGGACGAACGTTTCTCCGACAAGGTCATCGATATAGAACTGGATGGAGTCGTGGACGAAGAAATCATCGCCGGCGGCAGTCACAATAAACTTGGGAATGCCCAGCCGGCTGCGGTATTCATAGGGATCAACAATGCTCATCAGCTCGCTGGTGCGGGGATGCTCAAACCAGTTGAAAATGCCCATTTCCTCGTAGGGATGCAGCGCCTCAGCCCAGAAGCCGTAGCATGACCAGTGGTGGGCAAAACTGCGGCGCATGTTCAGCAGGTCGCTGACAATCGGAGCGATGGCCGCTACCCGGCTGTCGACGGCGGCGGTAAGCCAAGCCGTCCAGCCCCGTTTGGAGCCGCCGGTCAGCACAAAGTTTTTAACTGCCGGCCGAAACGCCTGCACCGCATTCATACAGGCGACAACAGATTTGACCATCGGCAGCTGCACCGGCCAATAGAGGTCGCCTCCGCTGAGGAATTTTTCCCACGAATAGGCGATAATCTCATCCTCGCTGCGGCCGAAGCCCTCATCGGCAAACACCAGCGGCTGATTGGGCACGCCGCGCAAATCAACAATCACTGAGCGGGTTGCAAGGGCCAAATCACGGAACTGCCGGTTGACTGGATCAGACGGGTCCAGCGTCGGTGCCGGGTCAGTAATGCTGCCCCCGTTGATTAAAACCAATGCCGTGTTTTTAACACTGCCCAGCAGCAATCCCCCCGGCACAATGACCGTGACCCAGTGCGTCCAAACCGAGGGAGTAACTTCGGAGCTGCTGCGCCATGTCTGAGAAGTCAAGCGCAGATTGACGGCTGTTGTGCTGACTGTCCATTGGCTGCCGTCAAACCACGATGAGCCAACCTGTATCCAGCTGTACGACGAATCCGGACTGGCGACATAATCATCCAGCGCTGTTCCAAAGGAAAGAGACTGCCAGACCAGACAGAAAAAAATGATGCTGCTGTGTTTTGGACACTTCATCGGACACCCTCGCTCTCATTCTTTTTCAAGCCGGCTTGTAAAGCCAGCCGGATGGTTCGATTTTACTGCAAATCGACCGGATTTGTCAATTAAAAAGCCGTTTTAACCGTTGCTGCACTTCGAAGATTAGGGATTTTTTTCGAAGTTCAAGGCTGCCGAGTTGATGCAGTAGCGCAGACCTGTCGGGGCAGGGCCGTCATTGAAGACATGCCCCAAATGCGACCCGCAGCGGGAACAGGTAATTTCCGTGCGAATCATCCCATGGCTGGTATCGCGGCTTTCGGCAACGGCATCTGGATTTGTGGGTGTCCAAAATGCCGGCCAGCCGCAGCCGGAGTTATATTTTGCTTCAGACCCGAATAAGGGATTGCCGCAGGCGGCGCATTTATATATTCCTTTTTCGAAATGCAGGTCATATTTACCGCTGAACGGCCGCTCGGTTCCTTTCTGCCGTAAAACATAATACTGCTCAGGCGTCAAGATTTTCTTCCATTGCTGGTCTGTTTTGGTGAAAAAGGGGGTTTCATTGGCATCCATTGGTATCTCCTTTTGTATGGCGGCGGAAGTCGGCTGAATCTCTCGGGAAGGTTCTGCCGGACAGCCCTTCATAAAAGCCGCTAATGCAGTCAGCAATGCAATATAGACAATCTGCATATAAAATAGATTCATGCTTTACCGGTTTAACCACACCGCTCGCTGCGGCAGAGCCATGCAGAAGTAATCCAGTTGTTTTAAATCGCCGGAGTTGACGATATGGCTGTTTTCGACTATTGTACCAATAGCTTTTAAGAAACCCAATGAGAAAATCCTGCCCTGCTGTTTGGCTGCTGCAATTTAACAGGAGAAAAAATGACCAGAAAGGGTATTTTTGGCAAAGCATCTCTGGTCGCCGTGCTGGCTGCAATTCTGCTGGCCGGCTGCCAGACTGCGGGAAAGCCCCGCATGCGGATCGGCTCTTTTTTTGGCGATGCGGCGGGTCTTACATTTGTGGACCCGAATCATCTTGGACCGCACAGCCGCAGGCATAATTTCCACGAAAAAAGCGGATTGCTTTACACATGCGGAGCCGGCTTTATCGATTTAGGGCACCTGCGTGAGGCCGCCGACCGCACGGAATACTTAGCCCGCATCACCTATCAGAATCTCCTGCAGCAGGACCAGAGTTTTTCCTACCGCCTCATTGAACCGGCGCGGTATGAGGTGAAAGTTATTTATCCGCCCGGCTGGGCATCGCTCAGTCAGCTTGAAAAAGAACGCATCGCTTCGGAGGCAGCTATTATCTTCGGCCAGTACGGCGCCCATACCAGCCTAATTTGGCATGAAATCCTGACTTGGTACGGTTTTGCCTCGTCGGGCATTTTCTCCGAAAACATATCCTCATTTTCGTGGGAAGACCCGTATTCGGATGTGCTGGGTACGCATCTGGCCGTTGAAGCAATGCGCAACCCGGCGCCCTATGAAGAAGCGATGACAAGACTGATTAGTCAAAAGCTGGCGCAGCTGGATGTTCAGCCGATTTCGGTAGCACAGGAAGCAGCGCGGAAAGTAGCCGGCCGCTGGTACACCGGCGGGTATTATTTCTTTGTGGAGATGAAGCGGCGCAATTTTGATGTTGGTTTTGATGACGACCTGCTGACCCCTTGGCTGGTGCCGGAGATGTGCCCCGACGCCGTACCGCAGCCCTGTCCGCGCCCCACTTTGGAACCGCTGGCGGCTTGGGGATTTTGCTTTGAATTAGCACTGTATCCGGCGGAATTTGAGAAGACCAAGATATTCAAAGCGCTGGGCCGGAAAAAAGCGGTAATTTATCCGCTTGAGGATTTTCCTCGGCTTATCGAACATATACGGGCTGAGGCTCAAAAAACCTATGGCCCGCAGATTGACTGCCCTGTTTTTTGATTCTGGACAACCGTTTGACAGCAAGGATACAACAATGACGCAGAAGTATCGACTGGACAAGTTAACAGGATTGACATTGCTGCTGCAAAAGGCAGCAGTCTGCTTGGGCATAGCAGCCCTTCTGACGGCCGGTTCCGGCTGTGGCTTGACCGGCTTGACCGGGCCCCGTGCCCGGCTGGGTTATGTCCCGGCGGCTACTGTGGGGGTGGTGTTTGCCGACCCGGACAATCTGGGCTCGCATGCCGCGGTTTACAGCCCGTTTGAAAACAGCGGCTTGGTTTATACCTGCGGGGCAGGGGTTTTGGATATCGACCACATCCGCGGCAGCGCCGACCTGACCCGGTATTTTATCGGCCGGGTTCGGGAAGCCCTGACCAAGGGCCAACAGCAGTTTTCCTACAAAGTCTCGGGGGAGACATCGCGGCACTATATTACAATTGCTTACCCGCCGGACTGGGAAACGCACCCTGACAAACAGCGGATAATCGAAGAAATCGCCTTTGAAGCCGGCCCCTATCTGGCCTTTGATGCGACCATTTGGCATGAAATCCTGACTTGGTTCGGCGTGCATTTTATGGGCTTTGAGCCGGAGTTCAACTCGGCTTTTTCGTACGAGGATCTTTACTCCAACCTGCTGGGCTGCCGGCTGGCTGTCGATGCGCTGCAGGATGAGCAAAACGATTATGACCGGGCAATGACGCAGCGGCTGAATGCTGTCCTTCAGGAACTGGGCGTGCAGCCCCGCCAGATTGCCGTTGAAGCGGTCAAAAGCGTAGAAGGCCGCTGGTACACCGGCGGTCTGATTCCCGATATGAAAATGCGGAATTTTGATATCGGGCTGGACGGTTTTATAACGCCTGTGCTGATTGAGAATGTTAAAAACTGCCCGGATGCCCGTGCAGTTCCGCTGCCGGCGCCGGCGCTGGAACGGCTTCAGCAATATGGTTTTTCCCTGACCCACGAAATCAAGCCCAATGTCTTCGAGCAGGGGGCTATTTTCAAAGCGGCCGGCTCCAAACGGATTGTCCCGGATGAGCACTATCCGGTACTGATTGAGTTTATGAAGCAGGATGCTGCCCGGCGCGGCTATCAGTATAACGACTAAACAGCTGTATTGGGGCAAGCCGGATGCAGTGTGTAATCAAAACAGCTGAAATGGAAAGGACCCCCAATGCGATTGTATCTGATTTACGGGCTTGTCCTGTACAGCCAACTTGCCGCAGGGCAGACCTATTATGCCGACAGCCGGCAGGGCAATGATGCCGCCGACGGCACCAGCCCGCAGACGGCATGGAAGACGCTGGAAAAAATGAACAGCATTGTCTTTGAGCCGGGCGACAAACTGCTGTTGGCCGCCGGCAGTGTTTTTGAAGGCCAGCTCAAGCCCCAAGGTGCAGGCGCCCTGATCGACGGCACGCCGGCAGCCGTCTGCATCGATAGCTACGGCGACGGCCCTAAACCCCGCATTGACGCGCAGGGACGGTATCATTCGGCACTGTATCTGTACAATACACAATACTGGGATATCGCCAACCTCGAACTGACCAACACCGGTTCAGACCGTCAATCCGGCCGCTGCGGCGTCTATGTTCACATCCGCGATTTCGGCACAGCCCATTCTATTCATCTCCGCCATCTCTATATTCACGATGTCAACGGCTCGCTGATTAAAAATCAGGGCGCCGGCCAGGGTATCCTATGGCGCAACGAGGGCCGCCGCAGGCCGTCGTGTTTTGATGATTTGCTGATAGAAAACTGCCGTCTGGTCCGCTGCGAGCGCAACGGCATCATAGGCGCCGGCTACTCACGCCGCGACAGCGGCAAACTGTTTACGCCGAGTCTTCGCGTGGTTATCCGCGGCAATCTGCTGGAAGAAATCCCCGGAGACGGGATTGTGCCGCTGGGCTGCGACGGCGCACTGGTAGAACGCAATGTAATGCGCCGCTGCACACGGCTTCTGCCCGAAGGCGAAGCGGCCGCAGGCATCTGGCCGTGGGCCTGCGACAACACCATCATCCAGTACAATGAAGTCAGCGGCCACAAAGCCCCGTGGGACGGGCAGGGATTTGACTCCGACTGGGACTGCACCAACACGCTGATCCAATACAATTACAGCCACGACAACGAAGGCGGTTTTCTCCTAATCTGCAACAATGGCGGGGCTTCGCCGGCGACCGCCGTCAATACCGGCACCATCGTCCGCTACAACATCAGCGTCAATGACGGGCTTCGCACGCAGCCGACCCGTGAGGGAATGTTCAGCCCGACCTTTCACATCAGCGGACCGGTCAAGAACACCAAAATCTACAACAATGTTATCATTGTGCCTAAAAAGCCCGATGCCCGCATCGATGCCACGCTGATTAAGATGGACAACTGGGGCGGACCGTGGCCGGAAGATACGTTGTTTGCCAATAATATTTTTTATGTGGAAGGCCAAACCCGCTGCGACTGGGGCGGCAGCATTGGCCATTCCTTTTCCAACAACCTCTTTTTCGGCACATTTGTCAGCCGGCCCAATGACCCGTCCGGCATTTCAGCCGATCCGAAATTTGCAGGACCGCTGTTCGGCGGCGACGGTTTTGAGGGCCTGACGGCCTATCAGCTCAAGCCCGATTCCCCCTGCATCGATGCAGGCATTCCCGTTGGCGGAACCGCCGACTTCTGGGGCAATCCGCTCAGCAGCAGACCCGATATCGGCGTCTATGAAAAGCAGCCCGATACCCCGCAGCCATCCGCCGAAATCCAGCCGCTGCCCTTTGTGGATATCCACGATCCCCATATCATCCGCCACAAGGACTTTTATTACATCTATTCGACTGGCCGGCGCGGACAGGTTATCGGCGCTATCCGTTCCAACGACCTCAAGCGATGGTACCGCATCGATTCGCCGCTGGCGGCAGTGCCCGACTGGGTAACCGAACAGATTCCCCGCTGCCGCTCCCTGTGGGCCTCGGATGTGCATCTGATTAACGGACGCTATTGCCTGTATTATTCAGCATCCACTTTCGGCAGTCAGCGTTCTATGATAGGGATGCTGTCCAACACGACACTGGACCCTGCCGATGCCGCTTATAAATGGGTTGATGAGGGGAAAATTATCGAATCCGACCGGGGCAAAGACTTCAATGCCATCGATGCCGCCGTTGCCGCCGATGAGCAGGGGCGGGTCTGGCTGTGCTTCGGCTCTTTCTGGGGCGGAATTAAAATGATTGAGCTGGATGCCGGCACAGGCAAAGCACTGGGGGACAATCCGACCGTCTATTCGCTGGCCCGCCGGCAGCAGGGCACCAGTGCCATCGAAGCACCGTACATTATCCGGCGCGGGCAGTGGTATTATCTGTTTGTCTCGTTTGATGCCTGCTGCCGGGGCGCTCAAAGCACCTACAATATTCGGGTAGGACGCTCCCAAAACATACTTGGACCCTATCGCGATGCCGACGGCATACCGATGCTGGACGGCGGAGGCACACGGGTGCTGGAAGGTGACCAGCGCTACAAAGGCCCCGGCCACAATTCTGTTTTGCAGGATGGCGGCAGGGACTATCTGGTCTATCATGCCTACGATGCACAAAACCGGGGGATGTCGATTCTGCAGATTCGCCCGCTGGTGTGGGACAGCGACGGCTGGCCGCACCCGGAGGAGCCGCTGGAGTGCTTCAATATGACTCCGGCCGCCGCGGCTCCCCGCCGGCCGACGATGCAGTAAATACGTGCCTGCTGAAGAAATTGAGCGGACACATCGGATTTGTTCTCCTTTTTCGTGAGGGCTGCAATGGCCGCACAAGGCAGCCGCTGTGCCCGAAACCGACTCGATTACAGGCAGGCGCCGGCTGATGCAGCCGCAAGACGGATTGCTTTCATCTGCCGAAGGCCCTTCCTGAAGCAATCGAACAAAACAGCGTCAGCTTACCTGAGCGGGGATAAACTGCCCGATAATTTCATTAAGCTTCGTGCGGTCAATCGGTTTGGACAAGTACCCGTCGCAGCCGGCATCAAGGCACTTCTGCTCATCGCCGCACATGGCATTGGCTGTTACGGCGATAATCGGTGTTTTGACGCCTTGACTTCGAAGCTGGCGTGTGGCATCATACCCATTCATATTGGGCATCTGCATATCCATCAGAATGATGTCATACGAGCCGGCCGTGCCTTTTTCGACCGCCTGAACGCCGTCATCTGCCAGCACGACCTCCAGCCCCAGCTTTTGGAGAAGTATCTGCATCAGCTTCTGGTTGGAAGGATTGTCTTCAGCAACCAATGCTTTTCCGATATACATAGACGTTCCTTTCATTGTATCTGACATCTCGTATATTTCATCAATTTGCTTGTATTTGTTCCAGACGGCTTGGGGTGTTTTGACCCCGGCCGGAATGGTCAATGTAAACACCGAGCCGGCACCGACTTGACTGACAACGCTGACAGACCCGCCCATCAGCTCTGCCAGCCGCTTGGTAATGGCCAGCCCCAGCCCCGTACCGCCGTATTTGCGGGTGGTCGCGCTGTCGCCCTGCGTAAATGAGTCAAAAATTACCGTTTGTTTGTCTTTGGGGATTCCGATGCCTGTGTCTTCGACATCAAACCGCACCCAAAGCTGACCGTCCTCTTCGAAGCAGACGACATTGACATACACGTGTCCGGCTTCGGTAAATTTGATAGCATTGCCGATAAGATTAATCAGACACTGACGCAGCCGCAGCGGGTCGGTCTGGAGTATTTCCGGCACCATATCGCACTGAAGCACCTCAAAGCGGATTCCCTTCTGCATCGCCAGCGGACGCAGCATCGATTCCACTTCCGTCAGCAATTCACCGATGCGGCAGTCACAGATTTCAATCACCATCCGGCCGGCGTCAATCTTTGAATAGTCCAGAATATCATTTATCAATGCCAGCAGATTTTTGCTGCTGGAGCTGATCATCTGAACATACGAACGCTGTTCAGCGGTGAGGGTATCATCGGACAGGACCTCAGTAAAGCCCATGATGGCATTCATCGGCGTCCGCAGCTCATGGCTCATATTGGCCAGAAATTCGCTCTTGGTTTTGTTGGCAGCCACGGCTTCCTCTGCCAGAATGCGGGCCTGTTCCTCAGCCTGACGGCATTCGGCTATTTTATGGCGCAGCCGCTTGTTGAGCTGCTGGAGCTTGAAGGTGCGCTTGCGGACTTTTGTTTCCAGCGTATCATAGAGACCAGCCAGTTTCTGTCCTAATTGATTAAAGCTACCGGCCAGATGGCCAATTTCATCCTGAGTTTCAATCCGCAGCGGCGCAAACAGAAAACCCTCTTCCTGACGGGCGGCTTGGCAGAAGTACTCTGCAATCCGCTTAATCCGCCGCCCGACAAGCAGCTCAAAGGTCAGAAAAATGGCCCCCAGCAGTCCCAGCAGCGCAAACATCAGAATGGAAAATCGCCGCAGCACCTCCTCATCCAGCATTTTCTCATAACCCGAAAGGGGAACGGCAACCATCTGAAGACCGGCACAAGGGTCCTCCAAATCGGTCTTTGACGGTTGATTTTGAAACTTGGCCAGATACTTTCGGCCGTTCAGCTCAATCGGACCTTCAACCGAACGGAGTGAAGGATTGCTGCGAAACAGCCGGTACGTGCGGCTTCCATCGCCGGCTGATGTATGCAGCAGCACCGCCAGTTCCTTGCCGCCGGCTCGCAGAATGGCGTGGGGATAGTTCTTTTGAACCGTGTCGAAAATGTTCTGAATAGTTTGAGGTACATAATCCCCGCCGGCATCTTGGGCAGATTGGCCTTCGGAGCTCCTTAACACCTCATCAATGGCACACTCAAAGGCCATCGCCAGCTCCGCCTGCTGACGCAGCAGACGCTCCAAAGCCGTCCGGCTGCTCAGCCATGTCTGATAGACTAAAAACAGTGAAAAGGCCACCATAAACAGCCCTATCACCAGCAGAAATTTCATTCCCAGTTGCGTATGTGTTTCGTGTCGTCTCAGCATTCTTGAATCCAAAATTATGGCAACACCATCATTGCGGTTAGTCGTGTAAGCACCGCCGGATGTATCGACCCCAAAAGCGGGTCAATTAATGTAAAAACTGTGATTTTTTTAAAATTGGGGACTTTTACCGATTAGAGATTGCTAAAAACTCGTACGGCCCCGAAGCGCATTATGAGTGTTGTAAATGCAAATAAAGGCATTTTAAGATAGGTAATTTCGAAAAATAGTATATAGTTTTCGCTGCGGAGAAGAAAATTTTTTAGCAGATTTTCGAAAATTTTTCGAAAAAAGCTTGTTTTTTTCGATAAAAAGAATAAAATGGGCAGTATGTCAAAAGTGCGAATCAACCAGAAAGATATTGCTGACCGGCTGAACCTGTCCGTTGCGACGGTTTCCAAAGCGTTGCGGGGGGATTATTCGGACATCAACACGGAAACCCGTGAGCGGGTAGTCAATATGGCCAGCCAGCTTGGCTATACCAGCACAGGCAGCCGGATTCAGCAGATTCTGCAGGATGAGGATGAAAATAAAGCGTGCATGGTGGGGGTCCTCATCCTTCGAAAAATACATGAATGGCAGCACACCAACTATTTTGCCGGAATGAGCGAAAAATGCGCCAAAATGAATGTTTCTCTCATTCTGCATTATGTCAGCGAAGATACCTGCCAGCTCATTTTAGATAAAGAGCATCAGCCGCCTGCGATGCGGGATGGCGAACTGTCAGGCCTGATTTTAGTCAACCACTGGCCGGAGGATGTGGCTGCTGCTTTAGCTGCCCAAATGCCCTGCGTTTCCATTGCGCATGCCTACCGCAAGACAAAACTGGATGTCATCTGCGCAGATGAAAACCAAGGGATGGAGCTGCTGACCGAGCATTTGTACACACTGGGACACCGTAAAATCGGTTTTTTCGGCAATTGCGGCTCGGTTTCCCATGCTCGCAGCCGTTTTGGGGCCTTTATCAGCGCGCTGGCGCAATTTGACCTGAAATTGGACTTATCGAATGTCATTGATGTCCTGCCGGGACATCTGGAAGATAAAGAAATTGCCCTCACTGGACAAATCGAATCCGTTATTCGTCGAATACATCAACAAGGGGTTCGGGCGTGGGTCTGCGCCAGTGATTGGGTGGGTTATTTGCTTTGCCGAGGACTTATCGATCGGGGTTATAACATCCCGAAAGATGTATCGATCGTCGGATTCGACGACAGCGAAGACAACACGCTCGGTTGCCCCAAACTAACCAGTATCACCGTCCCAGCGCTTCGGATTGGTGCCGAAGCGCTGCGGCGGCTTCTGACACGGATTCGTCATCCTGCCGGCCCGCCGATGAAAGTAATGCTGCCCTGTAAGCTCTTTGAGGCCCAGACGACAGCGGCTCCTCCAAAAACATTGTAAAACACCCAATAGGCCGGCAAGCTCAGCTTAGACAGTTGCTGAATAAAGAGATATTATGTCTTTATATAAAATAACCCTCAAAGAACGCCGGAAAACACCTGAAATCTGATTAACATATCCTCTTTGCAGAACGATATTTAAAATCACTGACAATACAGCAAGGCAAGTTCCGGTAAAAAGGTTCTTTTTAAGGGAATTAAACTTTTTAATAATCTGCACAATAAGGCGAGAATTTTTTCCAATTCTTGACAGATGTCCGTATTTAAAATGGGGAAATATAAAATTACGATACCTGCAGGCGGGTAAAGAAAGGATTTATAGCGAATGTCCCTACGATTTCAGAGGATTGCAGCTCTTGTATGGCTGTTTTTACTGGGTATTCCCGTTGTATCTGCCCCGTATTTCGATATGCCGTATGAATTTGAGCAGCCGGACGGCACAAAACTGACGCTTATTCTCAACGGCGATGAGTTTTATATGGAGGCCCAAACACCTGACGGCTATACCGTCGTCAGAGATCCCCAAACAGGATGGATTTGCTATGCCCAATTATCCGATGATGGCGAGGAATTGGTTTCTACCGGTCAGCCCGTTGAAATTCAGGACAGTGATTCAGAACAGACAGCAGCCAAGCAGAAAGAGATAGCCGGCGGCAGAAAAATTGAAAAAAAGTTAAAGATAAAGCCGTCTTCCAAGCTGAAAAAAATCCGCCAGAAGCAGAAACTGCTTTTCGGCGACGACTTTCAACTCATCAACGGTCAGGCATATCCGGCCGACAGCACGGCAGCCGCTGACAGCATTGCCCAGCCCGCAGACGATACGCAGGCGGCCGCTGCCGGCGGTGTTCTGCCACCGACGAAAAGCATCAGCAATTTCACCGGCACCATCAAGGGTCTGGTGGTAATTTTCGATTTTTCCGATGCTCCGGCCGGCTATACGCTCGAACAGTATCGGGACAAGGTCAATAAGGCCAATGCCTATAAAAGCAACGGCACAGCGGCTTCTTTGCGCACCTATTATGAAGATGTGTCACGGGGCGTTTTTATTATGAACCATGTGGTCTACGGCATCTTTCGGGCGCCCCAGACCTTTGCCTATTACGATAATCTCCCTTATACGGAAGGTGCCCGGCAGCTGCTGAGTATTGCCCTCAACCAGATGGAAGCTGCCGGCTTTGATTTCAGCCAATTGACGACGTTCAGTTCCGGCGAGATCCGTGCGTTGAGTCTGATGTACACCGGCAATCCGAAGGCGTGGGCCGAAGGGATGTGGTACCATGCCGGCAGCTGGAGCGGCTTCAGTGCCGACGGCGTCCGCACCGGCCGCTACTGCACCGACAGCGCCAACAATCTGGACCCCGGAACGCTGATTCACGAACACGGCCATATGGCCGCCGAATGGCCCGATACATACAGCTATGTCGGCGGCGAACCCGGCACGTGGGATATTATGGGCGGCGGATACACCGACCTGCCCAATCCGTATTTTCTGTATGAGAACGGCTGGCTGGATGCCGAGAATATCCGCGGCTTTCCCGGCCTCAAAACGATGGCCTCCAATGACCCCTATTTTGCCTATGCCTACTACGACCCCGATCAGCCGACAGAGTTTTACTTCATCCGTCCCTATGTAACCAGTCTTCTGTATTGTCCTTCCATTCCCGATCAGGGGATGACATTCTGGCGGATCAACACGCAGGGCGACAATTCCAATTATCCCAATACAGACCGGCATATCGAGCTGGTCCACGCCAACAACACCGATACCAACAAAACCAGCAATGTCTGCTTCAAGGAAGGGGGGCTGCTCAACCAGTTTACCGCCGGCACAACGCCCAGCTCCAACTGGAAATTTGGAGCCAAAGCAGGCCAGCCGTCCGGAATGGATATAACCCAAATCAGTGCGGCCGCCAGCACCATGACATTCGTTATCGGCACGGCTCCGGCGCCGGTTCCCTATTATGCCTTCAACGGCAGCTTCAGCGATGCATCAACCGGCGGTTATGCTGCCTCCGGCAATAATTTTTCCGCTCCTTCGTGCTGGACTGCCGATACCGCCGCCGACAGCTTCTTCGACTTGCAGCAGGCGCTTCAGTTCGATGGCGTGGATGACTATGTGGTCTGTCCGGCGGCCGTCGGAACAGAAAGCCAATGGACGATTGCCTTCTGGATGAAGCCGCAGCAGCAGCAGGATATGACCGTGCTGGACAAGATGCCCGCCGGCTCCGGCGGCGCCGGCTGGAGAATCCAGCTGCGGCAGGACGGACGCATCGCCCTGCTGATTGGAAGCGGCTCCAACAATACCGCCGTTCTGACGCCGTGGCCGGTCTATGAACCGGGCCGATGGACTCATGCCGCCTGTACCTTCTCCGGCGGCACAGCCAAAATCTTTATCAATGGCGCACTGCGGATGGTCAAAAACGGCATCCCCCAGACACCCGTCACCGCCGCCGCTGCTGTGTGGATGGGCATGTCCTCCCAAGTCGACGGCGGCCTGCCGTACAAGGGCTTGCTGGATGATGTGCGGTTTTACAATACAGCGCTGGAGGCCGGCCCGCTCAATGCCATCGACGGGCTTAATCTCAGGCCCGATAAAGGCCCTCTGGCCCTGCTGAAGCTCGATGACATCAGCGGCACCCGTGCCGAAGACATCAGCGGGCATAACAATCACGGCACATTGAACAACGGGCTGTCTTTCGAGACCAATTCGACCTCAGGACCTGTCGGCAGGGCACTGTCGTTTGACGGGGTGGATGATTATATTGCGCTGCCTTCGGGAATGGCCAAAAGAAACGGCGGATTTACCGTTGCCTTGTGGGCCTGCCCGACAGCCGTCAAGGGGTGGGCACGGTTTATCGACTTCGGCAACGGTTCTTCTTCGGACAATATTCTGCTGGCCCGCTACCAAAGCACCAGCGATTTGACGCTTGAGGTGTACAACGGCTCGGTCAGCGGCGGCCACGTGCGGGCGACCAATGCCATTGAATTGAACAAATGGCAGTTCTTTGCCGCTGCCGTGGATGCTGACGGGAATGTAAAAATCTACAAAAACGGTCAGGTCGTAAAAACCGGCAAAACCGCCGCTCCCCGCCAGCTGTACCGCCGCAATCTTTTCATCGGCCGCAGCAACTGGTCGGCCGACAGCTATTACCAAGGCGCTATGGACGACATTCGTCTTTACAACTATGCCCTGTCAGATGCGGAGATTACGGCGGTTTATACCAACAGCCGTCTGGATGGGCCGATTCCCTACAGCGGCAGCAATCAGGTCAGCCCCGAAACCGTTTTGCAGTTTACCCCGGCGGCCAATGCCCTGCGGCATGATATCTATTTCGGCACGCAGTACAGCGCTGTGGCTGCAGCCGATACCGGCAGCCCCGAATATGTCGGCCGAAAGCAGGCGGCCCAATACAATCCCCCGCTTCTGGACGGCTGGCGGGAATACTTCTGGCGGGTGGACGAGCGGATGATCGACGGCACCGTACAGACCGGTCCGGTATGGCGGTTTTCAACCGTTGGAAGCATCCAGCGGCAGGTCTGGACCGGACTGTCAGGAGTCAATGAAATTGCCGGTCTGACCAGCGCGTCCAGCTATCCGGCCAGTCCGTCGCTGGTGGAGCATCTGGATACATTCGAAATACCGGCTAACTGGGCAGACAATTACGGAACACGTCTGCACGGTCTGCTGGTTCCCCAGACAACCGGCAGCGTGCGATTCTGGATCTCCGGCGACAACGAAGTAGAGCTGTGGCTGAGCACCGATGCCGATCCGGCCCATGCCGCACGCATCGCCTATATTTACGGCACATGGTCGAATCCCCGCAGTTTTGACCAGTATGCTTCCCAGCGGTCGGCACTGTTTACACTGCAGGCAGGCCAGCCGTATTATATAATGGCCCTGCATAAGGAAGGCGATGGCGGCGACCATCTGGCTGTCGCCTGGCAGGGGCCGGACAGTCCCGACCGCAGCATTATTGACGGCTTCTGGCTGCGGCCGCCGCGGGACAATGAATGGCCGCATTTTGAACCGGCTCTGCCGGCGGCTTTGAATGCGCCGGAAGGCGCCGCTTTTCAGGCCGTCATGCCTGTCCGCGCAGCCGACCCCGATACGGCCGGCCTCAATTATGCCAAACAGGCCGGCCCCGCATGGCTCCATATTGCTTCTGACGGCCGGCTTTGGGGTACTCCGCAAAACGGCGATGTCGGCCTTAATTCCTTTACCATTCGTGCCGGCGACGGCAGGGGCGGCTTCGATGATCTCATCCTGTCTGTTGATGTTCCCAATCGCTTTACCGGTTCGCAAGGGCTGGAAGATCTGACCGGATTTGCACACGAGTGGCTAAATCCCGATTCCCAAAGTCCGGCCAATCTGAATCAGGCCGGCGCCGTTACGTTCGATGACTGGAAACTGCTGGCGGCACAATGGAGCAGCGCACCCGGCAGCGGTCTGGCGGCCTATTGGGCGATGGATGACTCCATCGGACAGATTGCCAGAGACAGCCAATCCCATCACCACGCCATTTTGACTCATATGACCGAACACCATTGGGTCGGCGGCATCTCCCAAAATGCTCTGGCTTTTGACGGCATTGATGATTATGTGGAAGCGGTCGGCTATAAAGGCATTACCGGCTCGGCCAGCCGCACCTGTACAGCGTGGATCAAGACAACAGTCCCCGGCACAAACATCCTCAGCTGGGGTGCAGCACAGACAGGCCGGCTGTGGGCGATAGCCCTCAGCAGCGATGGAACCCTGCGGGTGCAGGTTTACGGCGATTATATTTACGGCACAACCCCGCTGACCGACGGGCAGTGGCATCATATAGCTGTGATGCTGCCCGATGACGGTTCTCCCAACCTCACCGAAGCTGTCTTATATGTCGATGGTCTGCCCGAGACATCTATCGGCGGTTCTGCAACCTGTCCTATCAATACAGCCGCTTCTGCGGATGTCTGCATTGGAGCCAATGTCCCCCGAACCATCTTTTACAAAGGGGTAATTGATGAAGTCCGGCTTTACGACCGCCTGTTGAGCCGGCAGGAAATTGAAAAGCTCGCCCTGCGCCGGCTGCAGCTTTATCTGCCGCTGGATGAGACAGCAGGTTTGACAGCCGCTGATTATTCAGCCAAAAACCGCATCGGCCAATTGTTCGGCCAGCCGGCATGGAAGCCGGGAATGGGCGTTAGAGGCGGGGCGGTGTCGTTTGACGGGATAGACGATTACATCCAGATCAGCGGCTACAAAGGCATTCTCGGCTCGGC
>JAGPMT010000011.1 GCA_018052735.1 Phycisphaerae bacterium | reverse complement strand
ATTGAAAGGGGTAAAAATGTACGCAAAGAAATGTTTGAGTTCATTTAGTTTCAGGCCGCTGCTGGGGATTGTTCTAGGATTGATATGCTCGCCAGTTGTGATGGCAGCCGAAGGAGAGCCCCCTCTTGAGGGCCTGTATCAGGCGGTAGATACTGTCTGGGTTTTGATAGCTGCGTTTTTGGTATTCTTTATGCAGGCCGGCTTCGGCATGGTCGAAGCCGGCTTTATTCGAGCCAAGAATACCTGTAACATATTGACCAAGAATTTTCTGGATTTCTGCATGGCCTCGCTGGGATTTTTTCTGGTCGGCTATGCTCTAATGTTCGGCGACGGCAACGGGTTTATAGGAACCAAGGGCTGGCTTCTCATGGGACTTGACGAAACGGTCAACGGCCTGCCGCTGTATGCATTTTGGCTGTTTCAGGCAGCCTTTTGCGGTGCGGCGGCTACGATTGTTGCCGGCGGGATGGCCGAACGGATGAATTTCCGAGCGTATCTGATTTATTCGTTTTTAATTTCGGCCTTTATTTATCCGCTGATCGGCCATTGGATATGGGGCGGGGGATGGCTTAGCAAAATGGGTTTTATGGATTTTGCCGGTTCCACGGTGGTTCATACCACCGGCGGCATAGCGGCGCTGGTTGGCACTATTTTGCTCAAGCCCCGTTTGGGAAAGTACGGCATCGACGGCAAGCCCCGAGCGATTGCCGGACACAATATCCCGCTGGCTTCATTGGGCGTTTTTATTCTATGGTTCGGCTGGTTTGGGTTTAATCCGGGCTCTACGCTTGGAATCACAAGAGGATTGGCGGCAACGGCGTCGCGTGTAGCCCTGAATACAAACATGGCAGCTGCCCTCGGCGGCATTGCTGCACTGGGGATGGTCTGGATGCGCTTCGGCAAACCCGATTTGTCAATGGCGATGAACGGCGCCTTAGCCGGACTGGTTGCTATTACCGCTCCGTGCGCGTTTGTCGAACCGTGGGCTGCCTGCCTGATAGGAATTTCTGCCGGTATTATTGTAGTGCTTGGAGTAGAACTGCTGGACAAGCTCCAGATCGATGATCCTGTCGGTGCTGTGCCGGTTCATGGAATCTGCGGCATCTGGGGGACCCTCTGTGTGGGAATCTTCGGCAAATCGTCTTTGGGGCTTCCTAACGAGGGCTTTATATACAGCGGCAATCCGATGCAGTTCGGCGTCCAGATGGTCGGCAGTATTGCCACTATATTCTTTGTCCTGCTTACGATGGGAATTGTTTTCAAATTAATTGATTTAACCATCGGCCTGCGCGTCAGCCGTATCGAAGAACTTCGCGGACTGGATATCGGCGAACACGGAATGGAGGCTTATGCCGGCTTCCAGGTATTCAGCACCACATAGGCAACCGATATAAACATAAACAACAAGGAGACAGTGAACATGAAATTGATAATAGCTTATATACAGCCCCACAAACTGGAAGATGTCAAAACAGCACTGGTCAAGGCCAATGTCGGCAAGATGTCTGTCACCAATTCACTCGGCTGCGGGGAGCAGATGGGATACGAAGAAAGCTACCGCGGGATTAAGTTTGAAGTGAATCTGCTTAAGAAGGTGCGTCTGGAAATTGCCGTAAATGAGGACTTTGTGCAGAGAACCGTCGATGCGATTATCTCTGCCGCCCGCACCGGCGAAATCGGCGACGGCAAAATCTTTATTATTGATTTAGTGGATTGCATCCGCATTCGCACCGGGGACCACGGCAAGGCCGCTATCGGATGACAGGACAATCTGCATCGGGAATCCTATCGGCTGGCCGGCGTTTTGATGATGCGGCTGCATGTCAAGATATTTTGACAGTTGCCTTTTTCGTAGGCGGTGATATTCGACAGCGTAGTGTGAGCAATTGCCTGCAGGGCATTATGGGTAAAGAATGCCTGATGGCCGGTTATGATGACATTGGGAAACATCAGCAGCCGCGCGAAGACATCGTCTTGGATAATCTGATCGGACAGGTCTTGGAAAAACAGGTCGCCTTCTTCCTCATAGACATCCAGACCCAGATAGCCGATGCGCCGGCTTTTGAGTCCGTCGATAACAGCCTTGGTATCAATTAATGCCCCTCGGCTGGTGTTGATAAGCATGACGCAATCCTGCATCTTGTCAATGGCGGCTTTGTCAATAAGATGATAGGTTTGGGGAACAAGAGGGCAGTGCAGAGTGATGATGGAACACGTGCGGTAAATCGCATCCAATTCCGCATACTGAACGCCCAGTTTTTCACAAGCCGGATTGCGGTTCACATCGTAGGCATACAGCCTGCATCCGAAGCCGTGCAGAATCTGTGCGACAACTTCTCCTATGCGGCCGGTGCCGATGATGCCGACGGAACTTCCGTGCAGGTCGAAGCCCATTAGACCGTCGAGAGAAAAATTGCCTTCCCGCACACGCCAATGGGCACGGTGAATCCGTCGATTCAGCGCCAGCATCAGGGCAACAGTATGTTCGGCTACTGCATAGGGCGAATAGGCCGGCACACGGACCACACACAACCCCAGCCGCTGGGCTGCCTCAATGTCGACATTATTGAAGCCGGCACAGCGAAGAGCTACCAATTTGATTCCTGCTTCTTTAAGCTTCATCAGAACAGCAGCGTCAGCAGTGTCATTGACAAAAATGCATACGGCTTGGCTGCCTTTGGCCAGCGGTACAGTGTCGATGGTCAGTGGCTCTTGCAGAAAAACAAGCTTATGCCCGCATTGTTGGTTGGCACGCTTAAAAAAATCTTCTACATATGGTTTTGTGCTGTAAACGGCAACTTGCATCGGTTTATTCCTTGTTTCTGTTTGTACGTTGGGCAGCCAAGGCGGTTCAATGTCATTTCTGGTGGACAGGTTGCCAGCGTATCGAGTACACTATGAACAACTCAGATGATTCATCTATTTCGAATTGCTGTATTCAGATTGTCAAAGTACCAACTTCCTAATCAAGACATAGGAGGCTGACAATTTTCCCAATTCAACATATTAATTTAAATCGTATTATACAAGACGATTTGTATTAATAGACTCACAAATATGCAGATTAATAAGGCGGCCGGGGGTAGGTTATGGCTGCCAGCAATGCCGGGCCATATCGAAGCCAGAGTTGATGAGGCGAAAGACGGCTGTCCTCTTCGGCCAGCTCCATTGTGATGATGGGAATATTTTGTTCTGTCCCTGCAAATGATCCCAGCGATCCCGGCCTCGAACCGAGTTTTTTAACCGGAAGGGGGCAAAAATACGACATAAACTGTGCAATCTCCTCGCCGGGACCGTCATAATCCAGACAATACAGCGGCTGGTGTATGGATATAATACGGGCAGGCTGGCGGGTTAATATGAGATTGTAGAGAATCTGCGATTCGGGCTCTGTAAGTCCGGCTTGGCCGAAAACTGCGCTGTCGATTCGGTTGGATGCAGGAAAATTGCGGTTCAGGTCAATACCCCGCGCATTCATTCGGGATTGAAGAGCATAGCCATCCGGATTGGCGATTGGGATGATGAGAACCGTATGGGTTGGGTGCAAGTCTGTCCGGCTTCGCAAAACCTGAATCAGCTGCTGGACCAAAGGGACTCCGGCATCTTCATTGCCGTGGATGGCCGCCATAACCAGTACCGTTTCCGGCCCTTTTCCGATGGCGGTCATATAGATAGGGCGATTCTGTACTGAAACACCAAGTGTTTCTGTGGCCTGTACCGCGGGTGTTACGAGAACCGGAGCATAAGGATCCCGCTGGGCCGGCCGGCAGGCTGACAGCATTAACATCCCTGCAATCAAAGCAGCTTGACTGATATGTCTAATGGATTTCATCTAATTTTGAGAGCCCAAAACAATGCTTATCTGTGCAATTTTTTATCGAGCAAAACAGCCTTCAAACATTAGAAAACGCATACAATTTTTGCACAATCCCGCAGGAATTTGTGCTTCGGCATATAGTGTTCGTGCTTGCTGTGGAATATAAGCCCCGCCAGCCTGCCTCCCATAGAAGCCTCAATTCTGCAGAAATTGTGAATTTGCTATTGAGGGGATTTTAGTCCACATATCTTTTTTTTCAAACTTATTTCATCCAAATCCGTATAAATGCGCAAAATAATGATCGCCCATTTAGCAGAAAGGATATAACAATGCACAAGACAATAAAATTAGGGATAGCAGCGTCGGCTTTGCTGATATTGCTGACAGGGGCTTCAGTTATGGGTGACGACACCCAGCCGGCTGCTGATCGGGTCAATACAAAGCCCGAAACTGTCAAGGACGCCAACGATTTTACATTGCCCGATCTGGACGGCAAGCCGGTGCAGTTAGGCAGCTTCAAAGGGAAGAAAATTGTTGTGCTGGAATGGGTTAATTATGACTGTCCATTCGTCAAGGCACATTACAGCAAGGAACTTCCCACCAGTACGGCCCTTTATCTTAAATACAAGGATAAAGATGTTGTTTGGCTCCTTATCAACAGCACGTATTATGCAACTGCAGAGTCTGTAAAAGAGTGGGCTGCAGGATTAAAGCTTGCGCTGCCGGTTCTGATGGATACCGATGGCAAGATAGGCAGATTGTACAAAGCCCAGACCACGCCGCATTTATTTGTGATCAGCAAGGAAGGCAAGCTGGTGTATGAGGGGGCTTTTGATAATGCTCCATTGGGTAAAACGCCTGCGGATGAATCGTATCTGAATTATGTCGACCGGGTGCTGGAAGAATTAACCAACGGCAAAGAGGTTTCCATACGGAAAACAAAGCCCTACGGCTGCACAGTAAAATACCCGCCGAGCGAGAAAAGCCGTTAGCATATATCCTGTAAGGCGGGCATTTCCGGCAACTTTGGGCTTGCAATTTGTGAAACTGCCGGGTATAGAATACGATATGACGTATCTGGCAGTTTCACTTTATGCAAAAGATGTTGACAGCTTCTGCATCCAGTTGTCAAAGGTCCGCTCCCAAGGCGCTGAGGCAATCGAAATACGTGCAGATGCCCTTAATCAGCCCGATCCTGAGTCTGTCTCAAGAATGATTCAGGCCGTCCAAAGAGCGGGTTTGCCGGTTATTGTAACCTGCCGGGATAAGATTGAAGGGGGTTTTCAAGAGATTGATTTCTCGCATCGTCTGACAATTTTACGCAAAGCCATTCTGTCGGGGGCAGATATGGTCGATATCGAACTGCGGAATTTCAGACACCCGGATGCCTATTCCGTACTAAAAGCAGCTCTGGAGGATTCCCGGACACGGCTGATTCTTTCCTGTCATAATTTTGACGGTCCTTTTGATAACCTCAATCTGCTGTACGAATCGATGCTGGCGCTGTATCCGGCGGCTATTCCGAAATTGGTTTATTATGCCCGGCATATAAATGATTGCTTTGCGGCGTTGAACCTTCTCAAATCGGCGGATACGCCGGCCATCGTGTTCTGCATGGGGCCGGCAGGACAAATCACCCGCATCTTATCGAAAAAATTTGGGGCATTTCTGACATTCGCCTGTCTGGAAGAAGAAGCGACTGCCCCGGGGCAGATTCCTGTGCATCAGATGAAATCCCTGTACCGCTGGGACTGCTTAAACAGCCAAACCGAAATATTCGGCGTAGTGGGAAATCCGGTTTGCCATTCGCTGGGACCGGTGCTTTTTAATACCTGCTTTGATGCCGACAGCATCAATGCTGTTTTTCTACCGTTTTTGGTGGAAGGGGAAAAAACAGAATTTGATGCCTTTCTGGATTATGTAGGCACTGCGGCGGGTTTTGGCGGCTTCAGCGTAACGATGCCGCACAAAGGTCGGGCCCTCGACTATGCCCATCAGCATGGCGATTATGTCGATGGATTGGCTGAGACAATCGGCTCGGTCAATACCCTCAAAATCGGATTTAACGGGATTATAAGCGCCTATAATACCGATTATATAGGAGCTATGGATTCGCTGACAGCCGCACTGGGGGGGGATCATCGATGCTTGCATGCAGTCAAAGTGGCTGTTGTCGGGGCCGGGGGGGTAGCACGGGCGGTTGTGGCTGGGCTGGTCGATATGGGCGCCAGAGTAACCATTTACAACCGAACCGTCAGCAAGGCACAGGCGCTGGCTAATGAATTTCGCTGCAAAGCTGCTCAATTGGATGCACTGTCCCAGACAGAGGCGGCTGTATTAATCAACTGTACCAGTGTAGGGATGCGGCCGAATACAGAGGGCTGTCCTGTTCCAGAAGGTGTTCTGAATCCGGAAATGACGGTTTTTGACACGGTTTATAATCCGATGGAAACCGTACTTTTAAAGAAAGCCCGTCAGATAGGGGCTCGAACGGTCAGCGGTGCCGAAATGTTTATCCGGCAGGCCATGGCGCAATATAGGATTTTCATCGGCAGGGAACCCGATGAGGCTCTTATGCGGAAAATTGTCTATGACCGGCTGCAGGCCGCCGGCTAGCCTTTATCGGGTTTGAGTTTCTGTCTGCAGAAGGTTTTCATTGCATTTTTTCCTGTATGGATATATATTTTCCGACTTTATTGTGAAAAACATAATTTCAGAGAATAAAACGGATGGCAGAAAAATGAAAAAAGAGAAAGTTGTATTGGCATACAGCGGGGGGTTGGATACGAGTGTAATTCTCCCATGGTTGAAAGAGACCTATGGGTATGAGGTTGTAGCATTTGCGGCCGAATTGGGGCAGGGCAGCGAGCTGGCCGGCATTCAAAAGAAAGCTTTGGCGACTGGTGCTGTCAAATGTGTGGTTAAAGACTTGCGCAGGGAGTTTGTTGAAGATTACCTGTGGCCGATGCTCAAAAGCGGGGCGGTCTATGAAAACGGGTATCTTTTAGGCACCAGCATTGCCCGTCCTTTGATTGCCAAGCATCAGGTAGAGGTAGCCCACCAGACCGGAGCAACTGCGGTTGCCCACGGCGCCACCGGCAAGGGCAATGATCAGGTGCGGTTTGAGCTGACCTATATGGCACTGGATCCGTCACTGAAGATTATTGCTCCCTGGAAAGACCCCCAATTCACTCTGACCAGCCGGGAAGCTGCTGTGGACTATGCCAAAAAACATAATATTCCGATAGCCCAGTCGAAGAAAAAAATCTATTCGCAGGACCGCAATCTCTGGCATATCAGCCACGAGGGGGCGGATTTAGAGGATCCTTGGAATGAACCCAAGGACAGTTTGTTCGTTATCAGCCGGCCTGTTTCCAAGACCCCGAATAAGCCCGATTATATCGAAATTGGCTTCGAAAAAGGCATACCGGTCAAACTCAATGGGCGGGCAATCGGGGGTGTTAAGCTGATAGAGAGACTTAATGACCTCGGCGGCATTCATGGAATTGGACAAGCAGACTTGGTTGAAAATCGTCTGGTGGGAATGAAATCGCGGGGTGTGTATGAAACACCGGGCGGAACGATTTTAAGTACGGCTCATCGGGCGTTGGAGATGCTCACGCTTGACCGAGAGACTGCTCATTACAAGCAGCAGGTTGCGCTGCGTTATGCCGAACTGGTTTATTACGGCCAATGGTTTTGCAGATTGCGTCAGGCCCTGGATGCGTTTATTGATGTAACGCAGGAGAATGTTACAGGGACAGTGCGGCTCAAACTATACAAAGGGCAAGCAACCCTTGCCGGCGTCAAAAGTCCCAAGAGCTTGTATAATCCCCACTTGGCCAGTTTTACGATGGGGGCCGAATACAATTCGACCGATGCGACCGGCTTTATCCGGCTGTTTGGTCTGCCGATGAAGGTTGCAGGAATCGTCGAGCGGCAAAGCACTGCTTCAAAAGCTGGTCAAAACAAGAAAGCGAAAAAATAACTCCTGATATAGAGGCGATTTGTGGCTGTCGATTGGATATGGCTGATTTTTATCTTTGTATTAGGGGCCTGCGTCGGCAGTTTTCTGAATGTTGTAATCTATCGGCTTCCGAGGGGAAAGTCGCTGGTCAGTCCGCCTTCGGCCTGTCCTGCCTGCGGAAAGCCCATCCGGTTTTACAATAACATCCCGCTGATTTCGTGGCTGGTTTTGAAGGGACGCTGTTCCGATTGCAGCGCCCCGATTTCCTGCCGGTATTTCATAATCGAGCTGCTGACTTCACTCCTGTTTGGCGGTGTGTACCTGTGGTTTTTCTGGTTTGAATACCGGCAGACTGGCTTACCGGGCTCTACGCCAATAGAAAAGTTTTTTACAGGGGGGTGGCTGTTTTATCTGGTTGTAATAACATTGGCTGCGGCTTTTCTTGCAGCTTCTGCAGTAGATTTGGAAATGTGGATAATTCCGCTTGAAATATGCTGGTTTTCGACGATGGTGGGGCTGGCAGGCGCGGCAATTGCTCCATTTTTAATCCATCAGGGATATGCATTGGAAAAGCTTTTTCCGTCTGCGGCATATTCCCCCAAAATCGCTGCATTGACAGTTGGAGCGGCCTTAGGACTGCTTGTATCACTGGCCGGTTTATATCTTGGCATCATCAAACCAAGTTACGAAATCCAGGAGCAACAAGAGGATCACGGCCATCCAGATAAGGAAAAACCAGAGCCGCAGTTTGATGACCGCAAAGAGATTCTTAAAGAAGTCATTTTTCTTCTGCCTGTGGTGATAGGAGCTTTTTCAGTTCTTAAAGTGACGCAAATGCCGGCCATATCTGAAAAGTGGTGCAGCATTATCGGGTATCCGGTCATTTCGGGGCTTTTGGGCGCTCTGGCTGGGTATTTTGCAGGCTGTGCGGTGGTATGGATTACCCGGATTTTGGGAACTCTTGCCTTTGCAAAAGAGGCAATGGGTTTAGGAGATGTGCATCTTATGGGAGCGGCTGGGGCAGTCATTGGAGCAAAATGGGTTCTGCTGGCGTTTTTTTTGGCGCCTTTTTTGGGCATCCTATGGGCCTTATATCAGGCATTTTTTCAAAAAATCCGTCAAATTCCTTACGGACCTTTCTTGTCAATCGCTGTTTTTAGTGTTATTATCTTTCACGATTGGATACAACGTGTCTTAACAGACTTTTACGGGTTTTAGCTGAAATCGAAACGGAGGTCTCTATGAAACGAACTGTACAGAAGATGGTATTTGCAACGTTTTTGGTGGTGACGGCGGTTATGCTGACCGGCTGTACCAACTGGAAAAAGAAATATAATGCACTGGATGTGGAACACCAGAATCTCAAAGGTCTTTATGAAAACTGCGTTGCTTCTTTGGAATCTTCGGCTTCTGAGAAAAGCCAAATGAGTCAGGAACTGGCCAAGAGTCAGCAGGAACTGGCTGAATTGAAGCGGCAGATGCAGCAGGGCAAAACGGCAGCCCAAGCAACCGGTTTTTCCGGTGATGTAAAGGTGGATGAAGCAGCCGGAACGATTACGGTAACTCTACCCAATGAAATTCTGTTTGCCTCTGGAAAAGCCACATTAAAAGGTGCCACCAGTTCGGAGCTGGATCAAATATACAGTGTTTTGCGGGAGCGCTACAGCGGCAAGAAAGTCGATGTCGTCGGCCATACGGATACAGATCCGATTCGCAAAACAAAGGACCAATGGAAAGATAACTGGGAACTGTCTGCCGAACGTGCGTTGACAGTGCTGCGTTATCTGGTTGACCGCGGTGTAAGCCCGCAGAATATCCGTGCGGTTGCCTGCGGAGAAAGCCGTCCGGTTGCTTCCAATTCTACAGCGGCAGGAAAGGCCAAGAACCGCCGGGTAGAGATTGTGGTTCATGTCCGGTAACAGCATTTAGTTGAAGCCATTCGAAAAGCCGACGGCTGAAAGTGTGCCGTCGGCTTTTATTTGTATAGTAACAGCGCCGTCGGCAGGGGTGTAAAAGGCCTTGATGCCCGATGATGGCAGCGGCCGGTAAATAGTTGCCAGACGGTTCGCAGCGCAGCTTGCCACCACGACTTGCGGCTGAAAATGCTCGACAAAGCCGGTTTGCAGGTTGGCGGTGGAGCCGTGATGCGGCAAAATGACAACGTCCGCTTGCAGCGGGGGATCACGGCGCATCAACTCACTTTGTGCATAGTCTTCAATATCTCCGCAGAGAAGAATTCTGCGGCCGGCGTACTCAATCAGAAAGACTTCCGACTTGTCATTTTCGGATAAGGAAAGATTAGAGACGGCCTCTTGCGTCGGCCAGATGGAACGGATATGCATGCCCTTTTTACTGCGGTACTCTGCCGGCGGCCGTAACGGCTTGTGCATTTGTTCCAGACGGTCTTTAAGTTCCTTTTCGACAGACGGCCTCTGGGCGGATTCAATAAGAATGCTGTTGGCATAAACAGCCCGGATGCCGATCCAGTCGGCAAGATCGGCTGCTGCGTTGATGTGGTCAAGGTCTCCATGGCTTAAATAAGCGGCATCCAGCGCAGCGATGCCCTTTTGCTGCAGAAAGGGCACAATGACGCTGGCTGCAAGATGCTGATGTGTGATGGAACCGGCGTCGAAAATAATATGCTCGCCGGCCGGTCCCGACAACACAATCGCCTGCCCATGCCCGACAGACAAGCAGACTATCTCCAGCATGTTTTGCCGGCTGACAGAAATTTTTTGCCAGAGTGCCGGCAGCAAAAAACTGATAACCAGCAGCCCAAGAAGTGTTTTTCTTGATCGGCTGTATCGAAAAGGCGTCAAATAGAAAGCCGCCATTAGAAAGTAAATGAATCCTGCCCAAAGACTGCTTGGCCGAAATGCAAGCTGATCCAAATTAATCTGGGCCAAAAAAATAACGGTTTTTTCAAAACCGTCTGTCGTCAGATTCAGTATCAATCCGCACAATGCCGCAGCGGTCGGAAGAACAGCCGACAGGAGAATTTTAAGGAATCCAGCATACAAGATGACGATGACGAACGGAAATAGTAAAACCGTCCAAAGCGGGGAGAGAGGATTGATTTTGCCGAAATAGAACAGCAAAAGGCCTGCAATTGCCAGCCAGGCCGATATGCCGACAGCCAGCATTTCCAATAGCGAATGCAGAAAGTGCTGCATCCCGAAAAAGCGAAGATACGGCAGAAAAGAATAAAAAAACCAGTTCAGCAGATAAAATTGAACCGGTTTATAAAACAGCAGAATACCTAAGACCGACAAAAAAGACAATTGCCAGCCCGCATTGAATAGATCGTAAGGCCGAATATACAGCAGGATGACCGCAGACAGTGCTAATGTATTCAGCCCACTTGGCCGGCGGGCGGCAAGAACAGAAATGAAGAAAAAGCAGCTTAAAATTACCGCACGCAGTGTCGGAGCCCGCGGGGGAACAATCAGTGCATAAATCAAAATCAGAAAGATGCACAGCACAGCCCGAGACCGCCTGGGCAGACCGGCTGTCCGCAGCAGCCCCCAGAGCGAGCCGGCCAGAATTCCTATATGCAGTCCCGATAAGCTGATATAGTGGGCCAAATTTGTATTGCCGAATGCAGCCAGCAGCTGCGGATGCAGACCGCCTCTTTCCCCCAACAGCAGCGCAGAGGCCAGAGAAGCGGCATCTTCATCTGTTGTAATCGTTTCATCCAGCAGAGCATTGGCCGCGATACGATAAAGAACCGACCGAACTTGGGTCAGATATGATGAAGAGGAATCGAGCACCTCAATGCCTTCCCGTATGTCGACGGATGCGGCCAGATAGACCCCTTTGCGATGCATATACCGACGGAGATCAAACTGACCGGGATTGGCGGGCGGTCCAAAACGGCTCAGCCAGCAGTAAACCTGTACGGTATTACCCGGCCGGACGTGGCGGATGGGCTCATTGACCTGCACGCGGATGATGCCGGACACTGTATGCCAGCCCGAGGAGCTTCTGAGACGGCTCGTTTTAATGTAAAAAGAACTTTTGGACTCAAGCCAAGGAATTGACGAATCGGCCGTAGGGGCATTGACAATGACAGGAGAAATCACCTTGCCCTGCAGAGTTGCTAATTCTCTCTGGCTGCTGCCAAGGTAGTGAAGAATATGATTGGGACCGATTGCAAGAATAGAACAGCAGCGCAGTGCTGCAAGAGAAAAGACAGTCAGACAGGAGCAAAACAGCAAAAGCCCCAATCGCCCCGATGCAGGGGTCCTGAAAGACAAGATGAAACACAAAGCTGCCGTAAGCAGTGCACCAGCCGCTGTAAGCCAGAAAAGACGGTTATGCCGGCAGGCGGCATCGGCAAACAGAATGCCGATGATAAAAGCAACTGCATAGGGCATCAGCGGAGCTTCGGAAAAAAGATATTCGGCAGCCGTCCGCTGGCGAGTTTGAATATCCAGCCGCTCGAGATTCAGCCGGATTCGGTCAGATTCGTCGAAGCTCCTTCGCTTCACGCCCCTGCCTCCGTGCGGTTATTTGGGCTCGATCCTTTCTTTGCCGAACATATATGGCCGGAGTACTTCAGGAATTGTTACACTGCCGTCAGCGTTCTGATACAGTTCGAGAATAGGAATCAGAATGCGGGGCGAAGCAATGACGGTATTGTTGAGCGTGTGGCAGAATTCATTTCTGCCGGCGGCAGTTTTATACCGCAGATTCATTCGCCGGGCCTGAAATTCATAAAAACGGCTGGCCGAATGTGTTTCGCCATAACCGCTGCGTGACGGCATCCAGGTTTCAATATCGAATTTCTGCACTTGCCCCCGCCCAAGATCGCCTGTGCACACATTCACCACGCGGTAGGGCAGATGAAGCGCCTGCAGAACCTCTTCGGAATTATTCAGGATTTCATAGTGATACTGAATGCTCTTGGCCTCATCATTTTCACCGATGATAACCTGCTCGACTTTGTCGAATTGGTGGATGCGGTAAAGCCCGCGGGTATCTTTGCCGGCGGCACCGGCCTCGCGGCGGAAACATGTGCTCAAGGCCACAGATTTTATGGGAAGCTTATCTTGGCTTAGAATCTCACCTGAATGGTAAGCTGTTACAGGGACCTCGGCTGTACCGGCCAAATTCAGTGCATCCCGTTCCATCTGGTAGGTCTGTTCTTCAGAGCCGGGGAAATAACCCGTTCCCATCATCACTTCGTCCCGCATCAAAAGCGGGACAACCATAGGGGTATACCCCTTGGCAATCATATGGTCCATTGCGAAGCGGAGAACAGCCCAATGCAGCAGAGCACCGTCGCCTTTAAGAAAATAATTGCGTGTTCCCGCCAGCTTTACACCGCGCTCAATATCAATAATGTCAAGGGCCAGCCCCAGCTCTACGTGGTCTTTCGGCTGAAAATCAAATTGCCGAACTGTTCCCCACCGCCGCAGTTCAACATTTTGCGTATCATCCTCGCCGTATGGGACTTCTGGTGCGGGCGGCTGCGGAACCTGCATCATCAGAGCATCGAACTCAGGCTGGAGATTTTTGATTTCTTCGTTGAGTTCGGCTTCTTCTTCTTTGAGCCGGGAAAGGGCGGCCAGCACTTCTTTTTTTTGCTCCGGCGGCAGCTTCGGAATATCCTTGCCGATGCGGTTTTTGTCTGTTGCGATATCCTGCAGCCTCTTTTTGCAGGCCAGCAGGCATTTGTCCACTTCCAGCAGCCGGTCAATATCTATTTGAAATTTCTTGGCCTTGGAGCCGTCTTTATACTTCTGCGGATTTTCCCGAATCTGCTTTATGTCTATCATGGCGTTGCCTCTAAAAAACCGGATATTCCTCTCTCATATCTTGCCTACATTAGTCCGAAAACCGCCGTAGAATCAAGACATTGTTCTGTCCCCCAAAGCCGAAGGATTCACTCATCACGGTATTGACACGGGTCCTGCGGGGGCAGTTGGGCACATAATCCAAATCCAGCGCCGGATCGGGGTCTGTCAAGTTCATGGTCGGCGGCAATATTTGTTCCTGTATGGCCATAATGCAGGTAATCAGCTCTGCACAGCCCGTTGCTCCAATAAGGTGGCCGAATTGGCTCTTCGGACTGCTGCAGGGGACTTTTTTGGCATGGTCGCCGAAGACCTTTTTGATTGCCAGCGTCTCAATCGAATCATTTTCGGCCGTACTGGTGCCGTGCGTACTGATGTAATCGATGTCATAAATTGTTACACCGGCATCGTTCAGTGCGGCCTGCATGGCTTGTACTGCTCCGCGGGCTTCTTCATGCATATCGGTAACGCGAAATGCATCGTTGCTGCTGCCGAAGCCGATGAGTTCTGCTAAAATCGGAACCTTGCGTTGTTGGGCCGATTCAAGGGTTTCAAGAATGACAATCGCTGCTCCTTCCCCGAGAACAAAACCATCCCGGCTGGCGGAGAAGGGTCTGGATGCTGTTGTCGGGCTGTCATTGCGGGTTGAAAGGGCAGTCAGCCGGTTGAATCCGGTTACACCCAGCGGGTGAATCATGGAATGGGCTCCTCCGGCGATCATAATATCGGCCTTGCCGTGTCGGACCAGCATGGCTGCTTCGCCGACGGCCTGTGTGCTGGCGGCACAAGCGGTCAGGCAATTGCGTGTGATCCCGCGAGCCCCGGTCAGCAGCGCTAGATGTGCTGAAGGCATATTCGGTTCCTGCTCCAGCTCCAATGCCGGTGTTGTTCTTGATGCAAACGCGTGTGTCCAGCGGGGCCAGTCGAAACGATGGGCTTGGCTGTCCCAGCTTTCTGCGATGGAGTTGAAAAAAGCATCGGCAACGGCCGGTCCTTCGCCTGCCCCCAGATAAATTCCCAGACGGGTTCGGTCGATTCCGTCAGCAGGGGCATCGGTTTCTACGTCGATGCCGGCCTGTCTGCAGGCCTGTACACACGCACCCAGCACAAACAGGGAGCCGCGATTGCCGTTTTTGTGCAGATGCATATGTTTGACAAAGCGTGCAGGATCATAATTTTTAACTTCGGCGTCAAACGTCGTGGGAAATGCTGAAGCGTCGAAAAGGGTGGTGCGGCCCGCCCCTGACTGACCGGTCATCAGGCCGTTCCACATCGCCGCTACATCGTTTCCCAGCGGACAAACAATACCCATTCCTGTAATGACAACGCGCTGTTTCATTTATAGCGAATCCTCATATTTCTTTATCACAACCGCCGCTGTCTGACCGCCGAAAGAGTAGCCGCAGCATAATGCAAACCGGATATTTTGGGTTGTTTGTTTTGTATGAATCTTCAGCCGGCAGCCGTTAGCAGGTCGGGAGAAGTTCACAGCAGGCCCGATAGTACCATGCTGGATTGCCAAAACTGCAGCAATCAAATCGACCACTCCCGCAGCAGCTCCTGTATGCGAAACCATGCTTTTAATAGGCCAGACATTGATTGTTTGCAGGGCCGAGCCAAACACCGCTTCCAGAGCGGCGGCCTCAGCCCTGTCGTCAGCAGCAATGCCGGTCCCCGTCGGGATAATCAGGTCAATCTGCTCGGGTCTGATATGTGCTTCCTCGAGGGCTTTGCGGATTGCAATTTGAAGCCCTTTGCCGTCGGATTCCAAATGGATGAAATCTGCATTCAAATTGTTGCTTGATGCGGCTCCAACCAGCTCAGCGGCAATAGGGGCCTTGCGGCAGACAGCCGCCTGCAGCTCCTCGAGCACCAGCACGCCGCCGGCTTCTCCGAAAACAGAGCCGCCCGCATCGGCATCAAAAGGCCGGCAGGCCTGTTCGGGTGTGTCGTTGGCATTTTCAGCAGAGCGCTTCAGCAGGCATTGGCGAAGCATCACAATGGGATTGACCTTGGCTTCGCAGCCGCCAGCAAGGGCGGCATCCGCGTCACCGCGGGCTATCATTTCAGCCGCTTCTGCGACAGCAATATGTCCTGCGGTTTCCCCGCAGGTGATGGTATTGCTGGGGCCTTGTATGTCGTGAATGATGCCGATATGGCAGGGCAGCATATTGGGCAGATACTTCAACAGCCACAGGGGAGTTAATGCCTGCATTCCATCCTTGCCCCATTTGCGTATGTCAAACCGGCCGTCTGTGAGACTCATCGCAATACAGGGAGCGATTTCCTGCATATCACAGCTGATTAGTCCGGCGCCGAAGCTGATAGCAAACCGTTCCGGCGGAACGGAACGAGATTCTGTTTCCGCGGCTTTGGTAATCAGCCCGCTGTTTCGGATGGCCTCATCGGCGGCAATGACTGACAGCTCGATATCCCGGCTCATCAGTTTGGTTGCCTTGCGATATGATTTAGGGACATAGTCGCGAATATTGTATTCTGCCACTTCGCCAGCCAGCTGGCAGGGAAACGCCGAAGCATCAAATGCACGGATTTTACGGATGCCGCATCGGCCTTCCAGAAGACCCGACCATAAGTCAGAACTCGACAGCCCCAGAGGGGTTACTGCGCCGATGCCTGTAACTACCACGCGGCGTTTGTTCATAGGGCTGGCTCCGTCGGACGTTCGACAAAACCGGTTAGAAGAGAATGAAACATATCGGTAAATACAAAATTCTCTTCCGGAAACTGCTTGCCGGCAAGGTTTTTGTCAATGTGACTGAACATTAAGCTGATTTGAGCAATCCGCTGGTCACCGCGTTTGATTTCCCCTTCGATGCTGGCGGCCTCCGGAGCGATGGATTCAATCCGAGCATGGAGCGTTATCGTATCGCCGGGACAGACATAATGGTAAAAGACGGCCTTTTTAATCTTTGCCAAAATGACCTTCTCGGCAAAATTTCGTGCTTCACCGACAAGGATACCGCCTGTTTGGGCCATTGCTTCTATCATCAGGCATTCCGGCATGACCGGAAAGCCCGGAAAATGGTCGTGCAGGTGCTCTTCGGCCAGCGTGACATTTTTTAAGGCCACAGCATATTGGCCGCTTTTAAATTCTAAAAACTTATCAATCCATATCCAACGCATGATTTTTGATTTTCTATTAAAAAAGGACATCGGCAGAAAAGATATACTCTCTCCTGCCGCGGCAGAGAAAATTATTGTGCCGAGGCGGCCAATATCAGGCGCTGATTTTGCTCTCAATAAAGTTTATAACCGCACCTACTGTGAAAAGGTCGGCAATTTTGTTGACATCCGGATCTTTTTCAAAGTTGCTCAAATCGGTGTGAGGCATACGGGCCCGCAGTTCTGCAAGACCTTTTGCGGTGACCTTGCCGCCGCTGACATATTCGGGATTGTTCATCACGGCTTCAGCCGGGAAAAGCTCTTCGCGCGGAACTTTGATATTAAATGCCTTTTCAAGACGAAATACGATATCCAGAAAATCGATGCTTTCTGCACCCAAGTCGCCCATCAGCGTGGCGTCTTCGGTAACATCGTCATCGTCCAGTCCAAGTGCATCTACAAGCACATCCTTCACTTTTTCAAAAATTTCATCGCGGCTCATTGCCATAATAAATTGCCTCCATTACGGTCTTTATGGAATTCATTAAAGAACTCATTCTATACGAGATTCTATCCATTATACAGCAATTTCCAACGCTGCTTAAGATTTTCAATGAGAATAGTGTCGGTTCGGGCCAATCGGGGATTTTCGTCGGCCAAGTTAAAATGCCGAAGTGTCAGCTTGGCCTCTACAATGGATTCATCCCCGCACGTTCCAACGCCCTTAAAACTGCTGGTATTCTGCTCGATGGCTGCGGCTGTTACGGTGTAGTGAATCTGCATACCCGGCGCCGCGAAACTCTTGTATTTTACATTGGCAGCGCTTTCCAGCAGAATCATACTATTGGAAAAATTCTGATATTCGCGCACCAGCCATGAAGCGGATTCTATCAATCCTTCCAGCAAAAGGACACCCGGAAGTACCGGAAATGTCGGAAAGTGGTCCGCCAAATATTCTTCCGCCAGCGATACGCTTTTGACAGCTGTTAGACGCTGACCCGATTCCAGTGCTGTAATTTTATCAATCAGTACAAATTTCATAGGAGGGATTTTAGTAAGAAATCCCATAATTTCCAGTTTTTTTTACGTTTTTTCTCTGATGTAATTAAATTACAAAATATAGCGATATTGTGGGTATGCATTATTCGGGATAATCGGGCACTTGGGATTTAGTCCTATAAAGTGCTGTTTCATATGCAAAACGATTTATAAAAAATTTCCCCATCGATAGAAATTCTGGCCAATTCTGCTCAAGTCAGCCAATCTTTCAGCCGTAAAGACACAATGTATCTTATGTTTTAAATGGACTATTTGATAGACGTTCTGTTAAGAGGGTAGAAGAATGGCCCAAAGCCGCCGTTTTTCTCTAAAACTTGCCGTTATTGTTTTGTTGGCTGCAGGAATAGTAACAGATAAACTCTCTGCAACAGCCCACGAAACGGAACTATCCACGCGGACACTTCGCTCGATGGCACGGGCCTATATGGCATTTGGGAAATATGACAAAGCCCATATTTTGGCTTCACAGGCGCTGCAGCAGGCCCGTTCCGGCAAAACCGATGCAGGGGAGCTGGCCTTATGCCTGATTGATATGGGAACCGTATGCAGTTATGAAGGCTTGCTCAACGAAGCGCGGCAGCGGTTTGAGGAGGGAGCGGAGCTCCAGAAGCAGGCCTTATTTGAGAGTCATCCTTATGTTGCCCATACCCTCCGCATGCTTAGCGCTGTCTGCAGACGTCAGGGCGATCTTGAACAGGCCCAATCCTGCCTGTCGCAGGCGATTGAAATAATGCTCCGGCATTGCGGCCTGCAGGACAGAGAAATGGCACCTTTTATACTGGAATCGGCTAATCTGCAGTTTGCACAAGGGCAGATGGAGCAGGCGGAAGGCAATTACAGATCCGCATTGGATATGTATGAACAGTACTACGGCTCCGAGCATCTGATGACCGCTGATGTGCTGGAGCAGATGTCAAAATTCTGGCTTGCCTGCAACAATTTCACCCAAGCCCAAGAGACGATGTCCCAGTCGCTGGCGATTAAAAGCCGCATTTTCGGTCGGTATCATCCCATGTTGATTGACGGCTGGCTGACAATGGCTCGGCTGTCCCGAATGCAGGGACAGATGGAGCGATGCGAATACTATCTGGCCAAAACAGAAGAAGCGGCGGCTTTAACCCGCAATGCAGTTACTTTGGCACAGGTATATGAGCAAATCAATCGAATCCGCAAAGCAGATTTGGTCGCTGCGGCATTCTAAACGGCAGCATCATAAAGAAGTACTCGCTATCGATTGCACAACATCTCTTTCAAGTTCCTGCAGAATGCTGGTCAAGGCAGTACTTAAACCGCTTACAATATCGGACGCTGCGGGAGTTTGTAAAAGGGGTATTTCGGCCGAATAAGTCTTGTTCAGCAGTACAATTGGGCAGGAACAGGTTTTATCCGTCCGGGTAAGCCGAAAGTTCATTTGCACGACAGCGGCTGGCTTGTTTTTATCCCGGAAATCAGTGTGCAGGATATTCAAGTGAGGTTCCATCCTCAATGTGTCTGCTTTTGGCGGGCAGGAAAATAAGCCGCTGGACAGGTACCATTGATTCAAAATCTCCGTGATTTGCTCATCGGGGCTTACTAAAAAGGCATTGTAAGCATCTTTTTCATAAACAGTTGGTCCAGTCCGATAGATAAATGGAGTACCCGCATAAGGCGAAGCGGGTGTACAGGAACTGATGCGAAGGCAGACGGGCAAAGCGGCCGGTTTTTCTTCCTGCGGGCGCTGAACCTCCAGCAGAAAAGTCTGCTGCGGAATAGGCAGACGCTTTTGAATGGGGCAGCCGGTCAGAACTATCCCTGCCAGAATGCAGAGCCCCAGTTTTCCGCTGTTTAATCTTGCGTTCATTTGATGTACTCCGATGGCGGTCTTGGTTTTGACAACAGAAATTGCGCCGGGTCTGTATTGAGTTTTTCTGCAAGCTGTTTGAGATGCTGCGTCACGATATTCAGATTGATAAGCAGCTTTTCTACATCCGATTCATTGCGGTCAATCAGTTGTTCAATATGAGACAGAGTCGAGTTTAGCTGGAGGATGGCACTGTCGAAATCGGCCGGAAGGCTCTTTGCAGATTCAAGAAAATCCTGCAGCCGGCGATTGGTTTGACGCAAATCTTCAGCCAGCGCAGTGACAGATTGACTGATTTTTCCTACTTCGGCCTCTTGAACGGCTTGGTCCATGCTGCTCAGCGTATTCTGCATCTTCTCCAAAACACCTTCGATAGGCATTTTTTCAAGCCGCTGATAGATTCGCTCTACCGCCTGTGTAAAGCTGGTAAACAAGCTTGCTGTAGAAGGAACATAAATGTATTTGGGCTTCCACGGTACATCTGGCGGTACGCTGCGCTGGGGATCAAAATAATCTGCTTCCATATAAGCCAGCCCCGTAATCCCCTGAAAGCTGAGCTTGAATCGCAGGCCGAGCTTTATTTTGCTGTCAAGCAGCGACTCAACCAGGAGCCGATTATTATCCACCCCTAAAAATGCGCGGCTGTCAATTTCCATAATCACCGCCACATAGCTGTGAAAGGCATTATACTCAGGGGTATCGGGTTTAAGCGCATACTCCAGAGCAACCAGCGTGATTGTCTTGACTCGGCCGATTTTTACGCCGCGGTGCGTGACGGCAGAACCGATATTTAAGCCCTGTACGGATTCATTGAGATAGGTTTCCACCAGCACCGGCTTTCCGCGAAAGGCGCTGCTGCTGAGCCACGCCAGCCCGCCCAGCAGAATGGCCGTGCATCCCAGAATAAAAATCCCGATTTTGAAGTAAGTGCTGTTTTGCTTCATTGCAGTCTTCCGATGGTATTATACCGGCAAAGAAGGCGGCATTCGATTGAAAAATCGCCAGACTGCCGGATTGGTTTTATCGTTTTTCAGGTCGTTGGGATGGCCTTGGGCTATGATGCCTTTGGCATTTTTTTCCAGCATAATTGCCCGACTGGCCAGAGCAAATATGCTTTGCAGCTCATGTGTTACAATCACAAAGGTAATCCCCATGCTCTGCGACAATTGAATAATCAGTTCATCCAGCTGTGCCGCCGTGATGGGATCAAGCCCTGCCGACGGCTCATCCAGAAACAGAATTTGCGGGTCCAGCGCCATAGCCCTTGCCAGTGCAGCGCGTTTCTGCATCCCGCCGCTCAGCTGGGCCGGCTTGTAATCCGCATAGCCGCCCAGCCCGACCAACTCCAGTTTTTGATGAGCAATCCATTCGATGGCGCCGGTCGGCAGATTGGTGTGCTCCGACAAAGGCAGCATAACATTTTCAATGGCTGTCATAGAACCGAGCAGTGCTCCGCCCTGAAAGGATACCCCGAAAGTCGAGAGGATCTGTTCCTTCTGACTGCCTGCAGCGGCTGTGATGTCTTGGCCGAGAATCCGAATGTTTCCGGCCATCGGGGTCTGCAGTCCTATCAAGTGCCGCAACAGGGTACTTTTGCCGCATCCGGAACCTCCCAAAATGACGAAAATCTCCCCCCGGTACACCTCAAACGAGACCCTTTCAAGGATAACAGTGTCCTCATATCCGGCCGTTAGATTCTCTACTTGGATAATCGGTTCGTTCATTGGATTAGATTCCCAAATAATGGAGCAGAACAGCAAAAATCCCTTCTGTTATAACCAGAAGAATAATAGCCGTAACAACCGCCCGTGTGGTAGCTATGCCCACCGCGCCTGCTCCCAGCTGGGTTTGGAGGCCGCGAAGACAGCCGACCATTCCAACAAGTCCCCCAAAGACTACTGCTTTGACTATCCCTACCAGTACATCTGCTGCCGACAGCATTGACTCCACATGCTGAAGATAGGACGACAGCGGATAACCTAAAGACAAAATGACCAATCCGGAACCTGCCAAACCCCATAAGTTTGCAATCACAGTCAGCAGGGGAGTCGCCAATATAGCCGCCAGTACACGCGGCAGCACCAGAAAACCTACAGGATCCAGATTCATCACTTCCAGAGCATCAATTTCGTTGTTGATTTTCATGGTGCCGATTTCTGCCGCATAGGCTGAGCCGGTTCGCCCGGCCACAATGATGGCGGTAATGAAAGGCCCCAGTACCCGAGCCAATGCGATAGCCACCAAATCGGCCACATAGATTTCAACCCCAAACTGACGCAGCGGCATTGCTGAACTGAAGGCAATAATCAATCCGAACAAAAAACCCAGCAGCGATACTATGCCCAAAGCGCGAAAGCCGGCCAATTCAGTCATCACAAAAAAATCATTCCAGCGAAACCGCAGCGGATGGACAGCATAACGAAGTCCGGTCACCAAAACCTGTGCAAAGAAAGCAATAAGCGAGTGGATATCTGCCAATATTTCGGCTGCTGTCTTGCCCAACGAGGCGACTGCTCCAAGACCGGCAGGGGGGGCTGAAGGTTTTTCACCTGTCTGACAATACCGCTCCAGCAGAGCCGCAAGTTCCGTCGGCAGATGAGCAATTTCAACACTGTATCCTTTTTTGCGGCCCAATGACTGCAGAAAGGTCAAAAGGCCAATGCCGGCACTGTCATAGTCCTTCATTTTGTCAAGTTCGATAATAAGTTTTTGAGGATTGCTATGACGGACGGCATGGATGCAGGGATTCCATAGAGACCCCACAAAGGCATATGTCAGCGAACCGGCCAGTTCAAGGTGAACTTCCCCAGTTTTGCTGCGCTTTACCGAAAAAGTTGTGCCGAATGATTTGTCTGCAGATGGCTCTGCCATTTATCGTAAGCCCGATAAGATACTTTACATAATCTGTCCAAAAACTTGTAACGGATGCGGTAATGCCTGTCAAGAGCATTGTTTTTAATGCCGCAGATTATATATTTTTAAGATCTGAAAGTACCGAACCAGCAGGCAAAAAAACAATCTGCCAAGTGTCTTGTTAATTTATGTATCAAGATATATTTTATCCTATATGACAGATTTTCCTTGATTTGTTTCTTAATTTATGCTAAACTAATAGTTGAGGAATGGGGGAGTTGGTGAGATTGGAGAGATTGGAAAGATGAAAAGAGCAATATTCCTTTTGTGGACGTTTATTTGCCTGCTTTCTGTTTCAGAGGGCAAGATTTGTTACCTCGTGTTATCTCCAACCCAGCCGACCTCTTCCGATGTAATAGAATTATTTGCCGGCGGCACGACTGAATGCAATCTTGCTAATATTGATTTTATGCGGTTTAATGCCGAAGGCAATGTTTTACAGTGGGATATTTATTACAGCATGGGGCTGCTGACTATAGTTGATGCTTGGGATGCCTCCAAGTCCATCGGGACGTTCAGCCCCGGTTCCTATGAACTTGTTGTGAATGTTTATGCCACTCAGCAGCCCTATGGCAGCTATTATCTGGACGATAGAGGGTATTTGACATTCAATGTTGTGCCGGAACCGGCCACACTTTTGCTTGCAGCTTCAGGCGGTCTTGTCTTTCTTTTTAAGCCGCGAAAAACACGATAATAATCCAGCGTTAATTTTTTCTATACCGGTTTTCTGCAGGAGGCACAAAACTGTCCCATTAATGTCATTGCTTCGTTGAGTTTCTCAATAGTGCCATCCAGTTTGGCATATGCATCAATGAGCTTCAGCAGCTCCGGATCTGGCGGCGTCTGGCCGTAATGGTGCGATACATTGATAATTCCTGCGTCCAATCCATATTCCATTGCTTTGGCCACATAAGCACGGCAGATGCCGATTTTCCGGCCCGGCAAGTCCCGGCAGCAGTTGCTGATTCCAAGTGAAAAATGGCATCCTCTCATCTTGGGATCATTCTTTATTTTCTTAATTGTCTCAAAAGCCCGATATGTATAGCCCGGCACCCCCGGCTCCATTGGCATATCAATTGCGATAGGAAATACGGTCGAATCAAAGAAGATTTCCGATGGCTTAAAACCATACTGCATCGCTTTATCAAAAAGTTGATGAGCCAGAGCATATAATTCGTCAATCGAATGGGACCCTCCCGGACCGGTCGGTTTTTCTTCGCTGACCAGCAATCCGATAAAGGCAAAGTCATAAGTCATTTTAAGCGGCATCATTCTATCAGCGGTATAAACTTTTATCGAATTGAGCAGCGGCGGCCGTACCGGCTGGTCGGTATTGTACCATTCTTTCAGGCCGGCTGTCAGTACATCATCGTTGCTGCTGTCAACACAAATCGGCACTCCTTTGCCCCATTGACGCACCAGCCGGGTGTATTCGATCATCATACTGACGGCCTGCTGCGGATTATTTTCCCCGAATGCATCCAGATTGACCGCTATATAGGAAGCGCCTTCGGTAGCTTGGTCTTCAATGAGGGCGCGAATATAGTTTAGCGGCCCGCTGGGGCGTGTGTAGGCATCGGTGCCTAAATTATGCAGTTCTTTCATAATCTGACCTGTTTTCGGGATGGATGCATGTATGGATTCACCAATGCCGATTAGCGGGTCTTTCATCGTATGATCCTTTCCAAACAAATAATTTACCAGCGAACTGGTGTGTTCCAATGCCGGTATCCTTGGTTTGTTAATAATGCGCCGCAATTTATCACGTCCGCCCGGTTCTGCTGAAGCAGAATTATATATTTTCTCACCGATACACAGCCGCCGGAGATTGTTGCCGCAATAACCTTCTACAGTAGCATCGCCGCAAGGGGCGTTGTCCAGGCCTTTTTCGCATCCGCCGATAGTGCAATAGCCGAAATTCTCCGGCAGATAGCAGTCGCCGCATTCTTGACAGTCAAAAACACAATATTTAAATGCCTTTTCAACCGCATTAAACAACTTATAAGTGATTGTATCTTCTTTGTCGGCGTTAAAGAACTTGACGGTCTTCTTAAAGCACCGAAATCCCCGATACTGCGGGTCAAGTATTGCTCGGTGCATAAAATCAAAGAAACGTTCATTTGGTTTTTTTTTGGTTTTGGACAGTTTTACCGGCTTGCCCGCTTCATCATATAAGTAAAACGGATTTTCAGCCGGCCAGAAGAGGTTGTCTTTGAACTTTTCCCAGTCTGTTCCTATCTCAGCGGCACGAGTGAGTATTTTCAGGAAAATATCGTAATTATGCACACCTCCGATATCCACGCCGGCATAGCCAAGTGACTTGAACATTGCAACCTGCTGTGCAGTACGCTCAATATGCTCATCAATGGACTCAGATTGGATTTTGGACAATAATGCGTCACTTACAAAGCAGCCGGCCAGTTTGATATCGTGCATCAGCCGAGGAGCTGGAGTGAGGGTTGTTAGCCAGTATGCATTGCCGATAACAGGGATCTTAATCCTGTTGTCCTTCATATAAAGTGTCAATTCCAGCGTTTTTTTCCAGTCCCAGCCGACTTGAGTAATGAGAAATTCAGCGCCTGCAGCGATCTTTTTTTCCATTTTGTAATACTGCTGCATCAATGAAGGTTCCGTATATTTATAGGGAGAGACTGCAGCACCGGCATAAAATTGATGCACCGAGTTCCACTGGCCGGGTTTGGCTGCCAGCATTGCTTGTCTGTTGAGACGTTTTATAAGAGAAAGCAGGCCGATGCTTTCAAGTTCAAAAACCTTTTTGGCAGAAGCGGGTTTATCTCCGGTCAGGGCAAGAATTGATTGGATTCCCTGCTGACGGTATCCTGCCAGCGTGCTGATTAGTCCATCGCTGTTGCTGTCTTTGCAGCTTACGTGCGGGATACAATCAAGCTGCCCCAGCAAGTTTTTTCCTGTAACAGCAGCCAGAACATCAGCAGGGTCTATGTTGGCTACGCCGCCGGGATTTTGGGGCAGTGCAATGCCGGCAAAACAAAAGCCCTCCGGCAGGGGCTTTTTATTCTGCTGGTGGTCGAAGAGGAAATTTTCTATGGGGCCGAAATTAAAACCTGGACCTCCCGTTAGTTCAGCTAATACGGCGAACTGTCCGCTGTCAAGTACTTCCTTTAGTCGTTTTGATTCTGTCATCGTCTTGCTCCATAAATGTGTTCAAGCAATGAGCAGGTATTATAAAGGATTATAAAAGTGTGAATATATTGAACTTCCGTTTTTTTAATACAATTTTGCTGTTTGATTCAGTGGAGCAGTCGTCAAAATACGCGAAAGCTGAGATGTGGACAAATTGTTAATAATTTGGATGATTGTACTGGTACCGGATGCAATATGCCTTGATTTATTTATGCTTATTGCTATCTCTCCTGATGTTTTTGAAATGATTATTTTGCAAGTATTGATTTTTTTTCTTATAAGCTTCTTCTATTAAATAAGTTACGAATAGCCATTAAGAACAGTTGAATTACAGGGGGACTGGTCGGTATAAAAATACAAATTTGAAATGCCGAAAAAGCCAATTATTTTTATGATATATCTATTTGAGCAGTTGGTGAAAAAGCTGTCGATAACTTTTAACAACAAGGATTTAAGAGTTTGTTTTTTAACGCCTTACAAATAAAGGCAGGGTCATCAGCCCCAGCTATTGTCTGACAGACGGCAATGGTTTTTACTCCTGCCTGCTGAAGCTCCATTAGATTATCTAATGTAATCCCGCCGATAGCTGTATGAAAAATACCGGCTTGCTCGAGCAAAGGCAGGGCATGCCTGATATAACCAAGACCAGCAGCCGGTACATGCGGTTTAGTCGGGCTGGCAAAGGCCGGTCCAAGCCCTACATAGTCGCATCTATTATCGATTGCCTTATGGAGTTCATCTGTGTTGTGTGTACTAACGCCGATAATTAAAGGAGCTCCGGCAAGCCGTCTGGCCTTGGGAACAGGAATTTCATTTTGCCCCAAATGGACCCCGTCTGCTCCGGCAAGTACCGCGATATCAGTCCGGTCATTGATAATGCTTACAGTGCCGTTCTGCCTGCAAGTTGCTGTAAACGCTTCTGCCAAGCTGAGTAAGCGGGCATCCGTGAGGTTTTTGGCTCTTAGCTGAAGACAGTCGGCCCCATTTTCGGCACAGATGCGGGCAAGGTTGATAACATCTGTGTCAGATGTGTGCGGATCAGCGTTAATTAAAACATACAGCCGTACTTTCTCGAATTTAGTTTTCACGTATGATGCCATCGCAGCATCTTTCTCGAGGGTATATACCTCAAACCGCAGTCTTTCCATTACGGCTGCGATTTCCGGATCTATAGTTTGTGCCGTTTCGGCCAGTGCCCGAAGTGCTTCGCTGGCCCGTTTAGACGCGGCGGTAAAACAGTCTTCAATTGTTTGGCGGTTTATTTGGCCTTCAACTTTCCGTTCTCTTCCCACATCTCCGGCGGTATCCCTGCTGCATAACAGGGCAAATGTATCCAATTTGCTTAATGTTGCGCATAGGGTATGCCGAAGCTGTTTAGCCCGTCCGCTTAGTCCGGAATGGTTCAATCCAAAGCGGCAGTATTCTTCCATGACCCTTAAAGCTTCTCGGGCACGGTTATAATTCGCATCTATGATTCGATAAAGAATAGAGTTCATACCCTTCAATTGTAAGGAATTTATGCAGAAAAATACAGTGCAGTTAAAAAAACTGGGCTGGTATTCTGTACCAGCCCCGCGCATCACCCTCGTCCGCTTTCGCGGTAGATGTCATTTAGATTTATTAAATACGAAGATGTGCAAGCCCTGTGCCATAAGTTGAAATAGGACAATAATGCATCAGAAATAAAGAATAACTGTATTTTTTATAACAGTTTAGGAATTTTAGATTTCGGTTGTCAAAAAAATGACTTGGTGATTTTTGCAGGGATGTTGCGAAATTGCAACGCTGTATACCTATAGTTATTCTTATAGGTTATTTTTTATAGGGCAAAAGTTAAATTTGTAACAGCGAATTAGGTATGTTTCAAAAAATCAACATAAATATCAACATTTGTTTCAAAAATTAACACATTTGACACTTTCCATTTATGCGTGCAGACCGTTAATGGGCAAACCGGCCCGGACTCGACCAAACGCGGCTTGGACAGAAGATCTTTGTAATGAATAAAAGCTGCATAATAAAATGCAAATTACGATGTTGCAGGTCTTGAAATGGTGCCTATTCGAGCAATCCCCATAAAATAATAGAGCAGGATAAGAAATAGTGCGGAAATGAGACAGATAACAATACAAACTCCGGCTGTCGGTTCCTATACTACCGGAGGTGGGACTTGAACCCACACCCTGTTGCCAGGACGGGATTTTGAATCCCGCGCGTCTGCCATTCCGCCACTCCGGCTTATGAAGGCGATACTATAGACATTTCAATCATCTGCGTCAATCGTTTTTTATCCAGTTTCGACGAAAACGATGTCTTCAGGCAGAGCTACTACATCGCGCCTATTCGGACCAAGCAAATCCCGTATCTTTGTGCTGTGCAGTCCTGCTACACGGTTCAATTCATCCGAACTGAGACTTGTTATAGCTTTGGCCGCATCATTAATCATTACAACGGCTCCGGTAGGAAATGTGCCTTCAACGCCTTTAACCCCGCTTGGCAGCAGGCTTTTGTGTTTCCGTATTGCTGCCATTGCCCCTTCATCAATATAAATGGTTCCTTCCGGCCGATTATGAAGTATCCAGCGGGCACGGTTGCTTAATTTTTCTTGACGTGCGGCAAACAACGTACCGATGATCTGACCGTCAATGATTTTTTGAATAACATCCGGCTCTTTTCCATGTGCCAGCACGGTTCTGCAGCCGGCAGCTGAAGCAATCGAAGCGGCCTGAAGTTTTGTTTTCATTCCGCCAGTGCCGTGAGCACTGCCCCGGCCGCCTGCGGCCTTTATCAGCGGCTCTGTAATTTCCTCTACGAAATGGACAGGCTTGGCTTCTTTATACTTTCGAGGGTCTTTATCATACAGGGCATCTATGTCCGTCAGCATAATCAGTAAATCCGCATCAATTTTGCTGGCGACCAAAGCGCTGAGCTTGTCGTTGTCTCCAAAAGCTGTACCGATTTCTGCAGTGGACACGCAGTCGTTTTCATTGATAATAGGAACAATACCCAGATGAAGCAGCTGTTCAATTGCATTTCGAAGATTCAAATAGCTTTTACGATGGTTCAGGACCTCTGCGGTCAGCAGCACTTGGGAAACAATCATGCCTGCTTCGCCGAACGCCTTGTGATATTCATGCATCAGAAGGGGCTGGCCGATGGCGGCACAGGCCTGCCGCATTTTCATATCTGTTACAGGACCTGTCAGCTTAAGCCGTTTAGCCCCCATCCCAATTGCGCCGCTGGAGACAAGGATGACTTGCTTGCCAAGCTGGCGTAAATAAGCTACTTGTGCTGCCAACGTGCGGATATAAGCACTATTAACGCCATCGGTAGTCGTCAGTGTGCTGGTGCCGATTTTGATTACAATCCGTTTGGCCTGTTTGAAGTTTCGCATAGTCAGAAAATCCAGTCTTTATTCAGTTTCCGGTGGGTGTACTTCTTGGCGTTCGGCCCGACATAGTCGGCAACAATATGACCGCTGCCGGCCAGATGCCATTTGTAAATTAGCAGTCCCTCTAATCCGACGGGACCGCGGGCATGGATTTTGTTGGTACTAATGCCCACTTCCGCCCCCAAGCCATAGCGGAAACCGTCAGCAAAGCGGGTGCTGGCGTTCCAAAACACGCTGGCCGAGTCCACGCCGTTCATAAACGTCAAAGCCGCCTGCCTGCTTTGGGTTACAATCGCGTCCGTATGTCCGGAGCCGTAGGTATTGATATGGTCAATCGCTTCCGTCAGCGAATCCACTGTTTTAATAGAGAGAATATAATCAAGATATTCTGTTTTCCAGTCTTGTTCCGTTGCTTCCTTAACGGGTATAATTTGCCGTGTCAGCGGGCAGCCGCGCAGCTCGACCTGCAACGCATCCATCGCCTCTTTGAGCTTCGGCAGAAATGCGGCCGCAATAGTGCGATGCACCAGCAGGGTTTCAGCAGCATTGCATACGGCGGCATACTGGCATTTGGAATCTACGGTAATTTTTACCCCCATTTCTATATCTGCTTGGGCGTCAATATAAATATGGCAAATCCCGTCTGCATGCCCTAGAACAGGGATTGCCGTATGGTTCATAATATGCCGGACAAATTCATTGCTCCCGCGAGGAATAATCAAATCGATGTATTCATCCAGATGCAGCATTTCGGCGACATCTGTTCGCGTTTCAAGAAGCCCCAGCCACCCGTTGGGCAGACCGGCGGCGGCTGCGGCCTTCATGATGGTGTCAGACAAAATGCGATTGGTCCGCAGCGCTTCAGAACCGCCTTTAAGCAGCACGGCATTGCCGCTTTTAAGACATAGGCACGAAATCTGCACAAGAGCATCCGGGCGGGATTCGAAAATAACTCCGATAACCCCAATGGGACAGGTAACTTTGTACAATTCCAGACCCGTATCAAGTTCAATGGCGCTGAGAGTTCTGCCGACCGGATCTTCTAAGCGGATTAGAGCATCGATGCCGGCGCATGCCTCGTCAATCTTGTTCTGGTCAAATTTCAGCCGCTTCAGCAGAGGGGCGGACAGGCCCTCTTGTTCGGCCTGCCGTAGGTCCTGTTGGTTGGCGGCGAAAATGGCCTGTGCGTCATCTGCAATAGCCCGGCGGATGGCCTCCAGTGCTCGATTTTTCTGTGCCGACTCAACTGCGGCCAGCCGTATTGAGGCATTCCGTGCCAGACGGGCGGTTTCTATGATAGACATATAATCAATTTCCTGCTCACAAACTCATTTATTATCCCGAAACCGTTACTATAGCCGAAATGCCCCCCAAAAGCAATGTTTGGCCATTAACCATGAAAAAATCCTAAGAAGCCCTTGCGTTTGAATGGAAAGGGAATTATAATCCGGCTGTTTTGCGGGCGTAGCTTAATGGTAAAGCCCCAGCCTTCCAAGCTGGTCATGACGGTTCGATTCCGTTCGCCCGCTTTATGAACAATAAACCGCTTGGAGCAGCCCCCTATATGAAATGTCAGCAGCTTACCGGTATCCGCCAGATGCGGATGGTTCGACTTCCTGTGCCGGCATTGACGCGTCCCAATGATGTTTTGTTGAAAATCCAATATGTTGGAGTGTGCGGCAGCGATGTTCACTATTATGAAACAGGACGCATCGGCAGCCAGATAGTTGCATATCCCTTTACGGTTGGGCATGAATGCTCGGCGACGGTGGAGGATTTCGGTGCAGGGGTATGTGGACTTGAAAAAGGTCAGCCGGTTGTAGTAGAGCCGGCTGTTTCATGCGGGCAATGCGACCAGTGCCGGACCGGCCGGCCGCATACCTGCCGGGCACTGAAATTTCTGGGCTGTCCCGGTCAGATAGAGGGGTGTTTATGTGAATATATTGTGATGCCTGCTGAATGTTGTTTCCCAACAAAAGGCAATCTGACGCTCCAGCAGGGGGTACTCTGCGAGCCATTTGCTATAGGGCTGTATGCGGTAAGTTTATCGGGCTTGCGAAAGGGACAGACGGCGGCAGTATTAGGAACAGGGCCGATTGGATTAAGCTGTCTGGTAGGATTGCGGCATCAGGGTGCTGCGAGGATTTATGGCAGCGAAAAGATTCCCCAGAGATGTTCTATAGCCAAGACTGCTGGTGCAGATTGGGTTGGCAATCCGGACAATGAAGACATAGTAAGAGCGATATTAAATCAGGAGCCAGACGGAATAGATGTAGTATTTGAATGTGCCGGTCAGCAGGAAACGCTGGATCAGGCCGTAAAGATTCTCAAGCCCGGCGGTAAATTGATGCTCATCGGGATTCCCCGTCAAGATACAATTCATTTCAGCCCTGACCAGATTCGACGAAAGGAAATTGCCATCCTTAATGTCCGACGGCAAAATCACTGTACACAGAAGGCCATCGATTTGCTGGCTGATGGGCGTGTTAATCTGGATTTTATGATTACCCATACTTTTAGCTTTGACCAAACACAGAAGGCTTTTGATTTGGTTTCCGGTTATCGCGATGGTGTAGTCAAGGCATTAATTCGCGTCAGTTGATTGTATTGCCTGCCCCGACGAAATACCCTATTTTGCTCATATTAAATCCCAATGTGCTATTCCTGCAATTGAGTCTAATCAATAGTAGTATATTATAAGGACATTTGCTTGCCTGTATGAAGGTTTGAGAAAGCCCAAAAGTCGATGAAAAATGCCTTTTATAGTTGACTTTTTGTCCCGAACAAGTTATAGTATTATTATCGGAGATATGGGTGATGCATTTGGACAAGAGTCATTCAAATAACGGCTGTGTGATTATCCTTGCTCGTCCGGCAGATTCGCTTTGTTTAGTGTTGCCGGCATTCCTGCGGGAGTATCGGTTTGTATGTACTGTCTGCGCACATATCTATGAAGTGCTCATTCAACTCAATGCATCTGAAATAATCCGGCCGGCGGTTTTAATTGTAAGGCCTTCTATGCTGACGGCGGAATCTCTGGCTTTTCTGGGTCGGCAGTATCCAAAGCTGCATATTATCGGCTGGCTCGAGCGTGAAGAAAGACTGTCGGACCTGTCATTTGGTTCAAATAAGGGACACATTATACCAATGACCGCTGGATTAAAACAGCTGGAGCGGATGCTAAAGACACTATGCCGACTGGGCAGCGTTCAAGATAAACAGCAGCCTAATGAAATGAGAATGCTCGAACATACGCGCGATGTTTTGACCGAACAAGAGGTTGAGGCATTGCTGGGGGCTGGATAAAGTGAAGAAATCACAGACAACGTGTATGCTCATCGGCTCAGCGCAAGGAGTTTTTTCAGAAACTCCCGCTGGTTTGCGGATTTATACTTCGATTTTTGAAGGAATTACAGCCGCACAGAAAGACCACTGGGATGCGATTTATGCCGTTCTTGCTTCGATACCCCATCCGCGAAAACAAGCCATTGAGGCACTCCACAGCGTTTGTCCGCAGGCACGTATTGTACTTCTGGTCCAGATGGCTGAAGAATTGCAGGCACGAGAATTGTTGGACCGTTTCGGCTGGCCGTCGGATTGGCTGAATTATTGCATTTGTCCTGTCAGCAGCCGCTGTTTAACAGCCCAAACCCCGGCTTCGGATGATTATCGGATGACCAGCGATGACAAGGACCGCCGAATACGAGAGCTGGAAAAGCTGGTGATGCAGGATGATCTGACTGGTCTGAAAAACCGACGCTATCTGCGGCATTTTCTGCCTACAATTTTACAGAAGGCGGATCTGTCACACAGTCAAATTACGGTTCTCCTGTTCGATTTAGATGATTTCAAGCATTACAATGACACATACGGGCATGCGGTTGGCGATGAGGTACTTCGGCAGACTGCCCGGCTTATACGCCGCTGCTGCCGCAGTCAGGATGTCGTAGCACGACTGGGCGGCGATGAGTTTGCAGTAGTTTTTTGGGATGCTTCTGATGCAGAACATCACAGCAGCCGGAAGACCCCCGAGGAGCGCCGAAAGAGCAGTCAAAATCACCCCCGCGAGCCGGTGTTTATGGCTGAACGCATGCGAAGAGAAATCAGTGCAGCCGCATTTGACCAGCTGGGTTCCAAGGGCAAGGGGGCACTGACCATCAGCGGAGGGCTGGCATCGTATCCGGGCGACGGCAGAACCGCCGAAGAACTTCTTGAAAAAGCGGATCAGGCAATGCTTGAAGCCAAGCGCTGCGGCAAAAACAGGGTTTTGCTGGTAGGCCAGTCGGCTTGACTATACGGCTGCCGGCTGGACAGCGGCAGAAGACTCTTTTGCCAGCAGCGGATCATATTTCGGCAGCAGAATACGGAAAACGGCCCCGCCGCCGGGATTGTCTTCCACCCAAATCCGTCCGCTGTGGAGCTGAACTAACTCACGGCAAATAGCCAATCCAAGTCCTGTTCCATGCTTGCCCGGACCGACGTGTTTTTCGACCTGAACAAACCTGTCGAATATCTTTTCCTTATCCTTATCAGGAACGCCGGGGCCGTTATCTTCAATTGCTATGCCGATGCGTGTACCGCGGTCTTCCACGCGGATGGTGATTTTCCCTGTCTGTTCCGGAACAAATTTGACTGCGTTTTCAATCAGATTGTTTATAACGCGTGCAAATTTTTCGTAATCAGCATAAATATAAAGGTCGCTTGAATGTAGTGTTAATTCCAGCTGGATATTTTTGGCATCGGTTACAAAACGAATCATTTCAACAATGTCTCGGATGACATTCTGAACGCAGAGCTTTTCAGGATAGAGCTTCATCCTGCCGACATCCAATTTGGAAATATCCAGAAAATCATTGATGATGCTGGTCAGGCGTGCGATGGCTTCATCGGCCATTTCAAGATTCCGCTGCAGTTTGGGCGGGATTTTGCCCATCACGCCGGCCATTGCATTGGACAGAATGTTCTTGAAAATTGTCAGCGGTGTTCGCAATTCATGTGAAACTGTCATTACAAATTCACTTTTGAGCCGGTCGTGTTCTTTGAGAGCTTCATTCTGTTCCTGCAGTTTCTGATTTTGCAGGTGGAGCAGGTAATCCGACTGCCATTTGGCTGTCAGCGCTAAGGCAAATTGGAGAATCTCCTGTGAATGAATCGGCTTCTGCATATAAAGCAGCTTGTCTTCAGGGGGCACGCGGCGTGCAATTTCGTTAATGTCAAAATCCGAGTAGCCTGTCATCATCACAATCTGTACATTGGGATCAAGCCGGCGTATCTGTTCCGCTGTCCAGACGCCGTCCGGCCCCGGCGGCATTCGGATGTCCAAAAAAGCAACAGCAAAGGGCTTGCCGATTTCGATGGCATTGCGGACAACTTCAATCGCCTGATCCCCCTGACAGCAGCATTCGACATGGTAAGTTTTCAGGCGATTGGATTTTTTGCTGCTGGTTCCAAACAGGCGGCTTTCAAGGTCCTGCAGTTCCTGACTGGTTGTTTCACTGGGAGCCAGCACTTTTTTAAGCTCATCCAGAATGCGGATTTCATCATCCACCAGCAGTATGCGTCGATTTAAATGCTGTTCTTGTGGCATTAGCTATATCTCCTTGCCCACAAGGGCGGGTATCTCTTCTGTACTGACAGGAATCAGGATATGAAACGTGGCTCCATGATGACTACCGGGGCTTTCAGCCCAAATGCGGCCGTGCATAGCGGTGATGGTATTGGCACACCAATGCAGGCCAATGCCCGAAAGCCCTTTCCGCTTTGTAGAAGCCCCGCGTTCAAAAATCTGCCGGAGATTTTCTGCTTCAATACCAATACCATTGTCGCGAATCTGCCAGTGGAGCATATTTTTCCCATCGCTGTTTTCTACATCAGCTACAATATGGATTTTGCGGTACAGAGGTTTTTCATTTTCCAGCGATTCGGCTGCATTAATCAGAAGATTCTGGAGAACCTGAACAAAGGTTACCGGCTCGACAGGAATGGGGGGCAGTTTTTTAATCTGCGGGTGGATCTGAATGCGGCATTCTTTACGGAATTTTTCGGGAACCATTTCCAATGCTTTTTCCAAAAGCTGCATCGGGGTCATAAACTGAATCGGCCGCTCATTTCGTCCAAAAGTCCGCTGCATCTGCAGCATGTCCTCAATCTGTATCACCTGTTCAGACAGTTCATCAAGACCGGACAGCATTTCCTTGAGGGTCATCAGGATATTCTGGATTGTCAGCTCCACAAATCGCATTAAATCCTGCCGTCGCTGCGGCTCAAGCACGGCACACTGCAGCTCCTGCTGTGCCTGTTCAAGATTGGCCAAAGGAATCTGATGAAACTGTCCCTTGATGCGTTCAATGCGGGTCGTAATCGGACTAAGGGCATTGCGTACATTATGGAGAATACCCGATGACATCTCCGTCAATCCAGACAGATAGGATTTTTCCATCAGTTTGACTTGGGCTTCCTGCAGCCGCCGGCACATTGCATTGAATTCCGATGCCAATATACCGATCTCATCCTTCCGCTGCAGCGTCAGAGCGGTTTTGCTGCTGCCGGAATGTCCGATATCAATGATATGCCAGCACAGCTTGTTGATGGGTTTGACCACTGCATTCTGCAGCAGGATGGTCAGGAGAAACACAGCTGCAAAACCTGCTATCAGCCGTATGTACAAAGCCGCATAAAGAGTGTAGATTCCCTGCCGGCTGATACTGCGATCTTGAAAGGTTTTTATCAGCACAACCGGCTGCCGGCGGCAATCATAGAGAATTGTGGATGCCTGGAGAATCTGCTCGCCCAGAGGCACGAAATCATAGGGATTGCCGGCATCAATATGGTCAGCAATCTGCTTATTAAATTCAGATAGCTGATTCGGATGAAGGAACTCCCAGTTGAATTGGACCTGAAGATTTTTTCGAAGCGATTCAAGGTAATCCCTCGTCAGAAAACGGCCTCCAACCAGCGTGCCTTCTATCGTTTGGCTGACAGGCGAACGTATAATTGGTACAGCGGCCGCCAAAAGAGGACATCTGGCATCATACAGAAGAGCTTTACTGGAATAGCCGGGAATATTTCGGTTGATAAATGTGTTATCCGCATCGAAAAACACAGAATCCGCCTTTTCAGCCGTTACAGCGCCGGCCAAGGCAATCGGCTTCCAGTTGAGATTGTATATAACAGCAAAATCAAGTCCCAACGACTCCATCAGTGTATCCAGCGAATTATCGGATGAAGTCGGCAGGGGATACAAGCGTCCAGACCGGGCCTGCATCGAAAGTTCCTTTTGCAGATCGCTCAGCTGTGTTCCAATGGCGTCGGTGCAGCGGCGAAGTGTTTCCTGTGCCTGCTGGCGTTCCTGTTTTTCAAATCCCGGCGCCAGAATCTTTTTTAATACCAAGTACTCCAAGCCCGCATAGCAGCAGAGCATAAAAAACAAAACTACCAAAATTCGTTCACGCAATGACACGGCTGTTTTTCCTTGCAGAACAGGTATATCTAAAACGATCTGTCTTTGTCTGTGCTATCGGAAAAATATAGATGCAAATTGCGGGCAGAATGCAAAGGCCGATAATAACGCTGCCGAAATCCAATTGGCAAAGGAGGGTGTGAGATAAGCATTGATGGAAGAGTCGTTGCGTCCGATAAGGATGCCCAAGAAAAAACAAGCCCGACGAGGCGATTAAGGCCTGACCGGTTCCAGATAGAGCTTCAATATCCCCTCTTCGATATGAAAACGGCTGAGACGTACAGTGTAATTATAAATGGTAAATACTGGTTCAAACGGTTCGCTTCGGATGATAGCCTCAATGACAGCTGCCAACTGGGGCTGGTCGGAAAAATACTCCTGATTGGCGTCCAATATTTGCTGGACAAGCGTACCAACCAATGTAGTTACCGGCAGCAATCCCAGACGAATCGATTGAATATTCAGCCGGAGTCTGCCGTCGGGATTCAGCACTGGCTGTGCCTGAACGGTAGCAACGGATGACAAGTCTCGATAATTAACCGTGCCCATTAGATAAATGGCACGATTGGCAAAAATGACCATCGGTTTGTCAAAAGTTATTTCTCCCAGCTCGGCAGGCCAATCCTGCTGGCTGATGATTTCATTCAGCCCATCCTGTTTTATAATCAGTTCGAAGGATTTGTCTAACTGTACCCGATTGAGAAAATCCGGAGCTAATTCATGAGTCAGATACGGACTAATCTGGTCTGAATTTGGGCTTGCTGGCGGCTGATAGGCCCCTGGCGTATAACGATAAAGAGAAAAAATGCCTATCACGATGCCGACTGCCCCCGCCGCCACCGTTAATAGAAACAGCCGCAGACCGAACATTGGTTTGCCTGCCGAAGATGCCGTTTTTTTCATTTCCGGTTTCCTAAAAATGCTGTTGCTCTGATAAAGCGTTTTGATTATAGTAACATACCCGTAACTTTACAGGAAATTTCAGAATTATTTGAGAAAGGAAATTCAGTGGCAAATCATTTTGCGGATCGTTTAGCAGATGCTGTCAAACAGAAAAACACCCCATTGGTGGTAGGGCTGGATCCGGTCTATGGCCGTCTGCCGGAACCTATCCGGAAAAATCGTTTTATGAACGACGAGACGGATGCAGGAGCGGCGGTAGATGCAATTTTTGAGTTTTGTGCCCGTACACTTAAAATAGCAGCCCCGCTGGTTGCGGCGGTTAAAATTAATATTGGTTATTTTGAGCGCTATCTGTGGGAAGGCATTGAAACATATTATGCCCTTATTGCAGAGGCCGAGGCATTGGGGCTGGAAATTATCGGTGATGTCAAACGCGGCGATGTGGGGCATACGGCGCTGGCTTATGCGGAAGCACATCTTCAAAATCCGGAGTTTTACGATATGGAAGATATTATAACTCCGGATGCTATCACCATAAATGGATTTGCCGGAGCCGACAGCATTTTGCCCTTTGCCGATACAGCTGATGAGCAGGGCAAAGGTGTGTTTGTCTGGGTTCGCAGCAGCAATCCGGGCGCCAGCACCATTCAGGACTTTTCCGATGCATCAGGTGTTAAAATGTACGAAAAGCTTGCCCAGATTGTCGGTGAGATTGCCGGCCAAAGCAAGCGCATCGGCTCAAGCGGCTACAGCAATGTCGGGATGGTTGTCGGGGGCACCAGTCCGGATGAAACAGCTGCTTTACGCCAGCGATATCCTTATTGCTGGTTTTTGGTGCCCGGATTTGGATCACAGGGTGCCACAGCGCCTGACTGTGTTCGCTTTTGCGGACAAAACGGCCTTGGGGCTTTGATTAATGCATCGCGGTCAATTATCTATGCCTATGAAAATCCCCACTATAAAAGTCAATTTGGAGATAATTGGGAGAAATGCATTGAGCAGGCCATCATTGATGCCAAAATGGAATTGGCAAGGGCTCGTTTTTAAGCAAATTGTTGATGGAACCGGCATTTTTCAAAAACAAGCGGATAGTTGTTATGGGCTTGGGCCGTTTCGGCGGAGGGCTCGATTCAGCGCTGTTTGCTGCCAAGGCTGGGGCGAAAGTGCTGGTAACAGATTTAGCCGGCGAAAGCGACTTGCAGGATTCTATTTCTGAATTAAGAGGTCTGGATATAGAATACCATCTCGGCGGACACAAAGATGATGATTTTCGCCATGGCGATGTGCTGATTGTTAATCCTGCTGTGCCGCCGGACAATAGGTTTGTGCAGCTTGCAGCGCAGGCCGGCCTGCTGATTACCTCGCAATTAGAGCTTTTTTTTCAGATGTGCCCGGCCTGTATTGTCGGTATTACAGGGTCCAATGGGAAAAGCACCACAACGGCACTTACGGCTCATCTTTTGCAGGCCGGATGCGGACAAGAAGGTGTTGGCTACAAAAATGTTTGGCTGGGCGGCAATATTGGGCATCAGCCCCTTCTGGATAATCTGGACAATATCGATAAGGCGGACATTGTTGTGCTGGAAATCAGCAATTTTCAGCTTGACCAGCTGGCACGTATTCAGGCGGCTCCGCATATTGCTCTGATTACCAACTTAACGGCCAATCACCTCGACCGTCATGGCACATTCGAATCTTACTGTCGGACAAAGGAAAATATCTTCAAATATCAGCGGCTGGACGAAAGCCGACCGGCAGTGTCGATTTTTAATGCAGAGGACAGCATTACCCGTGCATGGTATCTGAAATATCTTGACCAGAAAGGGCGGCGGTGTCTGTCCTTTTGTGCGGATGATGTGCCGAATGATGCAGCGGCGGCATTCAAGCTGCCCGGCCGAACAAATCGTTCCAATCTGGCCGCAGCGCTGGCGGTAGTTTCCTGTTTCAATGTGCCAGCGAAACGGGTTGTCGAGGCAGCGGGAACATTTGAAGGTTTGCCGAACCGCTGCCGGCTGGTCGCCGAGGTTAATGGTGTGCGCTGGTATGACGACTCGAAAGCCACCACACCTGTTAGCACAATGGCTGCTCTCAATGGTATTGATGAACCTAAGATTCTTATTGCCGGCGGTTATGACAAGCACATCAGTTTTGCTGAATTGGGGCTGTGCATTGCCAAGCGGGCAAAGGCCGTTATTCTGATGGGGCAGACAGCGCCGAAGATTGCACAGGCGATAGAAGCAGCCGGCACGACCAACTGTATCATCCGCTACGCCGACTCGATGGAGCAGGCCGTCCGTGTGTCCAGCGATCTGGCGGTACCGGGGGATGTGGTGCTGATGAGTCCTGCCTGTGCCAGCTATGATATGTTCAAAAACTACATCCAGCGGGCGGAGGCATTCATCCAAGCAGTAAAAGCATTGGAAGCACCGTTAAGGATTTAACAACACCCGATATCCGAAACAAAATCGAATTGAGGAATCATCTGTGAAATTGTCATTACTTGGGTGGCGCTGCTGGCTTCGGGCTGCGCGGCCGTTTTCGTGGACGGCTTCGATGACGCCGGTTTTACTGGGGGCAGCTTTGGTTCCGTATCTGCAGAAGTCCGGCCGCTGGTTGCTGCTGCCGTTTATTGCAGCGGCATCTCTTTTTATGCATGCTGCCACGAATATGGTCAATGAGTATTTCGATTATAAAAAGGGTGTAGATACTCCTGACAGTTTCGGCGGCAGCCGCATACTGGTGGATGGCCTGCTTTCGCCCAAGCAAGTGCTTGCTGGCGGTCTTGTACTGTATGCCCTGACAGTCTGCATCGGACTCATTTTTATTGTCTTTTACGGCTGGCCGATTCTGCTGCTGGGGCTGATTGGATTGGCCGGAGGATTTTTTTACTCGGCGCTGCCGATAGGCTATAAATACCGCGGATTGGGCGATCCGTTTGTCTTTATTCTGATGGGGCCGCTGATGGTTATCGGCAGCTTCTTTGTTTTGACTGGCGCATACCAGACAGATGTCCTGCTGATTTCGCTGCCGATTGGGTGTCTAGTGACGGCGATTCTTTCTGCCAATAATCTGCGGGATATTCAGCACGATACGCAAGCAGGCATCCGCACGACGGCCTCGGTGCTGACACACCGCTGGGCACGGGCAGAATATGCCGGTTTGGTGATGTTGGCGTATCTGATAACGCTGACGCTTATGGGGCTAAAGATTCTACCGCTCTGGTCGCTGCTGACATTTCCGACACTGCTGCTGGCGGTACGAACTGTCCGTGCCGCATGGCGCAGCCGGCTCAGCCGGCCGGAGCAGATTGCTGCGCTGGATGTACAGACGGCTCAACTGCATTTATTGTTCGGGATGCAATTGATTTTTTCCGTTTTGCTGGGGGCTTTTTTGTGAAAGCGCTGCTTGTACTGCTGCTGGCTGCTCAAGCAGGTTTTTTTGTTCTTTTTAGTCCGTGGACAAAGGACATTCCTTTTTGGCCTGTAATGACTGTAATGACTGCTGTGCTTGGGGGAGGGGCACTGGCTTTGGATTGGCAGATGCTCAAGGCGGTTTTCCGATTTGACTGTTCTGCTGTTATTCTCGGCGTTGGAAGCGCAATTATTTTGTATGGGCTATTTTGGTTGGGATATTGGATCTCATCGGCTGTCCTGCCCTTTGCCGCATCGCAGGTGCAATCGGTTTATGCTGTGCGGGCTGGGCAAAATCCATGGATTATCACAGGACTTTTATGCTTGATTATCGCTCCGGCAGAGGAGATCTTCTGGCGGGGCTTTGTTTTGCATCGACTATCAAGGCAATTCGGTTTTGCAGCGGGACTTGCGGCTGCTGCAGCGGTATATGCGCTGGTTCATATCTGGTCGTTTAACCTGATGCTGTCGGCTGCTGCCGGCATCTGCGGTGTCTATTGGGCGTTGCTGTTTTTCTTGACCCAAAACCTTTGGTCTTGTATTATCAGCCACTGCTTGTGGGATGTAATGATTTTTGTGCTGTTTCCAATCCAATGACAAATGAAAACGCACAATTTGTTTTTGATGCAATAGCGGCCGATTACGACCGGTTTAATCGGCTGTTTAGTTTCGGCATTGACCGCTGGTGGCGGCGAAAGCTTGTAGAGATGGTGCGGCCGCATCCTCATCAGCAGATACTGGATTTATGCTGCGGAACGGGCGAAGTGGTTTTCAGTTTTTTGCGGCATTCGCTGGTGCGAACGGTTGCAGGGGCAGACATCAGTGAAGCAATGATTGATTTTGCAATCGAAAAACAGATACAGTACAGCACAAAGCCGTGGATGCAGAACAAGTCGCTTGCCTGGCATGTCTGCGATGCTGCCCAAACCGGTCTGGCGGCCGGCAGTTTTGACATTATCACCTGTGCCTTCGGCCTTCGCAACATCTCGGACTGTTCGGCTGTTCTTAATGAAATGCGCCGGCTGCTCAAACCCAAGGGCAAGCTGGGCATACTGGAATTTGCGCTGCCGAGCCATCCGCTGGCGGGAAAGGTTTATGACTTTTATTTGAATCGCCTGATGCCGCATTTGGCCAAGCCCGTGCTTGGTGCGTCAGATCCGGTGCGGTATCTGGCTGACTCCATCCGCCGATGGCATAATACGGTTGATTTTGCCGGCCAATTGGACAAGGCAGGATTTAAATTAATCTGCAAAACTCCCTTGACGGCAGGCATTGCAGCCTTGTGGCTTGCCCACAGCCAGTAAATGGACTCGTGGGCTGTTGTTAAAAAGCAAAAACGCCGATATAGTATGCAGGTTTTCAAAATGACAGACTGTTTTCAGCAGGATATATGAATGACATTTACACAATTATTGTCTTTAACCCAGTCAAGCCGCCTGCGGGTATGTGCGGATTCGCGTCAAGTTCGCCCAGGAGATGTATTTGTTGCTGTTCGCGGTACTCAAGCCGATGGACATAACTTTATCCGGCAGGCAGCCGCTCAAGGAGCGGCCTATATTGTTGCTCAGCAGCCGGTAGCGGGTATCGAATGTATTCTTGTCGAGGACAGTGCTCGAGCGCTGGGACTGCTGGCGCAGGCCTCATACGACAATCCCAACAGCAAACTGACCAATCTGGCAGTTACCGGAACCAACGGCAAAACAACCACGTCCTACTTGGTTCGTTCCGTTATCGAAAGAACCGGAGCCAAATGCGGACTAATCGGCACCATTGAATACAGCACCGGTTCGAGCACAACGGCAGCGCCGCTAACCACGCCGGATGCCGTTACCTTGGCCTGTGCTGCCGACGAAATGGTCCGCAGCGGCGCCGAATATATGATGATAGAAGCCAGCAGTCATGCCTTGAGCCAGAAGCGGCTGGCCGGCATTTCGTTTACGGCGGCGGCATTCACGAACCTCACCGGCGACCATCTGGACTATCATCAAACACTGGATGATTATCTCGAAGCCAAGCTGTCGCTGTTTATGGATTTGCCCCCGCATGGGCTGGCGATTCTGAACTATGAATCAGACGAAGCCCACACAATTGCGGAAGTGATCGAGCCGGCTACGCGCATTCTCTGGTACGGCATCGACCGTGATGTGGATCTCATTGCCCATATTCATCGGATGGATGCAGCGGGTAGTACATTCAGCATCATTTTCAACAGCATCAGCGAAAAAGTAATTACGCCGCTGCCCGGGCGGCATAATATCCTCAATTGTCTGGCCGCAGCAGGGCTGTGTTTGGCAGCTGGTTTTACGCTTTCGGATATTGCCGAAGGGCTGTCGATTCTTGAATCGGTACCCGGTCGTCTGGAGCCGGTGGACAGCGAAGGCGTACAGCGCCGTAAAATTGGGGTGTTTGTGGATTACGCCCATACGGATGATGCGCTGAAAAATGTTTTAGGAACGCTTAAACCATTGTGTAAAGGCCGGCTTATTGTTTTGTTCGGCTGCGGCGGAGACCGCGACAAGACCAAACGGCCTCGTATGGCGCGTGTAGCCGAACAGATGGCCGATATGATTATTGTTACCAGCGACAACCCTCGTACGGAAGATCCGGTGGCGATTATTAACGATATTTTATCTGGATTTTCAGATCCGCACAGCAGCCGGCTGATAGTCGAACCGGATAGAGCCAAAGCTATTCGCCGTGCGATTGAGGAGGCCCGCCCCAATGATATGGTGTTGCTGGCCGGCAAGGGGCATGAAAAGTATCAAATAGTCGGTACACAGAAATTCCATTTCAGTGATGCTGAAGAGGTGCTGAAGGTTGTTGGATAATGTCCCTTTCAAAGGTATAGGCAAAGATGGATCCGATTTCTCTCCGGCAGCTTATTCAAGGAATTGAAGGCCTTCAGCTCAATCCGAGTGTACAGCCGACAGCAGATATCTGCGGCATCAGCATTGATTCCCGAACGATTGAGCCGCAGCAGGCCTTTTTTGCTATTTCTGGTCAGAACTTTGACGGCCATTCATATGCGGCAGCGGCTATTGAAAAAGGGGCAGCCTGTGTGATTGTCGAAAAAATAGCAATGCCGCCGCAGGAGTGCCGTGTTCCGATGATTTTAACAAATAGTACGGTTGCGGCACTGGGACGGCTGGCTGCATGGTACCGGCAACAGCTTTCTGCCAAAGTCATTGGCATCACTGGTTCTGTTGGGAAAACCACGACACGCCATATCCTTTATCAGGTATTATCTGCTCGTTACAAATGCCGACAAGCCCAAAAAAGTTTTAATAATCATATTGGTCTGCCGCTGACAATTCTTTCTGCCCAAAAAGATGACGACATTCTCTTGCTGGAAATGGGGACCAATCATCCCGGTGAGATCGCTGTTCTTACGAACATAGCTAATCCCAATGCCGCCGTGATTACGCGGGTCAGTCCTGCCCATCTGGAGGGATTCGGCTCGGTGGAGGCGATTTTGAAGGAAAAGGCCTCTATTGCCCTTGGTGTTAAGCCCGATGGCACGGTGTATCTGAATGGTGACCAGCCGGAATTAGCGACGCATATAAAGACTATTTTTCCCGGCCGAGTCGTTACATTTGGAACAACATCAGACTGTGATATTGCTGGAACAGATTTGGAAACCGAAGGATGCAGTGGATATCTTTCCATAGAAGGCCGGCGTATCAAAGTACCGCTGGCCGGCAGGGCAAACCTGATGAACGTTTTGACAGTTTGGGCAATTTGCAAGGATTTTAATATTACTTTATCGGACTTCCAACATGCTGTCGAAGCCCTTACACCGATTCCAATGCGGCTTCAGATTTATTCTCTAGGCAGATTGACGATATTGGATGACTGTTATAACGCCAATCCTGTTTCAATGGCCAATGCGCTGTCCTGTCTGCATTCTGTAGCAAGTCAGGGCAGGCGAAAGGTTTTTTTAGCCGGTTGCATGGCGGAATTGGGTGCACAGTCGGCCCAGCTTCATCGGGAACTTGGCGCCGCTGCCACTGCCGAAGGTGTTGAAATCCTGCTGGCGGCCGGTCCCTTTGCGAAGGCGGTTTTGGAAGGAGCAGTGCAGGCCGGGCTGCCGCCTGAACGGATGGCAGCATTTGAAAAGACAGACCAGTTGTGTGATAATCTGCATAAATGGATTCAAGCTGACGATATAATATTAATAAAAGGGTCACGTTCGGCCGGAATGGAAAAGTCTATTGTCCGGCTGCGGGACTTGTTTGAAAAGCAGTGTATATCGAACGCAAGGGAGTGATCCTTGATTTATCATCTGCTATGGTGGCTACGGGATATCATTACGCATAGACTCGGCTTCTATGCATATCAGGACGTGCTGTTTCGAGCGATCCTGGCTGCCTTAACCAGTCTGGCCATAGCCGTGCTGCTGGCGCCGCGGATGATTCGCTGGCTGATGCGGATGAAAGTCGGGGACCGGCCGGAGTTTCATCATGCAGCCCTCAACGAACTGATGCGCGACCGTGCCAATACGCCGACAATGGGAGGGATTATTATTCTGACGGCAATTCTGGCAGCGACGGGGCTGTGGGCACGTCTGGACAATCCGTTTATCCACAAAGCAGTTTTTATCCTGATTTGGTATGGCGGCATTGGGGCTATGGATGACTGGCTGAAGCTGACCAGCAAAAACCGCCAGCACAGCCGTGATGGGCTCAAACCGTGGGAAAAGCTGGTGTTTCAATTCGGGGGAGCTGTTTTAGTGGCTATCTTTCTGTATTCGGATTTTCGCCAGATAGAAGATGCCCGCCGGCTGTGGCTGCCGTTTTATAAACACGGGGTACCGCTGGCCGGATGGGTATTTGCTATCGTGACGGTTCTTTATATCTCGGCGACCAGCAATGCGGTGAATCTGACCGACGGAATGGACGGGCTGGCATCGGGATGTTTGAGTATTATGTCCACAGTGTTAGTGATTCTGTGCTATATTGCTTCGGAGTATATGTCTCGCTCGGCACAGGTCACTTGGGCCAGCTATCTGCTGCTGCCCCATGTGCCGCAGTCAGGAGAACTGTGCATCTTTTATGCGGCAATTTCGGGGGCAATGCTGGGCTTTTTGTGGTACAACTGCCACCCGGCCCAGGTATTTATGGGCGATATCGGTTCACTGCCGTTGGGGGCAGCGATGGGGTACGGAGCGGTGGTAACCCGCAATGAAATCTTGCTGTTTGTCATCGGCGGTGTCTTTATGATGGAACTGTTCAGCGTGGTGCTGCAGGTGGCATACTTCAAATACACCGGCGGCAAACGCATCTTCCGCTGTGCGCCGATTCATCATCATTTTCATTTGGCCGGCTGGTCGGAACCGCAGGTAGTTGTGCGGTTCTGGCTTTTGTCAGTTGCCTTTGCGGTCTTGGCGCTGGCAACCTTGAAGCTGCGATAAGTACCCTGCGGGAGATGCAATGAAACTATCACTGCATTACGGTCAGGGGAGGGTCGAACTGATTATTCCGCAAGCCAATTTGGCCGGATTTATTCAGCCACGGCACCAGGCAACGCCATCTGACGGCAGACAGCTGCTCCTGCAGGCAATAGAGCCCTGCCGTAGGCAGCTGGCCAGCCGGACACAGGGGCGATGTGTGGGCATCCTGCTTCCGGACGGTACGCGCGATTTGCCGCATCAGGAAATTCTGCCGCTGCTTCTGGAACCGCTTGGCAGGGCACGGAAACTGCTTTTTTTTATCTGTACCGGCACGCACCCCGGCAATACCCCGGCCAATCAGGAAATCCTCCGTACGATAGCAGCCTGCTCGATGAATTTGCCTGCCCGCTGGGAGGTGATTGTACACGATTGTCAGGACGCCTCTTTTCAGTCGGCTGGTCTTACTAAACGAGGGACAGATGTGCTGTATAACAGCCGGCTGGACGAAGCGGAGATCATCCTTTGTCTGTCAGATATTAAACACCATTATTTTGCGGGCTATTCTAATCCGATAAAAAACATAGTGCCGGGTTTATGTTCTTTTTCTGTTGCTGAGCAGAATCACCGCTGGACGCTGGATGCCCGAAGCCGTGCCGGATTTCATCCGTGGCATCCCTGTGCCGGCCGTCAGGAAAATCCGCTGGCCTGCGATATGCTGGAGGCAGCAGAGCGGATTGTCAGGGATCGGCCGTTCTGGGCACTGGCGGTCATCAGCAGCCGCAAGGTTATTCAGTGGGCCGATTTGGGCTTGGCGCAGCAGGTATGTGCGCGGGCTTTTCAGAGGGCCGATGAATGGAATGTGCATACGGTCGAGCAGACACATTATATGGTGGTTTCGCCGGGAGGGTTACCCAATGATGTGGATCTTTATATTGCCCAGCGTGCACTGGAATTAACGCACAGCGCAGCAGCTGACGGCGGCCATATTTTGTTTTTGGCGGCCTGTCCCGACGGCATCGGCAGTCCCCAGACCCGCGACCAGTTCGAACGGCCATTGACAGAGCCGCTGGAATCCATTTTAAATCGGCGGCCATCAGAGTATCGTCTTTTCAGTCATAAGCCGTATCGGCTGGCAATGCTGATTCGGCGTTTGAGCCGCCTGTGGATGCATACAGAAATTGACTCGGCTACTGTCCGCGCCATCCATATGGAACCCTGTACGGATCCTCAGCAGGTAATCGACGATTGGCTGGTACAAGAGCCTACAGCACAGATTTTGGCTGTGGATGGAGCCAATAAGCTGCTGCTGGAGTGTCGAACAATTTAGAGAAAAGCCCTGATACGGCTACGGCTGGGGTGGAGTGCTGGGCTGCAGCTGAGGCGGCTGGACATCCGGCAGAAAATTGCCGTCGGCTGGGTCTGGCATCCGGCGGCGCGGTCTGCCGGGCATCTCAGGACGCTGACGGTCAAACGGCCCCATCCGCTGGTCATCTCTGTCGCGGCGGTCATCGCCGGGCCCCATCCGGCCCTCGTCTCTGTCTCGCCGTTCCTCGCCGGGACCTCTCCGATGCATTCGCCTGAAGCCTTCCTGCATCCGCTTAATCTGCTCCTGCCATCGCTGTTTTTGGGTTTCATCAAGGGTTTGCAGGATTTCTTCATTCATCGCCTCGATTTCCTGCCGGATTTTCGGCTGGGCTTCGGCTCGAAGGGCATCTATGGCGTTCATATGCTTGGCAATAATAGGCTTGATCTGCTCCTGCTGTTCGACAGAAAGATGAAGCTCCTCGGCCATTCGCTCGACCATGCGGCTTCGGATGAATTCTGGAGCCGGCGGCAGTTCCGGCATTGCCGGACGGGGTAACGCCAGCCACGTCAGCCCCGATCCGATAACAATACCAGACACGAGAATCACGATGCTCAACAGCACTGGCTTGAACATCGGCTTTTGTATCCGCGTTCCCGGATGTTGTTCAATGTTCATTGTGCAACCCAAGAAACGAAGGTCATTACTTCGCTGACCGAATCAGCTGCAGACTGTCCCAATTGCGATACGGCAATCAGGATGCAGGCTGCTGCCGCTGCCGAGAAAGCTCCCATCCAGACATACGCCCGGTATGGATCGGCTGTCTGTGCCATCAAGCAGGACAAAGCGGCGATAACCTCATCAGCCGCATGCACTCCGGGTGGGCATTCCTGCCGGGCCAGCGAAACCAGTTTGCTGAATGTTAATTCTTTCATTAGTCCATCTCAAATTGAATATGACTTTTTTCAAGCAGGGCCTTGAGTTTCTGTTTAGCCCTGTGCGTCTGCACCTTGACAAGTGTCTGACTCCAGCCCGTCCGGCGGGCTGTTTCCTCTACATCGCACTGCTCCAAATACCGCAGCGTCAGCACCAGCCGATCCCGCGGGGGAAGCTGGGACAGCAGCCGATGCACAATATCGGCGGCCTGCTCGGGTGTCAGGGTATCCGGCTCGGCAGCGGCAGTCTGCTCCCATTGTCCGTCATCCAGTGACAAGTGCTGGTGGCGATTGCTTTGTTTCCAGAAGCGATAACCCGTGCGCGTAGCTATGCGTGTCAGCCAATGCTCAAACGGCGCCTGCGATTTGTAGGTATGCAGGGACAAATACGCCTGCACAAAGGTTTCCTGTACCAGTTCTTCGTGGAAGGTCTTGTCCCTTGTAAATCTCCACAGCAGCCGGCTGATATGGCTCTGGTACCGTTCTATCAGTCGACGGTAGGCCTCTGAATCGCCTTTCTGCGACCGGCAGATATCATCCAATTCCGAAAACAGGATATTGGATGTCTTGTTAGAGACTGCCGATGCGAACTGTACTCCGTCTGTCTGCGGTTTTACCGCTGCTGTGTTACTGCCGGGCAGTGCGCCTATAACCAAATGTTCAAACAGATGTTCAATCATCTGTTTGTCAGTATAGAACATTTGGTCTGAACAAGCAATCATTTCTGCCTCAATACAGTCATATTATGCATTCACTTGCCAATGAACATGGTTCTCTGCCTGTATCGTCACATTTCATCTGCATCTCTATAAAATAGTGAAAAGCGGAGACTGTTGGTTACAAATTTTTACTTAAAAATGTGAAAAAAGAGGGACTTGTATGTCAATTTAGAGGCAGGATATAGACATTTCCTGTTGTTTATTAGAGTTTTTCAATGCAATAGGCAACATGGATAGAAAGCAGAATCAGATAATCCATTTCGGCCAGCGAATAATGGGGATGGTCAGTAGAATTGGCAACATAAATAACACCGTGGCAGGTGTGGGCAGTCAAAATGGGGGCGATCATCACTGAGCGTATGCCGCGTGCTATAATCTGGCGGGGCAGTTGGTGAATCAGCAGGTATTTATTGCCGGCGAGGGCCTCAGCCAGACTGGCCGGAACTGCCAAATCAGTCCGGTCAATGTGTTCAGTTGTAATCTGTCGGCCGCCTTCGATATCCATGGGGCCAGCAGGGGCTTTGCGGAAAGCCATCCATACATGCTTGGCTATAAACTGGCGGAACAGCAAATCCATCAGGTTTTTATACAGCATATCCAGCTTGGTGGCTTTGGAGATAAGCTCGATGGCCTCATGATACTGCTTGATCCGCTTGACGGCAAACTTGACAGGGGGGGCATCGAGGGCATCAAAGTTCCGCTCGACCGTGTGCAGATCCCGCGCTACAGCCGTATGCTCGACAGTAAGCGTATCCTCCAGCTCATTGCGGCGGTTTTGGTCTTCATCCGGTTCCAGACTGACGCGAATTAAAAAATCGGCTATACGCACGACATCGTTGTGTTTTAACTCGCTTTTGTGAATCGGATGACTATTCAGATAGGTCTTATTGGATGATCCGAGGTCTTCTATGACCCAGTTTCCGTCTTTAGTGGTATAAAAAACTGCGTGCTGGCGGGAAACGGCTTTGTCGGGAAGGAAAACCTGACTGCCCATCTGACGGCCCACATAGACGGGTCCTTGGTCGAATTTCAGTTCATTGACGCTGCTCTGGCCAAGACTGATAAAAAGCCGCATAAATGACCCTTTCCAAAAGCTTGGACAACCCTCAGTTTACCAAAGTTTCATCCAGCTGTCAATTTTTCTTGAATTTTATGCCTTCAGTATGTAATCTTTGGATTGCCAAAGGATTACGTCCTAATAAAGGACCGCTCTGGAGGAGTGACCGAGTGGCTTAAGGTGACGGTCTTGAAAACCGTTGCGGGGCAACCCGCCGGGGGTTCGAATCCCTCCTCCTCCGATGCTGTTTTTGAGCTAAAAACCCCGTTTTTTTTCTTCAATAACGGCGTTTTTGGCGTTCAATGTTGATCCGTCCAACTGCCCAGTAGCGTCTTTGTTAGACTGCGAAAAAAGCCCCTGTTTGGTTATGCTGAAGGTTATGCTTTTTTCGCCGTCTGTGCCCGTCCTGACGGTCTCGGAAAAGACCGGCTGAATCGACGGCAACGCCTCGACCGCTGCGGCCTCCTGTCCTCGGTAAACGTGGGAGTATCTGCCGAGCGTCAATTCAACCGTGCTGTGCCTCATAATCTGCTGAGCAACCTTCGGGTGTACACCGCTCTGTGCCAGTAGTGATGCGGTCGTATGTCGCAGCCCGTGAAAGTCCACAACCCGCCCCGATTCGTCCCGGTATTCAATCCCTGCAGATTTCAGATCAGCCCGCAGCATCTTCACAAGGTCATTGGCTGTCGGCATTGTGAATGCTTTGGCAGTCGGCAGTTTGTCCCGCAGATAATCCCGCAGTTCCTCGGCGGTGTCTTTACGCAAAGGGATCACCGCTTTCTGTCGATTCTTACTGTATGCCGCCTGAACGGTAACAGTCAACCCTTCAAGGTCAAAGTCCATTACCCGCAGACTTCGCATCTCTGACGCTCTTAAACCGCTCTCAATCGCCACTCGGTAGCAGAGGTATCGTTGGCGGCCTGTCATCCCGAAACGCTCTTCTGCGTTGATTGTCGCACCGTAGAGCCGTTCTATCTCGGAAACATCCAATGCTCGCCTGTCGTGCCGGCGGTCTGTCTTTGTATTCAGCTTCGGCAGATAGGCCAGCGGGTTTCCGTTTGCTTTGCCGGTCTGTATCATCCACTTGCAAAACTGGCAGACGGCTTGCACATAGAAATTAAACGTCTGTGCCGATATGCCGCGTTTGGTTTCGCTGTCCTTGCGTAGCTCATTAAGATATTTCTGCACTTTCCCCGCCTCGATCTGCGTCCACGTCCTAAACTCGCAGCCGCCAAATACCCGCTTGGCTCTGGCGTACAATAAATCGGCGTGCTTGCTGGTATTCTTGACGCTGACGGCCTGTCGCCACTGTTCGAGGTGTTCAGACAGCAGGTTTCCGGCGGCGGCCTTTTCTTTCGGCAATAAGCCCCACTTGACGAAGCGCGCGACCATATCCGAAGGCAACCCCTCAACCTATTTTAGAACATCGACCGGCAGTGGTTCGCCTGCAACCCGTAGCGAAACGAGCCGTTCAACCTGACGCCCTAACGCCTCTGAAAGCCGCTTATCCTCAAACGCGGGGAATTTGTGCCGCTCTCGTGTGTGATCAACAAAATCCACATACCACCGATTCAGCTTTTTGGCAGCCTACCCTTTTTTCTGGTAAACTGGCTTAAAAACTCTCATTATTTGCATCCTTTCTTGGCCCTGTGGAGCTCCAGCCCGACAACGGAGGCGACCCGCTCGGCGGTTGTAATACTCAAGCCCCGCTCACCCCGCATAAAGCGGGAAAGCTGGCTGTGATCAATGTCAGCGCGTCGGGCAATTTCCGCCAATGAAAGGCCGGTTTCCTCAATGGCGTTTCTGAATTGCTGTTCCCAAGACGATTCGGATAGTTTTTTTTCTTTGCTCATATAATCGCTGTTTATCACATTTTCTATTCTGTGTCAATAGTCATTTTTACAAATTCTGAAAATTTCTGCAATCTGTAATTCGTCAAAAATGCCCTACAAGCCGTCCGCGTTCTCTGTCCCTCGGCGTTTACCCTGCAACACCCGTCTCTGGAAAACACCATTCTGAAGGACCTGATTGAAAAAAACTTCTGACGCCTGCCGGTAAAAGAGAGTTTGCCAGGCAGGCAAATGATCAGGGATTAAGCGTTAAGGCTGCTTGTAAAGCGGCGAGTATCAGCCGGGGCAGCTTTTACTATCAGCCTGTGTCCAATGATGATGCCTACGTCAAACAGGAGATTGAAAAGGTGATTGAAGAACGTCCGCGTCGCGGGTTCGGCAAGGTCTTTGATGCGATTTGCAGAAAGGGGTTGTCGTGGGCAATCACAAGAAGGTGTACCGGGTGTATACACAAAACGGGTTCCAAGTGCCAAACCGCAGGAAAAAGCGTTTAGAGCCTGCAGAACCTAAATCGATGCCAAAGGCAAGCTACCTCAATGAAGTATGGAGCATGGATTTTATGAGCGACACACTAAGCCGCGGAAGAACCTTCAGGACATTTAATGTGATCGACGATTTTAACCGTGAGGGATTGACGGTTGAGATCGATACGAGCCTGCCGTCGGCCCGGATTATTCGCAGCCTTGAGATCATTGGAGCTGAACGCGGTTTCCCGCGATACATTCGCAGTGACAACGGGCCGGAGTTTACCAGCCGGGCCTTCCGGCGGTTTTGCTGTTCGCACCGGATTCGCCATCGGCGGATCGAGCCGGGCCAGCCGCAGCAGAACAGTTTTATCGAGCGTTTTAACCGCAGCTTTCGCGAGGATATTTTGGATATGTATGCGTTCAGGAATTTGCAGCAGGTCAGGGATTTGGCGGGCGACTGGCTGGTGGAATACAATTATGATCGCGGGCACGGTGCACTGGGCGGGGAAAGCCCGGTTGAATATGCCCGCAGTTTTTCCCATTTGACCCTCAATGCCCCGGCGAAGGGCCGAAAGGGAAAAAACTGCTATGTGTGTGAAACTCTCCAATTATAACTGTTCAAGAAAAGGGGAGGTTGACAGACCGGATAAATGATGCCGAAGAATGCTTAAAAACCTGATTTTACGAACGTCAAAGCAGTCAAGGTCTGTCAAAAAGTATGTCTGTAAGTGTTCAAGTGCATGGAAAACCGTATATTTACGGGATTTTGGATAATACTGGGGCATGGAATGGATTTCTTGACCCTGCGGTAGCGAATTTTGTAAAATTGTAGATGTCGTTAGGAGGAATTATGTTTTTTAACTGTTTAAATGGGAAATGTCAGTTAGATACACAATTTCTGCAACCTAATTATCCTATTCTGGAGTCGCTTTTTTCTAAAATGCATATTTGAGGCGTTTTATACTGGACACCTTATTTGGCAAGCGGTGTTGGCTGCTGGAGGTGCAAAATGCGATTTTGGCATCAGACAGAAGCAAAAGGCCGGGTGTTCGGGAAGCGGCACAAATTTAATTCTAATTTTTATATTCAGAAAAGCATCTGAATGGCCATTACCATATAGGAGAAAATAAACGATATAAGCTTAAGCTTTTAGGAGGAATAGGACTCTTTGGATATCAACGGCAATGGATTCAGATAGAACGAAAACAGAATATTTTATCCATTTATTGTCTTCTAATCATTACCGGATTTATGCATATATTCAGAGTGTTGTGATTAATGAAGCCGATGCGGATGACATCATGCAGGATACTTCGACGATAATGTGGAAAAAATTTGATGATTTTTCCGCCGGAACGGATTTTGTCGCATGGGGTATATCGATTGCCAAGTATCGCATTCTCGAATACCGCAAAAAAAAGAAAGATTGCTTCCTGAGTCAGGAGACGCTGGACCTTCTGGCCGCTCAGAGCGAAAAGATGATGCCGGAGCTGGAACGGAGGTTTCAGGCCTTAAAAGACTGCTTGGGGAAACTGCCCCGCAAAGATCTGGAATTATTAAAATTGCGTTATACCCATAGCTGTTCTGCAAAAATGATAGCCCTGCGGATTGGAACGACAATCCACATGGTTTATCAGAATATGTCGAGAATTAAAATGCTTCTGGTTAACTGTGTGCAGAAGCAGCTGCGAACCGGAGATTTTTAATGCATCCCGATATCCAAGACAATCTCCGCCTGCCCCGGTTAATCGAAGAAATGCACGATTCTGTCATCACGAAAGAGGGAATCGCCGACCTTGACACTCAGCTGAAACGCGACCCGCAGGCAAGGCAGCGCTATTTGGAATATGCCTACCTCCATTCCGGGCTGCACAGGTTTTTAACATCTCCGGAGGCCGGCTTTGCCGGTCACATTCCGCACGATTCGGATTTGAGCGTGTACAATGATGCACTGATGGAATTGGCTGCCGCCGAAACCACCGCACCGGCCGTAGAGATTTTTCATCCCAAGCAGGAAATCCATCCTGCTGTGCTGCACGGCCGGACAGAGCGGGTTGCCCGAACAGTCAATAAGGCATCGCTGTTTGTTGCCGTTCTGTCGTTGACGGTCATGCTGCTGTTTCTGGCGTATATCAAATTCGTTCCGGTCTCTCATTCCCAGCTGGTTGGCCGGCTTGCCCGTGTTGCAGATGCCCAGTGGGCAGATGCCAGCGGAATGATTCAGGAAGGATGCGACCTTTACACCGGCCCGATGAAACTGATCTGCGGACTGGCGGAGATTATTCTCGATAACGGAACCAAAATCATTGTCCAGGCGCCCAGTGAATTTGAACTGGAGTCCATGAACCAGATTTTTCTCAAGGCCGGCCGCTTGGTGGTGGATGTGAACAAGCAGAACGACAGGCACTTTGTCGTCCGGACGATTAACGCCGCTGTTGTCGATTTTGGGACGGAATTCGGGGTCAGCTTTGACGGGCGCAATACCCATGCTTATGTCTTTCAAGGCGAGGTGGAAATCCGCAACAGCTCTGATCTCCTGAGATATGAAAAAAATCTGACAGTCAAAGAAGGGCAGGGAGGACAGGTCAGCAGCAGCGGAGACATTTCCTCCCAGACTCGTTCTCAGGACCACTTCATTCGCTCGGACGAGTTTGAAGTGCGGCTCAGGGCAATCCAAGGTTCGGCTTACCATCGATGGCTGGCGTACAGTCTTCAGCTTCGCAAAGATCCGTCGCTGGCGGCGTATTATACCTTTGAGAAAGATCCTGCCAATCCCGACCTGCTGGTCAATGTGGCGGCGGAAACCTTCGGAAGTCTCAACGGGCAGCTCTGCAGTGCCAGCGGCGAAGCCCCGCCCGCCTGGACGCAGGGACGGTGGCCGCAAAAAACCGCTCTGGCGTTTGACCGTTCCCGGCGCCAGTATGCGGAAATTGCCGCCGATGCCCGGCTCTGCATCAACGGGCCGATTACTCTTGCCGCGTGGATTTACTGCGCCGATGCAAAGGACGGCGGGCATATTGTGTCCAACCGCCTCCCGCCGCGTTCTTTCTGCAATTACCAATTGGGCTACCACAGTCCTGTAGAGATAGACTGGCGCCGTAATATCCATCTTGCCAGAAAACTGGATTCGAATGATGACAGCAACCAAATAGCCAGCAGACAGCTGCCCGAACTGTTCGGCTGGATACTGGTTGCAGCGACCCATGATAATGAAACCCTGAAGTTCTACCTGAACGGACAGCTGGTTGATTCGCAGCGGTGGCCGCATCAACAGGAGTTTCGGGAGGCACCTCTGCTGATTGGTGCGGACTATGCACCCGGCGATAACTCCCGGTTCAATGGGAAAATCGACGAAATCATTATTGCCAAACGTGTTTTCAGCGGCGAGGAAATCGCCGAGATGTACCGGGCCGGCAGGCCCTGAAAGGCCGGCAAAGAACCGGCTGCTATGCGGAGAAGGATCGGATAGCAGAAATAGAATATGTTGTTCTCAGAAGAATAGAACGTGCGCAAACAAAAGGGATTTACATTAATCAAGCTGCTGGTGGTGATAGCGATTATCGCTCAGCTGCTGTCCCTCATTATCCCGGGTCTGAATATGGCCAAACGAAAGGCCTCAATGGTGGCCGACTTGGCGAATGTCAAAAGTACCTCTCTGGCATGGTATATGTATCAGGGAGAAAATAACGGTCTGATTTGTTCATTGACCCCTCAAAACGCCTATCCATGGGTCAAAAATCCAGTTGATACGGCCGGAAACACCCCTTCGCTGACGCAGGTTACCCCCATTGTAACGGATGAGGATGAAAAACGGGGCATCAGCAAGGGCGTCCTGTTTGAATACATCAAAAACGCTGACGTATTTCACTGCCCGATGGATCAGCGGAAAAGCTTATATGACCTGTCCAATATCTTTCGCACGTATTCTATGCCGGCTTACCTGAACTGGTCCGGCACCCTGACCGGCACTAATGAAATCCACCGTTTCGGAAAGATCGTGGGTCCGGGGACAAAAATTATGCTGGTCGAAGAGGCGGATATGCGGAATTACAACAACGGCGCCTGGAGTTTCGGGGCTCCGGAATGGACAGGGGGCGGATTGGAGTGGTGGGATCCTCTGGCGGTAACGCACGGCGACGGCAGCACCTTGGGATTTTGCGACGGGCCTGCAGAAAATCATAAGTGGGTGGATCCGTTTACCAAGGACCGGCCCAACAAGCTGGCAAAGACTGGAACCACCAACTACGGCCGAGAAGCTCCCCCGGCAGGGCACACAACGGATATACAATATATTTACAGCGGCTGGGGATACCGGAAGAAATAACCGGATGAATAACAGCGGCAGGATTGATAGAAGACAATGCGATTAGCAGCAAACAGATTCCGGGAGAAATTGAACAGTGGAAGCCTGCATAGGATTTAATGAAATCGGCGTGAAGTCGATGAGGCTGCAGGAATTACCTAACCAATCATTTTTTTGGAAAGGGTCATGAGATGGAAAATGGAAAGAGGGTATTGTTGGGTGTGTTTCTTGTGATGGTCGGGCTGCTGCAGGCAGTCACCATCGAATGGGTGTCGGATGATTACGGCTCAAGTTTCGACCAGCCGTGGATCAATCTGCTGACCAGTCAGGGATACACGGTTACTGCTCGTGCCAACCAGTACTACCGCACGCTGGATGCGGCGAAAATCGCAGCGCTGAACGCGGCGGATCTGGTCATCATCAGCCGGAAGACATCCAGCGGCGATTATGCCAGTAACAGCACGGAAGTGGCACAATGGAACGGCTTGACGGCGCCGGTGCTGTGCATGAGTGGATTTCTGGCACGAAGCAGCCGTTGGAAATGGCTGAACGCCGACCAAAACGAGGCGGACGCAATTATGAAGGTTCTTGATCCATCCCACCCGTTTTTTTGGGGCGTGCCCTTGGATGCAAACAATCAGGTTGACACCATTGCCACCGGCGTGGCAAGCGTAATTGCCACGACCAATCCCGGCAATTCCACCGTTCTGGCGACCCGTGCCTCGGACCAATACATCTGGATTGCCAAATGGGATACCGGCCAAGAGTATTATCCGGGTTCGGGACAGTATGCTGGCGGACCGCGTGTGTTCTGCGGCATGGGGCAGGATGTTTCCGGTTCGGCTTTCAACGTTACTGAAGCCGGCAAAAGTTTGTTTTTGAATATTGTGTATGAAATGAGCGGCGCTGCGTGGAACCGCAAGCCGCTGGTAAACGCCGGACCAGACCGCATCGCCTATATCGGTAATGCTGTCGCGCTGGCCGGATCTGCCATCGATCCGGAAGCGACGGTGATGACCATAAGCTGGACGCAGGTTTCCGGACCGGCAGCGGCCTCCATCGCCGATGCCTCCGCGGCGGCTACGACTGCCGCCTTCAGCGCCGCCGGAACATATGTCCTGAAACTGGAAGCCAGCGATGGCGAGCTGGCAACATCGGATACAATGACCGTTTATGTCAGAGATCCCGCCAAGGACACCCTGATTGCCCACTGGGATTTCGACGGTCTGCCGGACCCCAATACTCTGATTGATGTCAGCGGACATGGTTTTGACGGCATCTACCACAGAACGACTCCCGGCGAGCCGAATGTTGTCCCCGGACATATTACCGGCTCTCTGAAGGCAGCTGATTTTATGGAAATCAGCTATTGGGAAATCCCCAATGCGCGGGCAGGCGACCCGAATTTTAATGATATTCAAACGGGCGCCACATTTGCCGTCTGGGCCAAGGCCGATGCGCAAGGAGCAGTCAGTACGCCGGTTATCTTCGGCTTTGGGATTGATGCTGTGAGATTTCAGATTAATGCAAACCGGTGGAATCTAGTTCAGACGGGATTGGACGTGTTCAGCGTCCGTCCGGTTTTTGATGGCTTCTGGCATCATGTCGCTGGTGTCTATGACGGCGTCAATGCCCAGTTCAAGATATATGTTGACGGCGTTTTGGACGGGACCACAGCTACTCCAAGCGGCTATCTGCTGACCACCGGGGCCTTTCCGCCGCAGATCGGAAACCGCGCGGATGCTGTCCGTATGTGGCCCGGGCAGATGGATGACCTGCGGGTTTACAACTACGCTCTCAGTGACGCCCAGATTGCCGCACTGGCCGCAGAAGGCGACTTGATTCCATACCTGACGGCAGGCATAGATCAGACCGTTCAGTACACAGGGGCTCCGGTTCCGCTGGATGCGACGCTTATTGTCAATGACGGCATTCCCGCCCCGATGGCCTTATCGTGGTCGGTTACCAAAGTGCCGGCAGGCGTGGATCCCGAGGATGTTATTTTCAGTGACAAGACAGCTGAAGATCCGCTGGTAACCTTCCCGACTGTTGCCGGGACTTATGTCCTGAAGCTGACAGGCAGCGACGGCGTTGTTGAAGTCAGTGATGAAGTCAGCCTCGTAATCCTGATTCCAACCTGTGCCGATATTCTGGCTGAGGGTCTGGGAATGGCCGCAGATCTGAGCGGTCCTGCCGGAGTGCCGGATTGCTATGTCAATATGTACGATCTGGCAGCGATGGCGGCCAGCTGGCTGACATGCAATAACCCGGAAGATACCGGCTGTATATGGCCGTATTAGAATGATTGATCGGAGGGAAAGCCCTGTTTTTGGGGGCTTTCGCTTCTGTTCGGTTATGCTGGGGAAACATCGCAACCAGGTCGGCAAGATTGTTTGCAGCCGTTTTTTTGGGCACGGGCAGATGAGCCGCATGGGGGCTGGAAGCCGGATAGTTGCTGTCACGATGCAGCTGCGGCGTATCATCGTTGTCATAGTTTAACTCCTTTTGAATGGTTCGGTTTAGGAACGGCAATGAGATGAAAAACGCAAAGAGACTATTGTTCGTTGTAGTAGTTGTCCTGACGGGCCTGCCGCAGGCGGCTACTATCGTATGGGTATCGGACGACTACAGTGCTAATTTCGACCAGCCGTGGATCAATCTGCTGACGAGTCAGGGCTACACAGTCCTTACGGCAGCTGACGGCGCGACGACATACTGGCGAACGCTGGATGAGGCGAAGATCGCAGTGCTCAACGCAGCGGATCTGGTCATTGTCAGCCGGAAGACCTCCAGCGGTGAATACGCCAGCAGCAGCACGGAAGTGGCGCAGTGGAACGGCCTGACGGCGCCGGTGATGTGCATGAGCGCTTATCTGACACGAAATGTCCGGTGGAAATGGCTAGACGGCTTGCAAAGCGAAGCGGATGCGATGATGCAGGCTGCTGTTGCGTCAGATGAAATTTTCAGGGGAGTGCCTCTGGATGGCAGCAATCAGGTTGATGTGATTAATTCAGGCGTTGCCAGCACGGTTATCACAGCCGCTGCCGGCAGCGGCACGGTTCTGGCAACCCGCGCGACGGATCAGTCCGTCTGGATTGCCCGATGGGATGCCGGAGCGGAGTTTTACCCCGGTTCAGGGACGGTTGCCGGCGGACCGCGCATGTTTTGCGGTTTGGGTCAGGATGTTTCCGGTGCGGCGTACAACATTACCGAAGCCGGCCGGACTATTTTTCTCAATGCCGTGCAGTCCCTTTGCTTTCGCAAAGGGATCGTCGGTTCGGTTGCAGAAACCGGCGGCAGCACCGAAGTATGGGAAAAACCGGCCATTTCGGATACATTCAGCGTGGTTTTAAACAAATTGCCCCTTGCCGCAGTGGATGTGACTGTTCAGCCCGTTTCAAATGCTGCCGATATTCAAATTGACGGTTCTGCCGGACCGGGCGAGCCGATTGTGCTGACCTTTACACCGGCCAGCTGGGATGTCCCCCAAACTGTTGCAGTCCGCGCAGTGCCGGATGAACTGGAAGAAGGAACCGAATACGCCGCAATCGAATTCAGGATTCACAGCACCGATCCCGATTTTAACGACGGCCTTATTTTTCCGGTACAGATTACCGTATTTGATTCCCCAATCAATGACTGCCCAACAGCAGACCTGAATCATGATTGCCGTGTGGATATCGGCGATTTGGCGTTGTTAGCCGCGGCGTGGTTAGGAGATCCGGCAAACCCGGCAAACTTATATCCTGACAGCATTATTGATTTAAAAGATCTGTCCTTATTTTCACAAAACTGGCTCGACCAAGAAGGCCCGGTTGTCATCAGCGAGTTTATGGCCTCCAACGGCATTACCATAAGCGACGGCGATAATCAGTCCTCCGACTGGATTGAACTGTATAACATGACAGACGCGGCCGTTAATCTGGAGGGCTGGTATTTAACCGATGATGCAGCACGGCTGACGAAATGGCGGTTTCCGGCGGGCTCTGTAATTCAGCCGTACAGCTATTTTCTGGTTTTTGCCTCCGGCAAGAATGATCTGCTCTATCCGTACATTGACTCCAGCGGTTTTCTGCATACCAATTTCAATCTGAATGCCTCCGGCGGTTATCTGGCATTGACTGGCCCAGACGGTCAGACGGTTGTTCATGCCTACCCATCCTACCCTGCTCAGGAAAAGGATATTTCCTACGGCCTATATCGGCTTCAAAATCGGTATTTTGTTCAACCCACGCCGCTGTCAGCCAACAGCGCGGTGTATGAAGGGCTGGTGGCGGATACCAAATTCTCCCGCAATCGAGGCTTTTACACGGCGCCGTTTGAAGTTTCTATCAGCTGTGCAACGCCGGGGGCGGCGATTCATTATACAACCGACGGCAGCACGCCCAATGAAAGCAGCCCGGCTTATACCGGTCCGATTGCAATCTCCGCCACAACCTGTCTTCGTGCGGCGGCCTTTAAGCCGGGATGGCGTCCGAGCAACACGGATACGCAGACATATTTATTTATTCAGGATGTAATCAGCCAGACCGCTCCGCCCGGATACCCGGCTGTATGGAATGGCTACCCCGCCGATTACGAGATGGATCCGGATATCTGCGCGAATCCCGCTTACGCCGATCTGATCGACGATGCCTTGCTGTCGCTGCCGACAGTGTCCCTTGTAACCGACAAGAAAAACCTGTTCGATCCGGCGACAGGGCTTTATCTGAATACAACAATGGAGGGCGATTTGTGGGAACGGCCGGTTTCAATGGAGTTTGTCGATCCCAGCGGAACCGAAAAGAGTTTTCAGGAGGATTGCGGGCTGCGGATTCAGGGGGGCGCCAGCCGGAATCCAAACAACTCGCCCAAGCATTCGCTGCGGCTGCTGTTTAAATCCGCCTACGGGGCGTCCAAACTGAATTACCCCTTCTTCGGCGATGATGCAGTCGATTCCTTTGATACACTGGTGCTTCGCGCCGACTACAATAATTCCTGGATTCACTGGGATCCGCAGCAGCGTCTGCGGGGGCAGTACCTGCGGGACCAGTTTGCACGCGATACCCAGCTTGCAATGGGGCGGATGTCTGCGCACGGGCGTTTTGTGCATTTGTATATCAACGGCCTTTATTGGGGCCTGTACAATGCGACGGAACGTCCGGAAGCATCGTTTGCGGCGAGTTATTACGGAGGCGAAAAGGAAGAATGGGATGCATTTAATGCCGGCGTTGTTGTCGATGGCGATGATGCAGCGTGGAAACAGGCCCTCAGCATCGCCTCCGCAGGCGTATCGGATGCAGCCGGATATGCCGCTCTGTCGGAATATGTGGACATTCCAAACCTGATTGATTATATGCTCGTCAACTTTTACGGCGGCAATCAGGACTGGGGCGCCGCCAACTGGTACGCGGCGGGCAGAAAAACCGGCACCGAAAGATTCAAGTTTTTCTGCTGGGATGCCGAGCGAACCCTTGAAGATCCAGTTGCTCACAATGTGACCGGCGTCAATGCCGCCAACAGTCCGGCCTACTTTTACGCACAGCTCAGGGCCAATCCGGAATTTCGAATGCAGTTTGCCGATCAGGCGCACCGCCATCTTTTTAACGGCGGCTTGCTGACGCCCAGCGCCTGTATCGCGCGATGGATGGAACGAGCCGGGCAAATTAATACCGCCGTCATTGCCGAGTCGGCCCGCTGGGGGGACTACCGGCGGGATGTCCATGTGCGGGGCGAGGCTTTCCTGTATACACGCAATGACCACTGGATAGCCGAACAAAACCGACTGACAGGAAGTTATTTCCCTGTCCGCACCAATACTCTGATTCAGCAATTGCGGAATGCCGGATTGTATCCGGCGGTGGATGCCCCGACGTTCAATATCAATGGGACATATCAGCACGGCGGGTATGTCGGCAATCCGTCTGCGCTGACGATGGACGTGACAGGTACAACCTCTTATGTGAGCACAGAACTTGTTTCAGAAGGCGCTGCGGTTCGCGTCTATATGCCTGCAGACAATTCGCTGGGCTTGACATGGACCGGACAATCTTTCAGTCCGGGTGCCGACTGGACAGACGGTTCCACCGGCACGGGCGTCGGATATGATCTCAGTACGCCGTATGATGCTCTGATTCAGACGGATGTTCAGTCTCTGATGTACCAAAAACAGCCGTCTGTGTACTGCAGGATTGCCTTTGAGGTATCCAATCCGTCTGTTGTCAGCAGTTTGAAGCTGCAGATCAAATACGACGATGGTTTCATCGCCTATCTTAACGGGCAGGAAGTATGCCGAAGCTCCAATATTTCCTATGAGATTCCGCCGACTGCAGCTGCTGCCAGCCATACGGCATCGGCATTTGAAGAATTCGATATTACTTCCGCTGTTGGACAATTGACTGCCGGAACCAATATTTTGGCGATTCACGGCATCAACAGCAGCAGGACAAGCAGTGATTTGCTGATTTTGCCGAAGCTGATTGCTTCTGTCGGCAGCACGGTCATTCCGCCTATCTGGTACACGACAGACGGGACTGACCCGCGCCAGTCTGGCGGGGCGGTGTCTCCTTCTGCCTCGCTCTATTCCGGAGCTGTAACGCTTACAGAGTCCTGCTGTGTGAAGGCCCGTGCGCTGACCAACGGCACATGGAGTGCGCTGAATGAGGCAGCTTATGCCGTGGGGCCGGTGGCTGAAAGTCTGCGAATTACGGAGCTGATGTACCATCCGGCCGATCCCAACTGCGAGTATATCGAGTTTCGCAATATCGGCAGCCAGACGATTAACGTGGCGCGGGTGCAGATGACGCGGGGGGTGACTTTTACATTCCCGAGTCTGTCCCTTGCTCCGGGCGAGTATGCCGTTGTGGTGCAGAATCTGGCCGCATTTGCGGGCCGCTATAATACCGCCGGCATGACAATCGCCGGCCAGTATGCCGGAAGTCTGGAAAACGCCGGAGAAAAAATAAAGCTCGTTGACGCGGCCGGACAGGTCATTCACCTGTTTGATTACAGCGATGACTGGTACAAATTCACGGACGGTTACGGATTTTCGCTGACTATTAAAGATGAAACCAATCCGGATCTGGCACTATGGGATCAAAAGGCCGGCTGGCGTCCCAGTGCCGTCTCCGGCGGATCGCCGGGGACCGGCGATGCAGGCATTGTCCCGCCGCTGGGAGCGATTGTTATTAACGAACTGCTGGCGCATTCCCACGCTGCCGAACCGGACTGGATTGAGCTGCACAACACCACTGCCCATGACATCAACATCGGCGGCTGGTTCCTTTCCGACAGCGATGCCGATGACCTGACTATCAGGAAGTATGAAATCGCACTGGATACGGTCATCCCGGGCAACGGTTATCTGGTCTTCTATCAGGACCAGACTTTCGGCAATACCACCGATCCGGGCTGTCATATTCCTTTTGCGCTGAGCGAAGGCGGGGAAACGGTATATCTGCATTCCGGCCTCGGCGGCGTGCTGACCGGCTATGTGGAAAAGGAAAGCTTTGGCGCATCGGAAAGCGGAGTGGCCTTTGGGCGGTATTACAAGGCCAGCACAGACAGCTATAACTTTGTGGCAATGAGCGTCAATACGCCCGGGCAGGGGAACGCATACCCCAAGGTCGGTCCCATTGTGATAAGTGAGATGATGTATAATCCTCCGGCCGGCGGTTCTTTCGACCATGATGATTATGAATACATCGAATTGCGAAATATTGAAGACGAGACGATAACGCTGGAAGAACATGATGTCCTGCTGGATATCGATGTGCCATGGAAGTTTACCAATGGCATTGATTACACCTTCCCGCTTGGGGTATCCATTGCTCCCGGCGGCTCTATTGTAGTAGTGAAGAATCCCGCTGCGTTCAGTGAACGTTATCCGGACGTTCCAGCCGGCGTCATTTATGGTCCCTATTCGGGGAAACTGGACAATGGGGGGGAGAAGCTGGAATTAGCAATGCCGGGTGATGAAGAAGCGGCGGTAAGGTATTATATCTGTGTGGATCGGGTTAATTATAGTGACGGATCAGCCCCGGGAGACCTCTGGCCGGCAGCAGCAGATGGACAAGGCGGTTCGCTGCACCGGAAGAATGACCAATTATATGGCAACGATGTCGCCAACTGGCAGGCCGCTTTACCGAGTCCCGGTAATTGACCTGCTGGTTGCTGATCTTTGAAAAGATAACGGATCGCCTTCCATCTTGTGTAACTGTTATTATTAAGGGCTGTTCGACACAACAAACAATCAGAATTGTTTTTTGAGAAGTTCAATAGATATTGAGCATTTCTTTTATATGGCAAAATGGGGGGACAGTCCCAATAGGTTTTGCCGGGCTTACTGGAGATCATCAGCATGGGATTGACCACCGTAAACATGGGCTGACAATGCTTTATGCGGGAACTTTATGGCAGGTTTCTTAAATTGAACCTGACATTTGAAACGAAATCTTCTGGAAAAGTTTAATCTATCAGCTCGTGCTCGATTTACTCAAGAGTTTTCCCTTTGGTTTCAGGCCGTTTTGAATAGATGATGATTAAACCTATAATTGTTTGACGTCAAGCAGAAAGCGGGACAGCCCCCCGCAGAGGGATAAGGGGCTGTGGCGGTAGATGGCGACTCTATCTGTCCGATGCCGCCGATGGGGGCAGACTCCCTATGAGGGAATTATATGTGAATATATGTAAATACCTGTATCTATGGAAAATTTGGCTAAAAATC
>JAGPMT010000063.1 GCA_018052735.1 Phycisphaerae bacterium | reverse complement strand
ACGCGGGAATACATCGATCCGGTGCGGTTTATTTCCAATGCCAGTTCCGGCCGCATGGGCTATGCGCTGGCTCGGGCGGCCGTCCGGGCCGGCCATGCGGTAACGCTGATTACGGCGCCGACTGCTCTGGCGGTGCCCAAAGGCGTTCGGGTCAGACGGGTTGTTTCCAGCGATGAGATGCTGGCGGCTGTGCAGGCGGAATTTGCCGCCTGCGACTGCCTGATTATGGCCGCTGCGGTGTCGGACTATAAGCCCGCCCGTTTCAGCCGGACCAAAATCAAAAAAGAGCAGGCCGTCTTGTCGCTGAAACTCAAGCCGACGGTCGATATTCTCCGGTGGGCAGGACGGAATAAACAGAGCGGGCAGTTTCTGGTCGGCTTTGCATTGGAAGACCGCAAGCTCCGCCAGAATGCCGAAAAGAAGCTGCGGTCGAAAAATCTGGATATGATTGTGGCCAATACGCCGTCGGCAATCGGTGCAGACACATCGGCACTGTGCATTAAACTGGGCGGCGGCGACTGGCAGGTTCTGCCGGCCGGCCCGAAAGCCTCTTCGGCCCGCCGCATAATTGGGCTTATCTGCCGCGCCCTATCAGGCAAAAAATAAGCGGGCTTCCAGTTGACAGCCCGCTTGAAGGTGTTGTATCAGCCGCTTTCGTCAGGTCCGGCCTATTTTGTCACAGCGAGGGCATCGATATTCGGGCCGTCGCCGACGGCAGTAAGGCGGACGCTGTTGCCGCCGTTTTTGAAGGTGACGGCGATGGTTTCGGTTTTCCAATTGGTCCAGCTTCCGGTGTCGGCAAACGCCAGCCGGCCGGCACTGGCGCCGTTGACGGTTAAATCGCAGGGGCGGCTGCCTGCCGCCGCATAGCGAAATGTCAGCGTGTAGCTGCCGGCGGTGTCGGCCAGCACATTGTTCCATTCGATAAAGCTGCCTTTGCCGCCCATATCGGCAAAACCGGTGCCTTGGTATCCTTTGTGGTTGTCGGCGGCCTTGGCATCGGAAAGAACATTGGCTTCTTCGGCTTCGTAGATGGCGCCGTCCATTTTGGACGGCACGGCGGCGGCCTTTGCCCCTTCGCGGTGGGGGTAATAAATCGGCCCGCCGGCTCCCAAGTCCTTGATGCGCAGATTGCGGAACTGATAGGTCAATCCCTTTTCGCCGTGGTGCTGAATGCCGACCGGTCCGGCCAGATCCATTTCATCAAAGATATCCGTCGTCAGGATGTCATTGACATAAATCTGGATATGAGGGCCGATGCAGACAATCCGGTACTTGTTCCATTCGCCCTGCTTGTAGCAGTCGCCGGCCCGGGCGCGGAATTCGGCAATCGAGCGGTTCTTTTCCTCTTCGGTGTCGGCCTGATCGCGGTTGGGGCTGGCAAACCACATCCGCCGGCCTTCGTCGTAGAGGCCGCCGGACCATTTGCGGTCGGCGGTATCGACTTCGGCCTGATAGCCCCAGACGCGGTTTTTCGCCTTCTGGCAGCGGAACATAAAGCCCGAGTTGCCCTGATTGGGCGGCATTTTGACTTCGCCTTCAAAGACGAAATTGGCGTATTCCTTTTTGGTCAGCAGGAACCATTTGCCGTTTTCGGATGTCAGACTGACAACGCCATCCTTGAATTCGGCCTTGCCCCAGTCGTAAGGATTTTCCCAGCTGCTCAAGGCCGGATCGGCCAGCAAATCTTCCCACGGGACGCTGTCGGGCGATTGGATTTGCGAGGCCTTGGACTTGACCAGCTGCCGGCGGTCGTAGGCATCCCAGCCGTCGCGGACGGCAGGGCCTTTGAGCATTTGGTCGGCTTCGGGGTGGTTGGTGATTTTCATGGCCTCGGCATCGTACAGCAGAGTGCCGCCGAACCGCTGACCGATGCAGCCCAGACACAGCAGTTCCGCCAGCGGAGCGGCCACATCGAAAGAGGAATTGGCCGGCTCAATGCCCTGACAGGCATTCAGGAAATTCTGATAGTGGTCCGGCAGTCTTCGGCTGGGTTTGGGCAACTTTCCGGCCTGCTCCAGCTGGGCCATTTTTTCAGCAGGCAGAATCTTGTAATTGGCCCCGTGACTGGTGCCGCGGATGACATAATCTTGGGCATAAATGAATGAGCCGACATTGCCGATATCGCCGGTGATGCCCGGCGGGGGCGTGGGATTGTTGCGCTGGCCATCGTACCATCTCAGCTCCAGCGGCGGCAAAGCCCCGCGGGCTTTGAATTTGAAGGTGATGACAGAGCCCTGCGGGTACAGCAGGTCGCTGGGGCCTTTGAGGGTTGTGGCAATTTCATACGGCAGCCCCAGTTTCAGGTAGCGGTGGACGGCGTCCAAGATATGCGCCCCCCAGTCGCCCATCGCGCCGCAGCCGAATTCATACCAGCAGCGCCAGTTGCCGTTGACCAGTTTTTCGCTGTACGGGCGGAAAGGTCTGCGGCACAGCCACAAATCCCAGTCGTAGCCAACCGGCGGAATCGACTCCGGATACGCCGTATCCGTCCAGCCGTGCCAGCGGCGGCTGTTGGTCATCCAGGCATCTACTTTTTGCACATTTTGAACCAGTCCGGCTTCGACCCACTGGCCGAATTGAATCGTTCCGGCTCCGGAATGGCCCTGATTGCCCATCTGGGTTACAACGCCGCACTGACGGGCGGTTTTTTCCAGCAGGCGGCACTCGTACACATTCTGGGCCATCGGCTTTTCGACATACACATGCTTGCCCAAGAGCATCGCATGCATCGCCATCGGAAAGTGGGCGTGGTCGGGCGTGGCAATGATGACGGCATCAATCTGCTCGTGCATCTGCTCGAGCATCTGGCGGTAGTCCCGGAAACACGGCACTCCGGGAAAATTGCGCATCTGGTAGCTGGGCGTCAGAAACAGGACATCGCTGAAGGCCTTGTATTCGAGCTGGTCTTTGTACTGGCTGAAGCTTCTCAAAATGTCAGCACCGCGGTTAAAGACGCCGATTTGGGCGACGCGGATTTTCTGGCCGGGCGGCACGATGCGGGGGGCAAACAGGGGGCGCACTTCCTGCTGGGCGAACAGTCCGCCTTTGCTGAACATCAGGACAGGCGGTGTCCATAAAATCGCCTTCAGCAGGTCGCGGCGCGATACAGAACTTGCATTTCTCATCTTTTAGACTCCTTTTGGCTTATGATTTGTTTCGATTATTGCCTGCTTGATGGATAACGAAGCTGGCGCAGGGAATATTTCAATGGATCCTTTCTTTGTCTTGCGGCGGTGCCGTGCCGGCTGAGCCGTCAACTGCCTGTAAAGCAACTGCCGAGGCGATAGCAAAGTTGGCGGTATGGGTAATACTGAGCGTAACCTGCTCAATGCCGCTGCGTTCTGCGATTTGTCTGACGCGTCCGGACAGATGGACCTGCGGCTGGCCGAAGGCGTTGTTGACAATTTCGATATCTGTCCATGCGATTCCGTCGCGCCAGCCGGTGCCGATCAGCTTCATTACGGCTTCTTTGGCCGCAAAGCGTCCGGCCAGTTTTTCAATCCGGTTCTTGACGGCTGCGGCGTCGGCCTGTTCGCGCGGGGTAAAAATGCGTTCGAGGAAACGCTCCGGATGCCGCTGGAGCATCTGCTCAATGCGTTCAAAATCCACTAAATCGATTCCGTGAGCAATCATTTTTTCCATTGCTGTGCTTATGAGGATGTGTTTAGACCCCAGCGGCGGTATGCTTCCTGCACGCAGAAAGCGGCAAACCGATCCAGCTGTGCGATGTTGGCCTTCTCGATAAGTCTATTGACATAGGTTTCGTACTCCTGTTTGCGCCGCTCGAACTGGAGCTGCTGGGCGACTTCGTTCTGGACCTCTTCAAACGGCCGGCAGCTGCTGGTTTCCAGCGTATCGAGCTTGAGAATAAAGAAGCGTCCTTTCAGGGGTATCGGGCCTGCAATTTGGCCGGGCTGCATCTGCAGGGCCTGCTGGATCAGCGATTGATAGGGTTCGGTCAGCGAGTCCGAGCCGATAGCGACCGGCATGATTCGGCCGCCCACAGACGCCAAGTCGCCGTGGTATTGTCTTGCCAATTGGGCAAAATCGGCGCCGGCATTCAGCTGACCCACCAAATCCGCCCCGATGCGCTGGGCGGCCTGATCCGGCGTCTGGCCGCCGCACTGCTGGCTGGTCAGCCGCTCCGGCTGTATCTCGATGATGCTGAAGCCCACCC
>JAGPMT010000040.1 GCA_018052735.1 Phycisphaerae bacterium | reverse complement strand
TAATGTTGTTGGGATCGCCGGTGGGCTTGGGCTGGCCGCTGCCGTTATTGACCGCCTCTTCAACCTTCCATTTGAATGTCCGGCCCTGACCGTTCACCAATGTCGTCGGCCCATACAGCACTTCGGGATTGTTCCAATCGGTGTGAGGAACATAATCCAGCAGATACAGGTTGGGATCCGATGTCCCTTTTGTAAGATAAATATAATGGCCCACAACCTCCGGATTGACTGCCGTTTGTTCCGCATTCATCGCTGCTTTGAAAGAAAACGTCACTTGAACATCTGCATTATTCGGCTGCAGTGTCCCAGATGAACCGTCTAAATTTTCCGGCAGGACCACCGGCTCGTGAGGCATAAAGGGGGTGTCCTTGCTGCCGATATCTGCCTTGTAATGCGGAGCCCGTGCTCCCTGCAGGGTTCCATAAGCAATTATACTGGCAAGAACCTGAGTCATGGCTGCATCATAGTTCAGCCGGCGCGTACTGATTTCGATGCCGTTGATGGCGCCATCGGTCGGGCTTGTCTGGTATCGGAAATAAAGAAGCCCTGTTCCGGAACCAACAGCGGAATCCACAATTACATTGATGTTTTCGAATTCCCAAGTAACCCATTCATCGGTGGCGGTTGTTTCAAAATTAACTGTGTTTTTGGACACGCCCAAAAATCCTCCGCCGTTGACCCCCCCCGTATATATTCCCAGGTAAACAGCACTGCCGTTACCGACAGTGACTGAACCGCCGTACTGAATACTAATAGAATTCAGGGCGTACGATTTACCTGCAACCAACGGCGGATTCCAGCCGGTGGTAACACTTGAGGCGGCCAGCGGCGCGGTGGTGTCAAAATCAATCGCAAAACCTTGGCAGTTGCCATAACTGTTACCGCCGCCCGTAGGATCATCGGTCACCGTGATGGTTTCCGCATCGGAAAAAACAGCTAATAAAACCACACATAACAAGTACATTATTTTTTTCATACTAAACGCCCTCCTAAAAAAATTTTGGTTTTTTACCAAAAGCATTAATACAACTCTCCACCCTTGCTTCCAAACTGCACTTCCTAAGAAATACACTTACGCTATTTGCGTTTTCTGAATATTGCCAGAGAACCCAAACTCAACAGAACCATTGTCGCCGGCTCCGGAATTGTAAGCTGGGCCTGATATTCCGGCGCCCGCGAATCGACAACACCGCCATAAGCTATGATGTTGGCAAGCCAGTCTCCAGTGACGGGATCACCGGGATAACCGTTATTCCGCTGGATTGAACGGTTGACTTCCGCCGTTGTACGCGCTGCTGTACCGGTCTGGAACAGGAAATACAGCATGCCCGAACCCGACCCAACCGCTGCATCCACGGTAACGCTGATTCCGGTGAATGTATATTGAGCCCACGCGCCGGCAGCAACAGCGGCAAAGTCGATGGCGTTATCCGACACACCCAGAAAACCGGACCAGGTACCAGCAGAGAAGCCCGAATACACTCCAAGGTATAAAGGAGTTGCATCACTATTCGAACCATTCCTGATGGACACAAAGTCCAGTTTGTAGGTCTGCCCGGAAACCAGATCCGGATTCCAGTCGGCCATCGATGCAGGTGTTGCATCGAAGTCAATTCGGAAACCCTCGGTGTTTCCATACAGATTGCCGTCTCCATCGGTAGCCGACACAAATTCCGCCGACGCCGACCCGGCAACCAGCAGAGCCAAAATAAGCCCAGCCATTACCTGTTTCATTGCTTCATTCTTTTTCTGTCTTCTTTCCATCTTTCATCCTCCAAAAATATTGAATCCCATCATCTTACCTCCAAGAGCAAAGAACAGCTCTTTCCTCTTGGTTACTCATACAATCCCGTTTAATCAGTATCATCCCTGTCCCGCATATGGCACACATCTCACACCCTTGATCCCAACTGTTTTCCTGAACAAATCGGATTTATTCCCCGCATTCCAAACTCATTTCAGAATCAGTACTGGCTCAATAAACATGCCCCAGTCACTGTCAATCGGAACCAGTATCATATCTTCAAAAATCCGCTCGTCGGGATCTCCGCCGTCTGTTTCAACCAGCGTCAGAAACCGGTCGCTGTCGGACAGCGCAATATCAATATCAAAAATCGAGTTTGCCTTGACCTGTGTCTGCTTATGCCTCAGTTTTCCGTCTACCAGAATCCAGAAGTCGGCATTGCTGGCGCTAGACCTTACAGCCCATTTGCGCATTCCGCATTTCGATTGAAACCGGGTAATCTTAGCCCCCGGCAGCAAATTGCGGATGGCCTGCAGATCAAATGTAATGCCCATATTGGAATGCAGTAATAAGACAGACACGGATGTTTCAGGCGCCGCCGCATTGGAATCGGCAAGCCAATCGAGCATGGCTTGGGCATTGACAAGACTGTCGCAGGTTAAGCCGCAGGTAACCGGGCAATCCTGAAATAAATGTCCTTCGGAACTGACAATCTGCCGGCTTCGGCCGTTCGGAACAAACACCCCGTCAATATAGGGATTGGAAGGCACCGGATGATAATCGTTGGATGCCTGCCGCCGTCCCCACGACTCTTTGGAGGGCTTGCCGGAAGCCGGGTCAATCATCATATCGAGGGTACCGGTTCCCAAGCCGTTGCCCCCGCCGACAATATCAGCCAAATTGATTCTGTTCTGTCCTCGCCAGACGCAGTTTGAAGCCGAGTTAATAGTACGGACGAAATAATCCGATTGGCAGGGAATATCGGTTACCTCACCGGTCGCCTTGGCTATCTTTTTGGCCGCTCCGGCACTGACTTCCAGATGCGTCTTGTCGGCTGCCCCCGCCATCAGCACGGTCTTGCCTTTAAGAACATGCAGCTGGGTATTGCCGTCGAAATCCGACTGCACGCCGAATTCCGTGCCCAAATCAATGATGCGGGCAGACGGGGTGTTGACCGTAAAGCCGACAGCCCCCGGGGGTACAGATGCATACAGCCGTCCGTATTCGAGCCGCAGACGGTCATCCCCGAGTATCCGGAACTCCGCAGGCGCTTCAATGGTTAATCGGGCTGCATTGTCAAAAAGCAGCTCGGCCAGACCTTCCTTGAGCATATATGCCGACGAGCCGGTTACAAACCGCGACCCTTTCTGAACAGATGTGCCCGCTGCCCATTCGGCGCCGATGCCGTCGGCCAGAGTGGCCACCTCATAGCCGCCTTTGGGCGGTGCAAAACGCGCAAACAAAATAACAAACAGCACTGCTGCGGCCGCTGTCAGGAAGGAAACAATTGCACTTTTGCTGACTTTTCGAACTGCTTTTTCGCGCCGGACTTTTTCCACGCTAATCCGCGGCATCTGGGCCGCTTTGAATGCGACAGCAGGAGCCGTTTTTTCTGCATCGGCCAGCGCTTTCCAAATGCCGCTCTGGAAAGATTCGGTCAGAAAAGAGTTGCCCTGTACCGTTTCCAGCACGGCCGAATTCGATGAAATATTGGATATCACACAGATGGTTTTTACATAGTAATCCACCGCCTCGGGATTTTCTTTCAGGATAGTCTGCAGGCAGGTGAACTCCTGATCTGTCAGGCAGCCATCCAGCTCCTTTTGAATCAATTCCGCCAATGCCAGTTGTTTCTTGGTGTCTTTCATGTCACTTCTCAACAGCCATTATGCGTTCGGTGCATTCCAGCAGGGCATCCTGAAGCCGTGCCAGCGCTTTATACATACCTGCAATCGGCCGGCCGAAGCGGGATGCAATCGACTTGACCGTCATCCCTTGCTCATAGCGCAGCTGAATCAGCAGGCGGCTGGATTCCGACAGCTTTTCACAGCATCTTTTTAATGCCTCTATCCGCATACTGTTGCGTTCCAAATTCCTGATGGCGGACTGCTCAATCGATTCCATCAAGCTGTCATCAAACTGAAGACGGGATTTTTTCCGGCTGCTGAAATAATTGCGAACCATATTGCGGGCAATCGAAATCGCCCAAGCCAGAAAATTGGTATCCGGGTCAAATTTGTCAAAATTCTGCCACATGACAGCCGCCGTTTCCTGCATAATATCTTCGGCATCATTGAAATTATGGACCGAGGCCAAAATATAGGCATACAGGTTTTTCTGCGAGCTCATGAAAAGCTGGAAAAACAGACTCTCCTTTGTCGGCTTACTTTCCAGATTCGCTATATCCATGTTTTCCATTTATCCATCTATAATGTCCAGATACAGGACCGATACCGTCTCCCCAAAGTAATAATTCAAAAATCCGGAATTGGACATAGATTTGAAAAAAAATGTATTCCAACCGCCTATTTCCCCTGTCAGCAGGCCGCAGCCGTTGGAGTCGTGAATGGGCTTAACGCTTTTTCAGCTAATGAGATAAATCAAATGAGGGAGTATCCCGCTATATCTAAAGATATTATATCTCCATTAAATACAATAATCTTGTTCCCCTTGTTTTAAAATAAGGTTTCCGGACGCTGGTTGGGTGCGTCCGGAAACCTTTGACGTTACCAAAAGCATTCCGTTTGGATGCTATTGCGGGTAGATACGCTGTTCATCGAGCCATCGGGCGGCAAAACTGACAAAGTCAGCGATATCAATCTTGCAGTCGCGGTTGACATCATAGTTCTGCATATCATAAATTTCCATATTGCACACATACCCGCCGGCAACAGCCAGATATTCTTGTGCAACTTCGCTGACGCTTAGACCATAATTGTAAATCTTCAAATCATCAATCAGTCCGTTGAAATAGGCATCGCCGGTCCACATACTCCGTCCGATATAATTCAAAACGGGCTTGAAACTGATTGGATTAAACGTCATAGCCGTATTTGTCGCAACGAGCGTTCCGTTGATATACAGCCGGCCTGTATCGCCGCTGAGCGTAACAGCCACATGCACCCACTGATTGGTGGGCAGATTTCCGTCTACCCCGGCAATCTGCTCGGTCCCATCCTTGATGACAAACCGGGTTACGCCATTCCAGCCGACAGGGGTCAAAAAGACATATTGGTTGGTGTCATTTCCAAAATCAAAGATGCGCTGCCAGTTGCCGTTGCTGTTGCCCTTCCAATTGACCCATGCCGTGATGGTAAAATCTATATAATCCAGCACGCCGGCCGGAAGCTGACCGTACTGACCCGCCGGTTCAGCAGCCGGATCCAGACTCAGACTGCCGCTTCCCACCGCTTTATCCGACGACAAGGACGGAAGCAGGGTGCCGTTGGTCAACAGCGTCATATCCGCATCTCCGACAACATCCGGCGTCACATTCCCGTTCATCTCATCCAGCGGATAATAATTCACCAGACGCTTTATCATAACCCGGCCGGGGCCTGTCTGGCGGTTGGAGGCCTGTGTGGGCACGCCATTGCTGCCGATGCAGTAATAGAATCCTTCATCGGCCAATTGAACGTTCTTAATCGTCAGTGCAGCCGTATTGGCACCTGCATATTTCTCGCCGTTGGTCAACAGCATGTCCGGGGAGCCGATTTTATACCACTGATAGGTCTCTATATTGCTGCCGCTGACTGTCAGCACGGCATCGGTGCCCGCATCAACCACCGTCAATTCCGGAAGGACCGGATCAATCATCGCAGAGCCGGCCGTTGTAACAAATGACCACAGCGGCCCCAGCAGATTATTCGGATCGCCGGGCGGGTAGGGATTGCCTGTTCCGCTGTCAATGGCTTCCTCAACCTGCCAATAGTAGGTCGTATCCTTTATTAGAGTAATAGGACCATACGCCACATCCGGACTGGTCAGGTTGGGATCGGGATTGTGCACCTGCAGGACATAATCCAGCAGCGCCACATTCGGGTCATTGGGATTGCCGTTGGACAGGTAGATGTAGTGACCCAAAATTGCCGGATTCACCGGAAAACCCCGTTCAACACTCGGATCGCCGCCCGCTTTGAAATGCAGCGTCACCTCCACCTGCGTATTCTCATTAACCGGTTTGCCGACCGTACCATCGGCATTGACAGGGGTCACCAATGGTTCATACGGCAATGTATCGGCCCCCATGGTGATTTTCAGATTATCCATCTCCCAAACTTGGGTCCAGGACTGTCCCACAGCCACCGATTGGCCCGGGTAGGGCATGCCGATTTCCAGAGACCAAGTGGTATTGGTCATATCCCAATTGGTGCCTTCCCACCAGTTTTTGGTGTACTCGGCCAGATTGTATTTCAGATGCACCCACCCGTCGGCCTGTGTCAGATTGACCGTGGGAAAGCCATGCCCATAGGTACTGGTGCCGGCCGCTGGATTGTAGGTCAGAACCCACACCTCCAAGGGAATAGGATTCCAATTGCCCGAAACATTGCGCAGGTCCAGCTCAATCGTGTAATCTGCCGGATCGGCACTGGTATTGCCGGACAGCGTAATGTTCCATTTGGATCCGTATCGGCTGTTTTGGGCTGCCGTGCCCGAATTATTCACGATGCCGGTATGCCGAACAACAATGTTTTGTCCGACATCGGCATAGACGGCCGTGTGTGTTGTCACTGCCCCGTTGGTCCAGTTCCAGCTGCCCGGAACTCCGCCGCCCGGCGTTTCGCTGTTGTAATCGTTCTGATACACAACGACCGCCTCGGCAGAAACAGCGCACAGAACAGCCGCCAATACCATCGCTGATAATGCTTTCTTCATAATCGCAACCTCCGCTTTCTGGTTCTTTATTTACCGTTATGAAAATTCATTTACCGATGCTTGTCTGCACCCTCTGTCGGGGGATTAATTCTGCAGACAATTAAAGTACGTTATTTTCTCTTTTTTACAACAGTCCAAGCACCCAGTCCCAGCAGAAGCAGCGAGGCGGGTTCCGGAATCATCGTAATCTGGAGATTGTCCATTTCCCAAATCTGCGTAAACGCCGTGCCGTCGGGAGTAGAGATGCCCGGCCACGGCATGCCAACTTCAAGAGACCAGCTGGGATTCGTTAAATTCCACGCCGCACCCTGCCACCAATTATTGGCCCAGTTGGCCAGATTAAATTCATAATGCACCCAACCGGCGGCTTGTGCAACATTCATGGTGGCATATCCATGCCCCTGATCGCCGCCCGCCTCTTTGGTCAGCACGGCAAGATTAAGGGGAATAGGATCCCAGTTGCCCGACACATTGCGCAAATCAAACGAGATGGTATAATCTGCCGGATTGGCGCTGCTGTTGCCGCTGACAGCAATATCCCATTTGGAGCCGTACCGATAGTTTACATTGCCTCCCGTGGTGTTATTGACCACACCCGTATGCTGAATAACCACATTGCCGCCGTAGTCCACTTCCGCCACGGTATGCGTCATCGGACCATCTCCCCAGTTCCACGCCCAGATCGTGCCTCCTGCCGGATTATCATAGATGACCACACCATAACTTACTGCAACACCCATGCACACTAAAAGAAGCATTGTTTTCATCGTCTTTCATCCTCCGCTTACAAATTAAACCACACTGCCTGTTTTCTGTTTCCGATTCCGTTCCACACACTTTCCGTCCTGCTGAATAGGCAACTTCGTTCTCTTTGTTTTGCTGTGCTGTTCACCTCCTTTGATTAACGGTTGCTGTTATTTTGTTTCCAAAACCAAAACCGGATCGGCATACATACACCAGTCGCTGTCGATGGCGGTTAACACCAAATCATCCAAAACGCGGTCTTCCGGGTCCTGTCCGTCGGTTGTAACAAGCGTCAAAAAGCGGTCGTTATCGGACAGCTCGATATCCACAGAAAAAAGCGTCTTCTCTTTGACCTGAATTTCCTGGTGCCTGAGTTTTCCATCAATCAGTATCCAGAAGTCGGCATTGCTGGCGCTGGGGCGGATGGCCTCTTTTTCAATTCCGAATTTTGTCTGGAAACGCACAATCCGGGCATCCGGCAAAAGAGCCCGGATGGCCTGCAGATCATACGTAATGCCCATATTGGCATGCATCAGCAGACAATGGGCATTCCAGCGGTCCGATGCCGGGGCGTTCAGGACTGTTTGGGAGTCAAGGATTCGTATCGCATGGATGATGCTGCCGTAACAAGCCCCGCTGGATTTCGGACATTCCTGAAAAACATGCCCCTGCGAGCTGACAACCTGCCGGCTTTGACCATTGGGAACAAAAACACCGTCAATCAGCGGACTGGACCGCACAGGATGATAGGTATTGGCCGCAGTTCGAAGTGCCGGCAGCGCTTGGGCCTGAACCGGATTTCCGCTTATCGGGTCAATTCCCATGTCGATGTTTCCAGTCCCCAGTCCGCTGCCGCCTCCGGCTATATCCGCTAAGTCAAGGAATCCCTGCCCTTTCCAGACAAAACGGGTTTTTGAATCAATGTCCCGGACAAATAGACCCCGATTGCAGGGGATGTCGGCTACAGTCTGCATATCGGCAGATACTTTTTTGGCTGCTCCAGCACCGACTTCCATGCTCAGCTTGGTTGTCTGTCTTCCGGCAATCAATGTCGTGCGGCCCTTGAGCACGTACAGACAGGTATCGCCGCCTGCATCGGCCTGTACGCCGAATTCCGTTCCTAAATCGATAATGCGTGCCGAGGGCGTATTGACTATAAAGCCGATAGCCCCCTGCGGAACCGCCGCATACAAACGTCCGTAATTCAGCAGAATCTGGTCGCTGGTCAAAATGTCAAATTCACACGGCCCTTCCAAAACAATTCGCGCCTCATTGTCAAAAACGACCTCTGCCATCCCCTCCCGCAGCAGCCAAGGCCCTGCTCCTGCCGCCAAGCGCGTACCCGATTTCAGCGCCGCAGAAGTGTCCGCCCAGAGAGCATTCAGACTGTCGGACAGCACGGCGACTTCCATCCCGCCCTTGGGGGGAGCAAAGCGGGCAAACAAAACCACAAACACAACCGCCGCTGCAGCCGCTGCCAGCGAAAAAATTAAGCTTTTGCTGACTTTTCGGACAACTTTCGGCCGATGGACCTTTTGAATCAGAACAGCCGGCTCTTCTGCCGCTGCTATCTGAATGGAAGGTGCTTTTATTTCCTCATCAGCCAATGCCTTCCACAGCCCTGTATCCAGAGACTCATCACAGCCAGCCGCAGGGATAAAGCCCAGCGTTTCCCAGTCCGTCTTGCGAATGCATTCGGCAGCAATAACAGCCCTTAAATAGTAGTCCCGGGTCTCAGGCGAATCATGGAGAAGGCGTTTGAGCTTCTGCAGCTGCTGGCTGTCGGCCTCCCCCTCAAGAGCCAAAATCAGCAGCGTCATTATTTCGTTCTTCTGTTTCACATTCAGCGGCATTACGACAGATCCTTGAGCATTTGCTGCTTCTGAATACAGGCAAGCAGAAACTGGTGAATCCGGGAAATGTTTCGATAAATATATTGGACAGAACAGCCAAACCGTGACGCCATTTCCCTGACTTTCTGATTCTCATAATAGCGCAGCTGCAGCAGGTTGCGATCCTTGTGCTTAAGCTTTTTAAGGCAGTGCCTTAAATGCACGTGGTAATCCTTGAAAGAGGCCGACAGCGTATGCGAATCGGCATCCAGTTTTGCGATGAGCTGTTCATCATAGAAAGCAGCATATTTTTTCTGGGTATCACGATAATACTTCATAATCAGCAGATAGGCGATCTTTTTGGCCCATGCCAGAAAATCTGTGCCATGCTTGAAATCATCAAACCGCTCCCACATAATCTTGGTAGTATCCTGAAGGATATCATCGGCGTCGCTGAAATTCGGAACCAGTGACAGTATATAAGCATAGATGCGTGTCTGCTGGGCCGTCAGGAGAGAAACAAATTCCCCCGCTTTTGCATCACGAGCTGTTCTGTCCTGTTTTTCGATTTCCATTAGGATACCATCTTCGGATTTAACGGCCTGCCGGCCTGTCAACATATATAGAATAACCGAACTGCTTTTTTTTAAACTAAAAAAACTTTGGAAAAAGATTATAGTATCTTTATTTACAATGACTTATACGATTTTCTCAAGAGTTCTATTTTTTCGGATGCCGGCGAATGAAGCGCGCGAAATGAAAGATGTATTTGATTGTCGGTATTTAGACTCGAGATACCGTCATTTTATCGGCTGATTGTACTCTTTGTCTGGAGAAAAACTGCCCTGTCCTGTCACAAAATATCCCCAAACAATTGGCCAATCGAAAATGCATCAGCCGATTATGCCGCTGCAGGCCTGACAGTACTTATCACGGTTCCATGGCAGCAAGCCAGTTTTCGCATAAAAGCCGCAAATCTATCTGGTCAACAATGCCGTCGCCGCCGTACGGAGCAATATCGGCCGCCGGCTCGCCGGGGAAGTCGAGCCACTGGTCTGCCAATACTGCAAAGTCATTCAAATCAACCCGTCCGTCTTTGACAATATCGGCCGGATTGAACCGCCCGCTGACAGGCTGAATGTAAGGCGCCGGGGGTGCATCCATCCCTTGGCCGAGATAATAATCGGTGTAAGTGGTTACAATATAGCCCTTATGCGTTACATCCACGCGGTAATAGGGATTTTGCATCAGGGCATATAGCCGATAGGTTGTAGGAATCGTTGTCGAATAGATCCGCAGGTCGGAATGATCGCTTTCCTCCAGAACGACCTCTTCACGCCAGTCGCCGAAGATATCCCCTAAAAACGGCGGTCTTGCGGCATACGGGCTAATAACCGAGTAGGACCCATTGTCGCTGTAAATCGTAAACAACCGGTCGGCGTTTTTGCTCACATAATTCCATTTATTGATAACCGGATTGCGGCCTTCCCCGTCAGCAGAGGCAAAAAATTCCCGTCTCAAGTCGCCGTCCCACCAGATGCCCAGCGTCGGGAACGGACGCTCGTTGTAAATCAGTTCCCCCCTGCAGTTGTACATTCCGTTCATCGTGGAATAAAACTCAAGCCCTTTATGGTCAGGGTCATAATCCCCCGCATCGCCCCGTCCCACATCCCATGGGTCCGGCCCGCCATAGTATTTTTGGATCATCCGGCCGGTGGCTGCTTCATAATAAGCCATGCCCAGCAGTGTTGGATTATACTGCTGGATGGCAAACGCTTCCAAGCCCGGACGGTCCGGGTCGAAGTCCGCAATGGAAAAACGATCGCCGTGGGTCAGCTCTGTGCCGTACAGCGGTGTTCCGTCATGGTCAATTACAGAGCCGCCAAGACAGATTTCATCGCATCCGTCGCCATCTACGTCCGCGAACCGCCACTGATGAAAATCCGAAAAATTCTGATCGGCCGGCAGACCGCTGTGATGATTGTTAAACCATGTCCACCGCACAACAAGCTGGCCGTCCGTAAAATCCCAGGCATAAATCTTCATATAATCCCCCGGACCGCGGCAGAAAACAATGCTCGGATGCACACCGTCCAGATACGCCGCACCCTCGAGGATAAAACCGGCCCGGTGACCATAATTATCGCCCCAGTCGGCAATATCCCCGCGGGGGATAAAATCCGTACGCGCTTTTTCTTTACCCGTCATTCCATCCAGAATCGATAGAAATTCCGGTCCGTCCCATATTTCATATTGCCGCCCAATAACGCGGTAATCGGTAATGCCGTCGCCGTCGGTGTCGCCGATGGCTGTGCCGTCGCCAAATACCGTGCCTTCGGCCGTCTTGGTCACCACCTCGGCCCTGCCGTCCAAATCAAAATCATAGACAACAGTGTAATCGGCCTGAATATTCGGTCCAAGACTCACTCGCCATAGAAACGTTCCATCCCGCCGATAGCCTTCCAGCATTTTATAGGTTGCCAGAGTGTTATTGACACGGTCGACAACAAAATCGTATTCGCCGTCACCATCCAAGTCGCCTGCATAGACATGCGTTACCGAATAGGTATCCGGCCCGGGGACAGTTTTCAGCGGAATTGTAAAGTAGCGTGCCGAAATGGGGTTGGCCGGCAAGGTATAAGAACCGCTCGGCGCCAATTCTCGGCCATTGATAACCGGACGCACATAATAGGTATTGGCTGCCGCCGTCGATACGCCGGTATCGGTCCAGTTGGTGCTCTGTACAATCGGCGTGCTGTTGAGCCGGATGCCGTTGCGGTAGAGATTAAACGCTATATCGGCCGGGTCTTTGGCCAGCAGACGCCAGCCCACATAGACCTTGCCGCTGCCCTGATAGAGGGCAATAACGCCCCGCCCCAGCTTTTCCATATAGCGGGGCGGCATTGCAGCAGCCGGCGTAAAGCTCCATACCGTTCCCTTTCGAATCTCCGACGCTGTAACAGTATCCACCCGCCAGTAATAGGTTGTTCCCTCTGTCAAGGGGCTGGTCAATGCCCACTCATTGCCCGCGGTTGAACCGAGATAAATGCCTGCCGCAGCTGTCGTGGCATTCAGCACGCTTGTATAATCTGTCCCAAGAAACACACAGCTGCTGACGGCCGATGTGCCGGGACGCCATTTTAACCTGCTGACCGGTATTTCTTTTGCCTTATCAGCCGGCTGAGGCTCTGTTGCTCCGACGGTCTTCGTTGCGGTGACAACCGTTGTATTGTTGCTGGAATTATAGCTGATTAATATTGTCCAGCCGGCATCCGTGGACATTTTGCCGGCCGAAATGAGTCCCTGAAAGAAAGAAACCGCATTGCCGGTGCAGTAAATAAACCGGTCATTCTTGATGCTGATATGTCCAACACCCCCATTGGAGCCCACAACCGGCTGGCTGGGCATCGAGACATTGCCGCCCCAGACATTCAGCCGGCCGCTGCCGCCGCTGCCGCGTCCGATATACAGGGTGCCTTTATAAGTGAATGAACCCCCGCTGACGGTAACCGTTCCGGCTGCGCCATTGCCGATATACACATCCCCCCGCAGATTCAGACTGCCATGCCGGATAAGAACTTCTCCGTTAAGGGTGTTATTGCCATAGGGCAGCAATTCGCCGCCGGTCATTGTAAAGCATGCAGCTGCGGTTGTATTAAAGCCGTTGGGACGTGTAGCAAGCGTATTGTTGTAAACCGGATTATAGGGATTGCCCGCCCCAATGGTTAAATAATCGCCTTCGGCATCAAACAGATTGACCGGCGGATTCCAGTTATTAGGATCAACAAAGCTCGAACTGACGCTGCCGGTCCAAACGGCTGTTTGAGCCATTACACCGGATGGCAAAAGAATAAGAACAGCCAAAAGAAGCTGTTTTTGCGCAGATTTCATAATTTCACCGCTCTGCCGGAAGGTTTGAGGTAGTTTGCTCATATAAGGTCCAATCCTGTGAAATATCTATACAATACTGATAGAGTTTAGATGTTTTTTAAGCCTCAATTTATACTATTTTAGATTTACAATCCCCAATTTGTGGTTCTTTATACCCCCTGTATCTTTTAAGCCTGCGAATTTATCTTCATTTATCGGCTTTTTTATAATCTCTTAAAATATATTCTGTTTCTGGCGGTATTTTTTCAGCAAAAAACTTTTTTCTCCTTAATTTATGTCTTTCTGCCCCTTTATATTCCGCACAATTACCGCAAAATCCGCAGAAATTACAAACGGGCACCCCCATATATTGTACCAGAAACAGTTCCTACAAGATTTTACATAAACGCTTTGAAGGATTTTTTCCAGCAGGAAAAACCAAAACTTGCATCCATAAATCAAACTAACTAATCAATTTTTATCGGCATTGGGCTTCTTCCACCAGTCCCTTTGATTATAATGCTCATAATTCCTTGACTTTTAAGAGCTTATATTGGTATAGTTTGAGGATATTATGGAGAAAGCCGGCTTATAAACAATGGATCAGACTGCTCAACCGACCAAAAGTGAACCGGACCTTTATTACCGCTCTCTTAAGGGCGGCTATTGGGTTATTAGCTCAAGGATTGCTGTCAACTTCTTGGGCTTTATCAAATCGCTTTTCCTTTTCAATTATTTCCTTCTCAACGATTTAGGCATCATCTCCGCCGCCGTGATGATGATGGAAATAATGTCCACATTGACCCAAACCGGCTTTGAATCCGCCCTGATACAGAAGAAAGAAGACATCCGCGATTATTTAGACACCGCTTGGACGGCGGGGCTGCTCAAAGGCATTTTTCTCTTTGCGGTCCTTTTTTCGGCTGCTCCATTGTTGGCGATGTTTCGCATCCCGCAGGAGAAAGTGCCGCTGGCAATCTGGGCATTTCGGGCGATGAGTGTCTGCTTTTTGATTCAGGGATTCCATAACATCGGAGCTGTTTACTTCAGCAAAAATTTGGATTTTCACAAAACCTTCCTGCTGTCGGCAGCTTCATCGCTGACGGATATTGTGCTGTCAATTTCGCTGGTGCTGATTCTTCGCAGCATCTGGGGGGTGATTGCGGCCCGGCTGGTCTCGGGGATTGTTACCTGCATCGGCACCTATGTTTTATCATCTTACCGCCCCCGGCTGCAGTTTAAGCCGGCAAAGGCAGGCGAATTGTGGAAATACGGACGCTGGATTTTCGGGCAAAATGTGCTCGGGTATCTGCTGGAAAACGGCGACGACTTCTTTGTCTGGTTTTATCTGGGCATCCAGCCGCTGGCCCTTTACCGAGCCGCCTATCAGTTTTCAAACGCCCCTTTTATGCAGATTAACAGCTTCTTTCATCAGGTCCTCTTCCCGGCATTTTCAAAACTGCAGGATGACCCGGAACGTTTGCGTCAGGCCTATTTGAAGGTGTGCCGCGTTGCGTCAGCTGTCGCAATTCCCTCTTGTCTGCTTATCTTTAGCTTGGGGCCTGATTTTGTGCGGCTGTTTCTGCCCCCACGGCTGCTTCCGATGGTTCCTGTGCTTCAAATATTGGCTTTCAAAGGTTTGCTTAAATCACTCAGTTCGGTTCGTGTCCCCTTCTTTCAGGCCGTTGGAAAACCCAATGTGCTCCTGCTGCTGATGTGGCTTCGGGTTTCTGTTCTATGCCTGACAATTTACTTCTGCACACGGGCTTGGGGGATTGTCGGCACGGCGGTATCTGTTACACTGGTTAATATCCTTGTTAATCCCGTTGCGCTGCTTTTGATGCGGATGCAATACCAGTACAAAATAGGGGAGGTGCTGAAACAATCCCTGCTGGCTTGGTGTGCCGGTGCGCTGATGACGCTGCTGGTTTTGGGCATCAAACAGACGGCTTGTCCCGATGCAAATTACATTTGCTTTTTTGGACTCCTGATTGTCGGCGCCTTGAGCTATTTATTGATTTTAATCGGATTGGATCGTTACAAAAGCTACGGATACCGGGATATGCTGCGTGAGCAGTATATTCTTCTGTGCAAGGCAATGCAAAAAAGCAGAAAGATGTTTATGTAAACCTTCGGTCTTGATAACTCGGGATCCTACCATGCTTAACCCAGAAGCACAGCGCTACACTACACATCTATCATTGTCCCAGCTGATTTCTGATGCCGCCGGCGGCCGGCTGCAGGCAGAGTATGCGGATGAAAACCTAATTCGCTGCCGTTTCTGCCGGCAGATTTGCAATACACCGGTACTGGGTACCATTGATTATCTTCCGCACTTTGGCATCTTCGGCGTTTATATCTCTCATCGAGACCAAAACAATACGCTGGGCATCGATTTTGATTTTCCCGGCATCCGGCAGGCAGCCGGCGGCCTTTTCCTTTCTGAAGACGCGCATCTGTTAATATGGACAACAGACAAAGCAAAACTTGTTATCCGTGACAGCAGCCGCATCAAAGACATTCAGGAACAAGAGATTCCGGTTAAGACGGATAACGGCCGTGTTACCCTTCAGGTGCCTGCCTGTTCAGCCGATTCCACAGAACTGGCGCTGTACGTCTTCACCGAACAGGCAGCTGATTTTCTGGAACAAATCCGCTGTCTTTCCGAAATCGAAAAACGCCGGATAACACGTGCACATTGGTTCTATTATTCAGATTGGAAGGACTTCTGGAAATACCTGCTGGGCGGGCGCTTTTACAATCTCCGCAGCCCTTATCCGTTTGAATCCCAGCTGATTCATTCTACCTTCTACTTCTATTTTGGCTATCTGCACCAGCAGACCCAAAAGCCCCTTTACGCCTTTCTGGCCTTCTATGTGGCCTATTTGACGCTTCTAAGTCTGCCGGAAGATGACTGCTGGCGGCACGGCATCTGGCAGGAGCAAGACAGTCACTATGTCCATTGGATTGCCGGCGTGATGGTATTTACGGACTTCTATAAGCGCTGCCGGCTGGATATTTTTCTCGACAAAAGCCGCCGTATTTTGGACCGCTGCATTGCCCTGTCTGACCATTGCCGCGACGATACCCGCTGGTATCTTCACGACAGTCTGGAAGCAGGCGGGATGCTGCATCTGTCCCCTTACAAAAATCATTTCGCATCCGCCGCTTTCGGAAAATCCGCAAACTGCACGTTAACCTTAAATACCCATATCAGTACACTGCTGGCCTTCAAGATGTTTTACGACAACACAGGCGATGCCAGATACGAGGATGCATACCGGAAGGGATTCAAACGGCTGGGCCATGTCCTCCAGCAGCGGCCGGCATCCGGCAGGTATGCAATTGTCTACGGCCTGCGAGATTTATTAACCCGTGCCTTGGTCGGAAAAAACAGGATTTTCTTGCAGTCCATCATTGCCCGCTATGACCATCTGCTTGGGCAGCATATACTCCCGAGGCTTAAAAAGAAGCATCCGCGGCTGGCAATGCCGAACGGATTTATCGAAAGGGATCTTACATTCAGTTTTTACAACCAGTTCTATCACCTGCTCAATACGGAGCATCTGCTGATGATTTACAGCATCGAACCCAGCCAATGGCTTAAAAAGCTCATCAGCCGAAGTGTCCGCTATTCGTTGGCCTCTAAAATGGTTTTGTATTTGGCCCGCTCCGATGAGCTGGCCCTGACTTTTCTTGGCGTTTTGCTGCAATACGGCACGCAAATCGACATAGGCGGCCTCAAATCTTTGGAACAATACCTCCTGTATTTCGTCGGAAAGGGATTGGCTTTGCCCGCCAAAATCTTGGCTTGTCCGTTCATCTCCGACTGTCGGTCCGATATCAGAACCTCCAATCCGAAGATTCTGGTGCTCAAGGCCGACAAACCCCTGCTCAACGCCGCGGGACTGATTGTCAATCTGTCGGCCGAAAAGCAGCATTTTACAATAGAAAGCCGGCATCAAACTGTGTATTATCTTGAAGATTGGAACGGCCGACAGCAGGAACTATCCGCTGCCGTCAGCTTGGCCGGATTATCAAGCTTAAAACTTTGCATAAGAAAAATGCCCAATGACAACACTGCTGAATGAACCGTGGGATTATTTGATTGTCTTAGATGCCTGCCGGTTCGATTATTTCGAACAGATGTGGAAAGACTATCTGCCTGCCGGCGGGCAGCTGAAGCGGATTGAATCACCCGGCTCCTCGACCGACGAATGGAGGGACAATCTGTTCGGGGGTTTCTATGACAATATCGTCTATATTACCGCCAATCCCCAAATCAATATGTCGATGCCGGTCTATGGGTACTGTGCCAAAGAGCATTTTAAATTCGTTCATGAACTCTGGAAAGACAGCTGGGATTCGCACTGGGGAACCGTTCTGCCGGAATCGGTAACCCGGCGGGCCTTGGAGATTATTGCCCAGTATCCGGCCGGAATGCGGTTTGTGATTCACTATCTCCAGCCCCATGCGCCGTATATCCATGTGCCCTATGACAGGCCTTCGGAATTCGAGGCATTTAACCGGTTTCTTCTGAATCCCAATCAGCCGGATCCGTCCCGGCCTGTCCGGTCACTGCTGTTCGGCCGCCTGCTGCCGCTGTTCAGGCGTCTCTATCGCCGAACCAATCAGCCCGAATGGATTCTCCGCAAGCTGCTCTGGATACCCCCCCGAGGCCCGATGGAAATTGCATGGAGAACACTGGGGACAGCAGGCTTAAAAGAGGCCTATAGAAACAACCTGAAGGCCGTGCTGGAACAGGTCCGAATACTGGCTCAATCTTTGCCCGGCACGCTGGTCATTACCTCCGACCACGGCGAATTGCTCGGCGAAGAAGGGCAATTTGCTCATCCCCGAGGGTCCCAGCATCCCATTTTGCGAAATGTTCCCTGGCTGGTGATTAAAACCAACACTGTCCGCTGTCCATCCGAAGCGGGGCCGCCGGACCAGCCGAAAGGATCTGCTGCCCCGCAGACAGAGACAGTCAAAAACGAGGATGAAATTATCCAGCGGCTCCGTGCACTCGGATATTATGACTGACGCCAGCCTCCAGAGAAGGACAAAACAATGTGCGGCATAGCCGGCTATTTCAATCATGCGAAAACACGCACGGATTTATCCGGGCTTTACAAGGCCGTGCGGCTGATTGCCCATCGCGGCCCGGATGATGAAGGGTACGCCGTTTTTAATGTGGACACACAGACCGCCCAGAAATACTGCGGGCCCGATTCGCCGGCGGTTCTGAAATCGCAGATGCCCGATATCGTTCAGCATCCCCATTTTGCGCATCATCTGGCATTCGGATTCCGGCGCTTTTCGATTGTGGACTTGTCAGAAAAGGGGCATCAGCCCTTTTGGAGCCCCGACGGCTCGGTTTGTCTGATCTTTAACGGAGAAATCTACAACTACATCGAACTGCAGAAGGAATTGCTTCAGCTGGGTTATTGCTTCACGACGGCCTGCGATACGGAAGTGCTGCTGGCCGGCTATCTGACATGGGGAATGGACGTTTTGAAGTTCTGCAACGGCCCGATTGC
>JAGPMT010000039.1 GCA_018052735.1 Phycisphaerae bacterium | reverse complement strand
TGGAAAGGAAAGATGATGAAGAAGATGGGGCTTATTGCATGTCTGTGTGTCGCCGCAACGGTATTTGCAGTTCCTGATATTGAATTTTCACCGGGCGGCAGTGTACCCGGAAATTGGAAGTACACAGGGCTGACGCCCAGCTCGGGGATATTCAGTTTTACCCAGCAGATTGGTATCGATGCAATTCAGGGCAGTACGGCTGATGCGCTTTATAATCAGTTCGTCTTCCTGCCTGATCTAACACTGAGCAATTACGTTTCGGCTTTCCCGGGTGTAGGTTCCGGCATTGTAACAGCCGGCGGTCCTGTTGAAATTAAGGACGGATTGGGCAATGTTTTGGTTTCCGGCACGCTGGCCGAAGGCAACTACTATGCTGTTTTTGCCACATCGGTTATCTATCCGGAAGGGTCGGATGTTGTTTTGGATATTCAAATCAACTATATCAATAACACCATCGGCTCCGCTTATCTGGATACATTGAAAGTCGGCAATTATTTCGACCTGAATCTGTCGCTGCAATGGTCGGCTAATTTTGACACGATGATTCAGAAGGTCGCAAGCGGACAAAACGGCTTCAGCGGATCGTTGTCCTATGCAGTACCCGAACCGGCAACAATGCTGCTGCTGGCAGCGGGCGGGCTTCTTTTAAGAAAGCGCTGATTGGGAAAAGTTTTGTATTTTCAAAAGCCCCGACAAAAATCGGGGCTTTTTTTGTATATAAGGAGTACTGAAAAACTGATTTTTTGTAAAAATCCGTAAAAACCACGATTGATTAATAGTCCGCTGGTCGGATATAATCATTGGCATTAAGCAGGATAGCGGTTAACAGGATTGTCCTGATTGACTTTACATCCTGCAGAGTGGGGAAGATAGTTAGGAGAGGAAAGATGAAAAAGTTGATCTTGTTTACCGCAATTCTGTGTTTCACCTCTGGTGCATTTGCCGATCCGGATATCCAGTTTTCGCCTTACGGCCCGACAGGATGGTCCTATAATGGAAACTACACATTTACTTTTGGACCGCAGGACATTGATTTTGTTCTGGGCGGGCAGACGGACGCTTTGTTCGGGCAGCTGGTGTATCTGCCGGACTTGACGCTTTCCAGCTACAGCTCGATTATACCGGGTGTAGCAGGCACCGGCATGTTTGCCGGCGGCGGCGTTCTCCAAATTAAGGACACTGCGGGGAACCTGCTGGCAGCAGGAGTACTTGAAGAAGGCAGTTATGCGGCTGTTTTCACAACGTCTTCCGCTTATCCTGAAGTTGCTCTGGATGTTACTATTACGCAGATTAACAATACGATTGGATCTGCTTACTTGAGCACGCTGTCGGTTGGAATGAAGTGGGATTTGAATTTGTCGCTGCAGTGGAACGGGAGCTTTGATGCCATGATAACCTCAAACGGAACCGGTTCTGACGGAATGAGCGGCAGCTTGACAATCCCGGAACCGGCTACGCTGGTCCTGCTGGGATTAGGCGCACTTTTATCCGGCCGCAGAAAATAAGACCTTTTTACTGACAAGCTTCATCATCGGAGGATGAGGCGAGAATCGGTTTCTCGTCTGAGGGACAGCTTCAATGCACCCTCGAAAAGACCGGGTTTTTCAGAAGGAAAATCCGGTTTTTTTATTTTTACCCGCGGGCCTTTTGGTTAGAATGTCTGCGGTGTAGGAGTGCTCCTCAAATAAGCTTTTTCTGGGAGATGAGAGTATCAGAGCATCAACCATTGTAGTCGGGCTTGGCAATCCGCTGATGGGCGATGAGGGTATCGGGATTGTGCTGATTGAAAAGCTGGCGCAAATGGCCGCAGAAGGCAGACTGCCGGCGGATTCTGTGGACTATCACGACGGCGGCACCGGCGGCATCAATCTCCTGCATGCTATTGCCGACCGCCGCAAAGCTGTTATCCTTGACTGCTGCCGTATGAATACGGCGCCGGGAACAATTAAGCGGTTTACGCCCAATGATGTGGTAACCGTTAAAAAAATGGCTCATTTATCCCTCCACGAGACAGATATTCTCCAAGTTATCGATTTAGCCCAACAGCTGGGGCAATGTCCGGAGGAGATTGTCTTTTTCGGCATCGAACCGGAAACCGTTGAACTGCAAACGGCACTCAGCCCGACACTGGCTGCCCAAATGCCTGCGTATCTTGCTCTTATCCAGAATGAATTGCTTGCGCAGAGGCATTTGTAATTTTCCAGTAGAATTGCATCTCATTTTGCTGTATAATAACGCAAACTATTTAAGACTCTAAATACAGATATGCCTATGAATCCGCTCTATATCGGCGCGACGTTACGCGACTGCGGCAAAACCTCGGTCAGTCTGGGTCTGATGCAGCTTCTTCAGGCCCGCGGGATTAATCCGGGCTACTGCAAACCTGTTGGCCAGCACTACGTGCGCTACCATGATAAAAATATCGATGAAGACGGCGTGCTGATGCATCAGGTCTTTAATCTTCAAGATGAACCCTACTTTCTCAGCCCTATTGCCATCGAAAGGGATTTTACCCGAAAATTTATCCAGAATCCGAATGTCAAGCCGCTGGAAGAGGAAATTCTCCGGTGTCATCAGGAGCTTCTGAAAAAGCATCCGATGGTTATTGTGGAAGGAACCGGCCATGCTGGCGTAGGAAGCTGTTTTGGACTGTCGAATGCACGGGTAGCCCAGCTTCTTGGCGCCAAGGTTGTTATCGTTACTTCGGGCGGCATCGGACGGCCCATTGATGAAATCGCGATGAGCTTGGCCCTGTTCAGAGATTTTAATGTCGACGTGCTGGGAGTCATTCTCAATAAAATCCTGCCTGAAAAATACGATATGGTCAAGGACACCGTAGATAAGGGGCTTCGGCTGCTCGGGACGCGCCTGGTTGGTGCAATTCCTTTCGACCGCCATCTGACAACCTTCACGGTTGGTCAGCTTGCGGAAGAATTCAACTACCAGATTATCTGCGGAGCCGATTCCCTCAATAACATCATCGAAGATACTGTGGTAGCCGCAATGGAGCCGCAAAATGTTCTCCAGCATATTCACGACAACTCCATTATAATTATTCCCGGCGACCGCGTAGATAATATTCTGGTCTCCATTCTCGTGCTGTCCCGCGGACAACCCAGCGGCGGCATTATTCTCACCGGCGGTTTTGAACCCCATCCGATGATTGAACCCCTGCTTAAAAGCAGCCGCATCCCTGTTCTGCTCAGTCAGGAAGACACATTTACCGTCAGTGCTCGAATGAAGGATCTTGGCTTCAAAATTCGCTCTTATGATACAGAAAAGGTAGCTCGTCTTCATGATTTAGTAGATAAGTATGTAGATTGCGGCTTTATTCTAAATGCCGTTCAGCAATAGCAGCGTTGCAGGCCGGCTATATCTTTTGAAGCTTTATTACAAAATAACAAGCTTTTGTTCACCTATATTGTCCATTGTGCCGCATTGTTCCCCTTAGGGTTGAATTCTCATACAAATAGGTAGAGATTTATCCAACTACCCGCCTTTTGGAAATTTTAAACCTCCTCCTTATTGCCAGCGTATAATAAGAGAAGTATTTTTAATGGAGGTCAGAATAATGCATACCCATATTCACAGACCTGAATGGAACAAAATAAAACTTCAGATGGACGATATTCTTCGGGATCCACGTTTCTGGGCTGTGCTGGTCCTGATTGTGCTATTCGGATTAATGGTTCTGACGGCATTGTTTACAAAGCAGGGAAGCGGTACGATACCGGTCCATCCTTTTTATATGCCATAGGGCTGCCAAGAGGACTCGGCCGAAGTTGGCAGCCTGTATTATAAATCCGGCAAAGAAGAGGTATATTTTCTGAAAGGAGAAGCAATGAGCGTACAAGAATATCTTCAGCAGCATCATTGCGGGTACAGGGTAACAGAACATAAACCAGTTTTTACAGCCGAACAATTGGCGGTCGTTGAGCATGTATCGCCTCGGCAGGTGGCAAAACCAGTTGTCGTGCGATGTGATGGGCAGTATTACTTATGCGTCCTGCCCGCAGACAGAAAAATAGACTTTTATGCCATTGGGCATCATTTAAAGGTTAAAAATGTCGATCTGGCCAGCGAACAGGAGATGAAAACGCTTTTTACTGACAGTGAACTGGGGGCTGAACCGCCCTTCGGCAATTTATATAACCTTCCGACGCTGATGGACAAGACACTGGCCAAAGACAAGGAAATCGTTTTTCAGGCAGGCAGCCACAAGCAGTCGCTTTGGATGAGCATGGACGACTATAAAAAGCTGACTAATCCGGATATCTTTTCTTTCAGCTACCCACAAGTACTCGATGAGATTGAATCGATGCCGTTTGACCCCTTTTTTTATGACCCGTACGGCATCTAAAAATGATAAAATTTCAGCCGTTTGAAGCAGTGTATTCTTCCAATAAAAAATAGAACTGTGCAGGGGCTGGATTTTAGCCGCTTATGCCAAATCGGGATTAGGGGTCAACGATAATTTCTTAATAAACGTGTAATTTTTCATTCCACTGATAAGTTTTGAAAAGTTTGCCTGCCTTCTTTTGTTTTTGCTTGACCATCCGCAGAAACTTTCTTACAGTACAACCAACAACAGCATAATGAAAAGGAAAATATAAACTAAACTGGGTAGGTTCGTTCATGGCTGACGAGCAGGTTTTAGTAATCAAGCGGTCAATCATCGAAGAAATCGGGGTATTTCACGGATTGATGTTTAACATCCGGGAGTACCTGGACCGTATTTTTGCCGCCGGGGCAGGACAGTTTATTCCCCGCACGCAGGCGGAAAAAGATCCCGGTTTCAAGCAGCTGATTCCGTATGTTCTCATCAGCTGCAGCGGACGGTACCTGACCTATGTCCGCGGCAAGCGGGCCGGCGAAAGCCGCCTGATAGCCAAGCGTTCCATCGGCATTGGAGGACACATCAATCCCACCGATGATATGTCGCTCTTTTCCCCGTATCAGACATATCTCAATGCCGTCCAGCGGGAGGTCGAAGAGGAAATTTACATTCAAGCACGCTATACCGACCGTATTGCCGCCCTGCTCAATGACGACACCAACGAAGTCGGCGCTGTGCATTTGGGCATTGTACACCTCTGGACATTAGACTCCCAGCAAGTCAGCCGAAAAGAGCAAATGATTACCCAGCTTGAATTTATGAACAAAGATGCACTGCGGCAGGTTCGGGAACAGATGGAAACATGGTCGCAGCTGTGTCTGGATGAGCTGGACAATATCGAAAAAACCGTCCTTTCCTGAATGCCGTTCAGCTGTTCCTCAGGCAGATGAATGTTATCTGGTTTCGGCTGCCAAGCCGCATGGGCGGCCCCCACGTGCCGGAGCCCGTTGAAATATACAGATGCATTCGGCCTATCCTATGCAATCCTTTGAGGTATTGAAAACGGCTGCGTACCACCCAATTGAACGGCCAGATTTGGCCGTTGTGCGTGTGTCCACACAGCATCAAGTCAATCCCTGCTCTGGCTGCAGCGTTGTATCCTTCGGGCTGGTGATAAAGCAAAACCGTAAACAGATCCGGCTGTCGCTGAAGACGCGTTAACATATGCTCAACCCATGCCGGATCATCGCTGTCGTCAATGCCGACAAGCTGTATGCCGCTCCATTTTACCGCTTCATTCCGCAGCGGAATAACCGCTGTCTGCTTCAGCAGCGCAGCAGCTTTTTCCAGTCCGAAATAGCGTTCGTGGTTGCCTGATATCCAATAGATCGGGACATTCAAACGCTGCAGAGGCAAGAGCGCATCCGGCGGCAAATGCCCTTGCGGATCAATAAGGTCGCCTGTAATGACAACAGCATCCGGCTTCAGAGCTGCCGATTTTTCAACAAGCCGTTCCAAATGCCGCCAGCTGACTGAACCCAGATGAATATCGCTTAACTGCACAATATTCAGGTTTACCGGCGCTGGCAGCTCAATGGTTTCGACATTAATGCATCTGGCATTCATAAAAGCATACACCGACAGAAGAAGAATCGTCCCTGCGGCAAACCATCGGGAAATGTCCAATGGAAATCGAAAAATCAGATACAGCAAATCATGACTGAGCAGAACAATCAAGCACAGCCAGCCGACCCCCAAACCGATTGCTGAAAGCCGTACAAAAAAATTGCATAGGCCGCACGGATATTTGCGTTCCAGGATGGAAAAAAGGATATACCCAAACGCCAGCCAGACCAGCATCAGCCAGAAAAACATAGTGTGCTTGATCTTAAAGAATGCGAACAGCCGCGACAGGATATAATAATATCCGCCTAAGCAAATTCCTGAGAAAATGGATATAAAAACCAGCACCCCAAACCTTTGCATTATAAAACCAGTCCGACTGTCAAGCTGGGTTATTCCTGCATTCTCATCTGCCGTTTTTGACAGATTCGAAGGAATTTCCTATTTCCACCTGAACCTTCCCGTTTTGGATTAGTACTATTGTAGGGACATTTTGTTCGATTCATACAAGAAAAGGATATAAAATACCGAATAACAACGGTGATTTTGACCATTCAAGAAATCGTGATTTGGGGAAAACTATGAACCTGAATGAATATTTTGAAAATACAGATGGTGTTGGAATCTTGGCAACGGCCGACAGCAAAGGGAATGTGGACTGTGCGATTTATGCCACACCGCATATCATCGATGAGGAAACAATCGCATTTATTATGCGGCCGCGTCTGAGTTATAACAATATCCGGCAGAACCCGAAAGCCGTTTATATGTTTATTGAAAAAGGAGCCGGCTATAAAGGGCGTCGGCTATATCTGGAAATGAGCCATGTTGAGACCAATTCTGAAAAGGTTCATCTGATTCGTCGGAAATCCCACGGCGGAGGCGACGAGGCAGATGCTAAACTGGTTTATTTCAAAGTGATGCTGACACGACCGCTGGTTGGGGAACAAGAGACATCCTGATATGAACCGTCAGCTTCTGCTACTATGCACAATTTGCATTCTGATATGCCTTGCGGTGGGAGGAATCAGCGGATTGACCGTACAGAATGGCGGCGGAGAATGGTATGCAGCTTTAAAGCGTCCGCCGCTGAATCCGCCGGCACAGGTATTCGGGATTGTGTGGCCCATACTGTATGTTCTAATGGGCATTGCAGCAGGTCTAATCTGGGCCCGTGGCTGGCAAACTGCCGGCGTAAAGCAGGCCTTGTTGGTCTTTGGTATTCAGCTTGTGCTCAACGGGCTGTGGAGTCCGCTGTTTTTTGGTCTGCATTGGATAGGAGCAGCATTGGCAGAGTGTATTTTGCTGTGGGCAATGGTTTTAGCTGCCGCAGCAAGATTTAAAACCATTTGTCCATCCGCTTCCCTTTTGCTCTGGCCGTATCTGGGCTGGCTGACATTTGCTGTGTATCTGAATGCCGGCTACTGGATTCTTAATAGATAACACAGCCTCCTATAAAATCTGCCTGCTAAGATAGGGTGATAACAAAAAGCAGAAATTGAATAGCGTATTTATTCTTGAGGCAGTCGGGCTAAATCTGCATCGGCTCCGGCGACCATAAGAATATCATCCTGATAGACTTTGGTTTCCGGCATAGGAACATTGAGAATTTCGCCGGATTCCTCCTGTTCAACAGCCCTGCTTCGCTTAATTGCTACAAGGTTAAGATTGTATTTTTGCCGAAGCTGCAGTTCTCGAACAGTCTTGCCGTCAAAACTGGCCGGAGCAGAAACCCGGGCCAGACTGTACCCCGGGGAAAAATCGATTTTTTCCTCAATATGCGGTGTAATCAGCCGGTATGCCCACCGCTGGGCTGTTTCTATTTCGGGATATATCACCTCGGTTGCCCCGATGGCCGTAAAAACAGTTCCGGCAGTTGTGTTTTCCGCACGGGCAAAAATCTGCGGAATCCCCAATTTTTTGAGATTCACAACCGTTAATATAGCCGATTCAAATCCGTGCCCGGCTCCCATTCCGACAACCGCGATATCGACCCTGTCGATTCCCTGAGCTTTTAGGGCATCGATATCGGTGCTGTCGAGCCGAATAGCCACTGCAACCTGGTCACGTATGTTTTCAATCACCTCTCGGTCTCTGTCAATTGCAATCACTTCAGCTCCGCCGGCAGACAAGGCACGTGCCAAACTGCTGCCAAACCGCCCTAATCCAATCACTACAAAACGCTTCATATTCAATCCTCATTATAAAAGAAAGTCCGGCTGCCAAGCCGACTACTATAAGGTTCCTGTTTGATTATCCTTTATCCAACAACCAGCGGCTCTACCGGATAATCATATTTGGCCGGCTTGACATTAAACATAAGCGCTGTCAGCAGCGTCATCGGCCCCAGACGTCCAATGAGCATCATGGCAACAATAATCCATTTGCCCGCCGTGGTCAAAACCGGCGTAATTCCAGTCGTTAATCCCACAGTACCCATCGCCGAGGCCGCTTCAAAAGCCACATCTTCAATCGGCAGGGATTCGCCACGTTCTGTAATTGTCAGCGCCAGTGTGCCGGCCAGCAGCATAACCGCATAGAGAACCGTAATTGTTACCGCCCGTCCGAGCACTACCAGCGGAACAGCCCGACGAAATATTTCCACTTCTCTGCGCTTCCCCAAAGTTGCATAAATCACCATTACTACCAAAGCAAAGGTAACCGTTTTTATGCCGCCGGCCGTAGAACCGGGCGAGCCGCCGATGCACATCAGAATAATAAGAATCAGCTTACTGGCCGGAGAAAGCGCCGCAATATCAATGGTATTGAAGCCCGCTGTTCTGGCGGTAATAGATTGAAACAGGGCTGACAAAAACCGGGGATCCCGTTGAGGACTGGTCGAACAGGCCTCAAACAGCATCAAACCTGCGGTACCGGCCATAATCAAAAGAAGGGTCGTGGTTAGAACCACTTTCGTCTGAAGCGTCAGCCGCCGTGGACTTTGGAGATTAAATACATCCGGATAGATGCCCTTTTTGCTGAAAAGGCGATTTAGCCGCTGGCCGGAGACCTCTGCCAGATTATAAAGAACGGCAAATCCGAGACCGCCGAGAATAATCAGGGGACAGATAACTGCATAGACAGAGATGCAAGAACGGAAATCCATCAGACTGTTGCTCATCAGCGAGAAACCGGCATTGCAAAAGGCACTGATGGAATGAAAAATACTGAAAAACCAGCGACGCTCCGGAGCTACCAGACTTGGCACATAATCCCACATTGGATACAGGCAGACTGCCCCGACGGCCTCAACAAGAAGCGTTGAAACAATAATGAAGCCGACCATTGTGCTGATGCGGCTAAGCGTGCGTTCGTTAAGTAAATCCTGCAGAGCCGCCTGTTCCCGCATTGTCATGGATTGACCCAGAAGCAGTCCTAAAACCGCCCCAAAGATCACAATGCCCAATCCCCCCAGCTGCATCAGCGACAAAATAACAATCTGACCAAAGAGTGTAAAATCACGGCCGGTATTTTTAACAATCAGCCCTGTTACGCACGTGGCGCTGGTTGCCGTGAAAACCGCATCCGTCACATTTATTGTTCCCTCATGCGCCCGGGGCAGCATCAGCAGGCCGGCCCCTGCCAGAATCAGCACCACAAACAGGGTAATCAGCGAACGGGCAGGATTGTGCCCTGTGGAGGCCAGATAGACGGTGCTTCGGCAGACTTTGTCGATCACCTGTACTATCAGGTAAATGCTGATGCCTTGAACAAACCACTCAAAGATTTGACCGGAGGACCACTTTTCTGCCCCCAAAAAAAGAACAAACAGCAAACCCAGCAGAGGAATTTCGAACCAGTACATCCGGAAAAAATCCCGCTTGGAAACTGCGTTAAAATACCGAATCAATTTTTCTGTTACAAAAAAACAGAACAGGATGATTTCGGCACTGTGCAGCCAGATGCTGGGCAAAGGCGGCTGGTCAAAACCATACAGCATCACAAAAGTCGATGCTACAGCCGCAATTCCGATAAGATTGAGGCCAACAATAACCGCATCCAGCTTTTTATTCTTGTATTCGACTTTCATCCATCAAGTCAGAAAACATTCTGCCTTTATGTCTGATTGGATATGTTCAATATCCGGTATTATAAGATTTCCTGATTTGTTTTACCCGCTTTAGGGAAAAATTTCCATTCTTTTTTACCCGATATCGGCCAGACCAAGTTTGGCTCCAAACCGTCGGATGAGTTCCTGACGAACAGCCGCATTGTGAGGACTGGTTAAAGCCGGATCCGCTTCAATCAGCTCAAAGGCATCCCGACGGGCCAGATTCAGCAGATCAAAATCATCTACAATATTGGCAATCTTCAAATCCGGCAGACCATGCTGGCGTGCACTGAACAATTCACCGGGACCGCGCAGCCGCAGATCCTGTTCGGCAATTTCAAAACCATCCCGGCTGCGGGTTAAAATCTGCAGCCGGCTGACAGCCTTTTCATCATCCGTTTCGGCAAATAAAAGACAATAGGACTTGCTCTGGCCGCGGCCGATTCGTCCGCGAAGCTGGTGCAGCTGGGCAAGGCCAAAGCGATTGGCATTTTCTATAACCATAATGGTTGCATTGGGAACATCTACTCCGACTTCGATTACCACTGTTGAAACCAGCACATCCAGCTTGCCGGTACGAAACTGCTCCATCACCTGTTCTTTTTCTGCCGACGGCATCTGGCCGTGCAAAAGCCCAATCTTAAACTCCGGAAAAATCTTTTCTTTCAAATAATGATACTCATCAACCGCGGCTTTTATGTCGCCATTGGCGCTGTCAGCCTCCGAAAAAGCGTCAATCCTCGGATACACAAAATAGGCCTGCTTTTTAGCCCGCAGCCGCTGCCGTATAAACTCCATTGCATCGCGCCGATTGGGCGGCTGCACCCAGCGTGTAATCACTTCGCCCCGTCCCGGCGGAGTGTGCTTAATCATCGACACATCCAAATCGCCGAAGGCCGTCATCGCCAGCGTGCGCGGGATGGGTGTGGCCGTCATCACCAAGCAATGGGGCCAATGACCTTTGCGCAGGCCGGCCCGCTGATGCACTCCGAATTTGTGCTGCTCATCAATAATAACCAGACCCAGATTGGCAAAGGCCACATCTTCTTCCAGCAAAGCAACCGTGCCGGCAACAATATCCACATCTCCATTTTTCACCCGGTTCAATAACTCCTGTCTGTTTTTGCCGGTCAGTCCACCGATGAGCAGTTCCCGCCGAACCCGGCTGCCTGCCAAAAAGCGTTCGATGCTGGCGAAATGCTGGCGAGCCAGAATTTCCGTCGGGGCCATAATGGCTGCCTGTGTTTTGTTGGCTACTGCAACCAGTGCCGCATAGAGGGCAACCACCGTCTTGCCCGAACCGACATCACCCTGCAGAAGCCGGTTCATCGGGACCTCTTTGGCCATATCAGCGGTAATCTCACGGATGACTTGCTCCTGATCAGCTGTCAGCAGAAATGGAAATCGCTGACGAATGCGGCGGTCAATTTCATCGGTGCACACCATTGGCACCGCCGGACAAGCATGCTGAATATGGTACCGTTTCAGCGCCAAACCGGCCTGCATGAAGAACAGTTCTTCGTATTTAAGCCTGCGTCTGGCTGCAGCAAGCATATCCTCGTTGTCTGGAATATGAATCTGCCGATAGGCGTCCGGCCGGGGCATCAATTCATTTCTTTTCCGAAAAGCTGCATCGAACAGTTCCGGCATCAGAGGAGCCAGCAAGTCGATATTCGTCCTTACAATTTTTTTAATCTGCCAGCTCGGCAGTTTGGCGCTGGCCGGATAAACCGGACCGCTGAATGCATCCGGCCCGCGCGGCTGATCGGGATGGACAATCAAAAACTTCGGATTATTGATTTGAAGCTGATATCGGTAGCGAATGGCCTTGCCATGAACCAGCAGCATCTGCCCCGGTTCCAGCTGGTTAACCAGATATCGGCCGTGAAACCACACAATCCGAATAGTCCCTGTCTGGTCGGCCAGCGTCGCCTCAAAAAGGGGAATTTTCCGGTACGGCTGCCAGTCCGTCTGTTCCACCAGCCCGAGAATACACACTGTTTGGTTGGCACGCACATCGGAAATGGCCATCGGTTCGGGCATAAAGACCCAATCCCGAGGGTAATATTCCAGCAGGTCACCGACTGTTTTCACTCCCAGTTCATCAAACGCTTGTGCCCGCACAGGCCCCACTCCGGCCAGAAACTGCACGGGTGTGTCTAATGTTATCGTAGCGGCTTGCTGCACCATATGCGTTATCTTATCCGTCCTTTTGTCATTATGCAAGTGCCGCATAGCAGAGAAATAAAGTCCCAAAATGCATTCTCTGAGATTATTTTGCCGCACCGCCAGCACAGGTCCGGCTGTGAATCCGGCAGTCCTGATTTATCCGTCCGCCGGCGTCTTGCAGAAATGGCCGGTTTGGTATGAAGCTTACGTTTTTATTGAAGGGCAATAAAACAGCCGCTACCGGGTATCAATATTCTCTTCCTGAGGCGTCAGGATATGTTCTTCGTGGGCAAAATCATCGTCAGGATTGCTTTCGATTTCATCCGACGGATCGGCTTCCTGCGTCAAATCGCTGTACCCTGCAACCTGATCATGAATCATATTCTTTCTCATCGCCTCATACTCTTCAAGAGTCATTACAACTTCGCGGGCCTGGCTGCCCTTGTACTCGCCCAGCAGTCCCATCGCCGCCATCGTCTCAATAATCCGAGAAGCCCGTGCATAGCCGATTCCCAACCGCCGCTGCAGAAGCGACACGCTGCCCCGCTGGGTCTCCAGGACAACTTTGACAGCATCTTCAAAGAGCTCATCCTGCTTAGCGGCTGACAAATCTACGGTATTGAGCTGCATCAACTCTGTACTGTACTGCGGCTGGGCAACATTCTTGAGGAATTCCACAATCCCGCGAATTTCATCATCTTCCAAATATGCCCCCTGCGACCGTATCAGCTCGCTGGTTCCCGGACGCAGAAACAGCATATCCCCCTGCCCCAGCAGCGCTTCAGCGCCGTTTTGGTCAAGAATAATCCGGCTGTCCATTCTTGCGGCCACGCGGAATGCAATCCGCGAGGGCATATTGGATTTAATAAGCCCTGTTACCACAGTGGCCTGAGGCCGCTGGGTGGCCAACACCAGATGAATGCCGACAGCACGGCTCTTCTGCGCTATGCGGACGATATAAGCCTCTACTTCTTTGGCGGATGTCATCATCAAATCGGCCAGCTCATCAATGATAATAACAATATGCGGCAGCTTCTTAGGAATTTTGGCTTCCTCTTCCTGACTGGAGGGCTTAAACCGTTCAATAAGCTGCTCGGCTGTCAGCAGATTGTACGAGGCGATATTCCGCACCTGCGCTTCTGCCAGCAGCTCGTAACGCTCGTCCATTTTCTGCATGGCCCATTCGAGAATCTGCTCGGCACGCCGCATCTCCGTAATTGTCGGACACATCAGATGCGGAATCGACTCGAACATTGCCATTTCCACCATTTTAGGGTCAATCAGAATAAGCTTGACTTCATCCGGCCGGCGGGTCAAAAGGATGCTGGTAATGATGCTGTTGATGCAGACGCTCTTGCCCGAACCGGTCGTACCGGCTATCAGCAGATGGGGCATGGAGGCCAAGTCTGACACCAGCACCTCCCCGGAGGAGCTTTTGCCAAGAAACAGCGGAATCTGCATTTTAGCAGCTGCTGTTCCCTTCTGAATCAATTCCTTCAGCCGAACAATTTCCCGCTGGCTGTTGGGAACCTCGATGCCAATTGTATGCTTGCCGGCCAGCGGTGCTACAACCCGCACAGAGCCGGAACCCAGTGCACGAGCCATATCATTCGACAGCGCCGAAATCTGGTTGACCTTGACCCCGGGAGCCAGCTCCAGCTCATACATCGTAATTGCCGGTCCTGCTTCCGCATTCACCACATTGGCGCTGATGCCGAACTCCTGAAGCAGGTCCTCAAGGGCTTTGGCTTTGTGCTCGACCATTTTGCTCTGAACAGCAGCAAAACCCGTCTCCGGCTCCCGCAGCAGTTCCAGCGGCGGAAGCTGATAATCATCATAACTTCTCTGAACCGGCAAAGTGGTTTTAGGACGCACACTTTGCTTGGGCTTCTGCGCCACCGCCTGTTTTTTCTCTTCCGGTTCACTGGATCCGCTGGTTTCGGCATGTTTTACAGATATATCCGGCGGTTCCTGTGCCGCCGGCTGGGAAAGAACAGGCTGGATTTCTTGCGGAACAGATCCGGCGGATTCGGAAATCAGCGGCTGCTGTTCTAAGGATTTGGCTTTATGCTGGGCAGTATAATTGTGAACAGCCTGCGCAAATGAGGCGGCCTGTTTTTTCTGACGCTGACTGAGCCGGATCCATATATCGCCCAATGCCTGCGAATGCTCACAAGCCGCATTCCAGGCCGGCTCAGCCAGTCCCATCGCCTTCAACACGACTGTGCCAAACCAGCGGACCAATGCAAAAACCACCGAGTCAGCCAGCAGCAGCGCTCCCACTGTCCAGCAGCACAGGACAACAAGCCAGCTGCCTAATTTGGCAAGATGCTGATTCAGATACACTGCCGCACCTACACCCAAGATGCCACCGTTTCCAGTCGGGAAAGACCCATTCTTAAACAGCCCCAATGTCTCATAGGGCCAAACCATATACCATGCTGTTGAAATAGAAGCCACTACCAAAATCAGTCCGACCAGACGCAGGAGCGGCTGGGTAACAGATTTGCCGCAGATATGTATTGCCAACGCCGCCGCCGCCGAAAACCAAGCCACCAGAATGCCCGGCCCGAAATAATACAAAGCATAATAGGCCGCAAAAGCACCCGCACGACCGCAGAGATTGTGCGGGGGATTATTGTACGGCCAAACATACTCACTGGGCGAATCGCCTATATCAAAACTTAAGGTACTGACGAATAAGAAAATACAGATGCACAGGAGGATAAATTCTCCAGCAATCCGATAGACATTTGCGTGCTTCACGGTTGTTTATAATCCTTGTTTTTATTATTAAAAACACCTATTAAAAATCTTGCTTTGTATTTTATATCGGCATTTGGGACTGATTTTATGCAAAAGCTGTCTGGGAATGAATAAAAATATCTTCATCTGTTATCAAAACTGTGATTTCAACATTAAAAACAGGTAAAATAGAAAAGAAAGTTAAAAAATGCAATTTGATCGAGGATCTGGAAGAAGTCAGCATTCCACAATCAGCTGACCGCCAGAGGTGCCAAAAAAGATGAAAGTAATCAGCACAAGGCCGGCTCCTGCAAAAAATAAGGCCCGCCGATTGCTGGGATTGAGAATCCGCTCAAGCCAAGCAGGTATGGGATCCTGTTGGGGTTTGCTTTCAATCTGGGCAATCAATTTTTCAGTTTCTTCTCTTAACGCCCTATTGCGAACTTCGGGAAAATCGGTATCCGGTGCTGACGGCTTGCGGCCGAATGTTACAGGACTAAGACGCTCCAATATATTCGGTTCTGCTTCTATGAATGCAATCTGGGCATCATATTTGCTGCTTAACGAGCGCATTCTTGCATTCTGCTGCTGGATTTCCAGCAATCGATTGCGGCTTTGATAATATTGTACCAGCTCCGGCTCGGCTAAAATTGACAGAACCATTGCAATCATTCCAATCAGGAAAAAGACTGCAAATAAAAAGAACCGGATTATCCGTGCAAGCCGCAGCATATTTTCACTATCCAAACCTGAAACACATCCCCGCATCAGCGTTGGCATCTGTAGCGAAAGGGGCGTTTCAAATTCGACAAATAAGATCAGAAAAAAAGGGCACAGACGCAAGAAATGCCCCTGTGCCCATTTTATCGGTCTTTAAAGGGTTAGTACTTGAAGATTTCCCCGCCGTAACGGGCTGCCGAGCCGAGTTCTTCATGAATCCGCAGAAGCTGGTTGTATTTGCAGATGCGATCTGTACGGCAGGCAGAACCTGTCTTAATTTGTCCCACACCTGTGGCTACTGCCAAATCGGCTATGGTGGCGTCTTCGGTTTCGCCGGAACGATGGCTTATGACGGCAGTATAACCATTGCGCTGAGCCAAATTAATGGCTTCCAAGGTCTCGGTAAGCGTGCCGATCTGGTTGACCTTGATAAGAATAGAATTGGCACAGCCCTTTTCTATTCCGGCAGCCAGTCGCTTGGTGTTGGTAACAAACAGGTCATCGCCGACAAGCTGATATCGGCCGCCGACTTTTTCAGTCAGGTATTTCCAGCTGTCCCAGTCATCTTCAGCCAGACCATCTTCCAGACTGACGATAGGATATTTATTCAGCCATTCCATCCAGTAGTCAGCCATCTGCTTGCCGGTAATCTGTTTCTTCGGATCGGATTTGAAGAACTTGTATTTCTTGGTGCTGCCGGTCCACATTTCAGAGGCTGCCGGATCCAGCGCAATGAAAATATCCTTGCCCGCTTTATAGCCGGCCTTCTTGATGGCTTCGAGAATAACCTCGATGGCTTCCTGATTGCTCTTAAGAGAAGGAGCAAAACCGCCTTCGTCGCCGACAGCTGTATTATAGCCCTTGCTTTTCAACACACTTTTGAGCGAATGGAAGACCTCGACACCCATCTGCAAAGCAGTCGGGAAATCTTTGGCGCCGACAGGCATCACCATAAATTCCTGAAAGTCCACATTGTTGTCGGCGTGTTTGCCGCCGTTGAGAATGTTCATCATCGGCACCGGCAGGATATTGGCATTGCATCCACCGATGTAGCGATACAGCGGCAAATCCACAGAGATTGCCGCCGCTTTAGCAACCGCCAATGAGACACCTAAAATAGCATTGGCACCGAGCTTGGACTTGTTAGCAGTTCCATCCAGCTTGCATAGAAATGCATCCAGCTCTTCCTGAGCCATAGCATCCATACCGAGTACTTCGGGAGCGATTTTTTCATTTACATTCTTAACAGCCGACAAAACGCCTTTGCCGTTATAGCGTTTGGACTTGGCATCACGCAGCTCGCAGGCCTCATGGACACCCGTACTGGCACCGCTGGGCACTGCCGCACGTCCAAAGGAACCATCGTCCAGAAGAACATCCACCTCGACGGTTGGATTGCCGCGCGAGTCCAGAATTTCTCGTGCTTTTACATCAACAATTGTTGTGTACATTGGTCTTTCCTTTCATTCTTAAAGCAGTTGCTTTTACTGTATCCTATTATTTAGCAGGCCTTGCCCGAAGAAACGGCATAAAAAGGTACACCACAGCCGCCGCTTCGTCAAGAATGGATTTTGCGAAAAAGAGCAATTGCCTCTATTCCTTAAGCCGCAGACTGTCGCCAGTATCTTCCAATTCGTGAAGACGGGCACGGGATTGCGGGCTCATGGTTGGCTGGTGGCATACCAGCATCAGCCGGCCGTCAAATGTCCGAAAGACCATGCCATGCCCGCTGTCATCAGTCAGCAGGGGCTCAAGCTGCCGCCATGGACCAGCCAGCCGGCCCGACAATGAAAAAGCAACCGTTTGGGCATATTTCTTGTTTTCCTGCCAGCTTGACCAGAGCATCAGCAGCCGTCCGGTTTTGGTCCGCCAAAGAAAACAGCCGTCGGTAACAAACGTACGGGATTCATCGTCCGGCTTGGCCTGCCAAGGGGTAATCCATGGCGCATCAGATCCTTCAAAGAGCATCAGGGGTTTATCCTCTTGGGGACCGGATAGATCCGGTTTGAGACGTACGGCCTCAACAGTGCCGTTGGTAACCTGTATCCACTCATGGCAGTAAACTATCCACGGAATGCCGTCTTCAACAAAAAGCGTGCCGTCCAGTGTCATCAGGCCGTCGGGTGTTGCCGGCCGGTCCGCCAGCGGCACAAATGGCCCGTCGGGTGTAGCGCTGACAAAAATCTGCGTAGCCCGCATATGGGTAACACGCGGTGTTTGCGGCGGCTGGGTATAGATTTTGTCGCGGTTATGAAGAGTAACAAACAAGTAATATTTGCCATTGTATAAATGTACCTCGGGCGCCCAGGCACCGTGAGCCGGATTGGCCCAGCCATCTTTGGGAACTTGAAATACCACTTTAGGGCCCTGCCAAAGCTTAAGATCCTTGCTTGCGTAAGCCACAACGCCGGCCTGACCCCGCGGCAGGGCGCCGGATGTGATGCTGGTATAGAGATAATAGGTGCGGCTGCCGGCATCGGCCAAAATAAACGGATCGTGCGCACGAATGTCTTCCAGCGTCAAATTCTCCGCCGCTGCAGCATAGACATCAACAGATAAAACGATACCCAGAACAAGAAGCGGTTTTACAGGACTGGACCTCATTGATTCCCCTTTGCAGATGGCTTCTTAAAAGGATTTTGAACAAGCAATTGATCCGGCTCAAATGTCAGATGGTCAAATCGTCTTTCCTGCTTGGGAGGTTTTCCGAAAAAGAGCATATCGGCGAAATCGACCAATGCCTGCCAATCTTCTTCATTCTGGTCGTGCGGTCCTCTGCGAAACCAGATGCCCTGATTTTGGCCAACACCCATCCATTCAAAAACCGGCTGGGCGGCCAGATACGATTGCTGGGTGCCGTAAGGATTGGCCCACAGGTCATCAACTGAATCGGTTGTCAACAGCCCGCGCGGGGCAACCAGCGCCCGAAGCAGATGCTGGTCAAAAGGCAGTCGATTTTCCTTATCTGCAAACTCACGAAACCGCGGCACAAACCAGTATCCAAACCGCTTTGGGTCGGTAATTCGTTCAAGTGTTTCGCATTTTTCTCCCTGCAGACGGAAACATCCTGCTCCCCCGCAGCCGGAACCATTGGGAACGGTCAAAGCGATTCGCTCGTCCATTGCAC
>JAGPMT010000062.1 GCA_018052735.1 Phycisphaerae bacterium | reverse complement strand
GCGCGATGATGAAACATTATACAACTAACTCTGTTATTCAAAAGCAGGCCGGCTTTACCTTTATGGAAATTCTGGCCACGATGGTGCTGATTGGTCTGATTCTGCCGGCGGCCATGAAAGGCATTTCTGTTGCTGTGGCGCTGGCATCCGACAGCATCCGCAAGCAGGAAGCACTGGGCTTGGCCGAAAACCGGCTGGCTGAGATTCTTCTTGACGAGGAGTGGAAAAGCGGCGCCGAAAGCGGCAGCTTTGAGCCGGATGCCCCCGGCTACCGATGGACACTCGAAACAGCCGACCGGACCGAACCCGGCCTTAAACAGCTGGACCTGACCGTGTCGTGGGAGCACCGGGGCTATCCCAAACAGATACGGTTGACAACGCTGGTGTACAATGCGGAATAAGCATCTACAATTTGTGTCAAAACAGGCCTTTACGCTGCTGGAATTGATTGTCGCCATCGCACTGATGGATGTCATCGCCGTATCGCTGTATGCCAGTATGCATATCGGTTTTACGGCTAAAAAGAACACACAGGCGGCGATGATTCCCTTCCGCTCCGTGCTGCCTGTGTTTGAAACTATCCGCAATGATTTAATCTGTGCCATGCCGCCCACCGGCATTCTGGCCGGAACTTTTCTGGGTGAAGATGCTAACAATGCCGCCCAGAAGGATGCCGATGTTCTGAGCTTTTATACCGACAGCTACCAGCCCGCTACCGATGAAATCGCCTGCAATATCATCTACGTCCAATACGGACTGGAAGAAGACCCGCAGCGCGGCGGAATTGTCCTGAAGCGCAAAACGATTAAAAACCTGCTGAGCACCAAAACGATTATTCCAGATACAGAAATCATCGGCCGCAATATTTACGGCTTTGATGTCAAATATTATGACGGCTATACCTGGCTGGATACGTGGACATCCAGCACACAGAACAACACACTGCCCCGCGGTGTTCGCATTACGCTCGACCTGTCGCCCGAGAGCAGACGGTCAGGCCAAAGCCCCGATCAAACACGCGGTACACTTTTTACGCGAACCTTTATGCTGTCCAGCAGCTCTTTGGCCGCTGAACAGGAGGCAGCTTCTTCATCCTCATCTGCAAGACAATGAAGCGCAATCGGATACAACTGAATAGACGCATCAAGCGGCCGGGAACCGTGCTGATTATTACCATCTGGATTGTAACCATGCTGGCCAGTCTGATTATTGTCTTTTCGCACTATATCCGGGTGGAGGCCCTGGCGGCATCGAACCATATCGCGCTGGTACAGGCCGAAGCGGCGGCCAGTGCGGCTGTACAGTATATCATCGCGATGCTGGCCAGTCAGGAAACAACGGAAGTCAACTGGAGCAGCAATCCGTATGAGGGTGTGCAGGTTGGAGAGGGCTATTTCTGGGTACTGCGTCCGAATCTTTCGGAAGACCGGAAATATGACTTCGGCCTGTGTGCCGAATCCGGCAAAATCAATATCAACTCGGCCTCGCTGGAAACGCTGTTGAAGCTTCCGTCGATGACGGCGGAACTGGCTGCATCGATTATTGATTGGCGCGACAGCAATCAGGAGCTGACCGCCGGCGGGGCAGAAAATGAATATTACCTGCTACTGAGCAATCCTTACCAGTGCAAGAATTCGCCGCTGGAAACCATTGAAGAAGTGCTGCTGATTAAGGGTGCCACCCAGCAGATTCTGTACGGCGAAGACACCAACCGCAACGGCATATTGGATACCAATGAAAACGATGCTGAAGCGTCGCCTCCGTCCGACAACGCCAATGGGCGTCTGGATCCGGGATTTTTTCATTATGTAACCATTCACAGCTATGAATCCAATAAAGATAAGGACGGCAATACCCGCATCAATGTCAATGACGGGAGAAGTCAGAGCCAGCTGGCCGACTTGCTGCGTCAGGCCGTGGGCGGGGATTACACGCGGTATATGAACAATATCCGCCAGCGCCGCAATTACCGGAGTCTGATAGAGGTCTATTTTGTCAGTCAGATGAGTTACGACAGCTTCAATAAAATCATTGACAGGCTGAGCACAAGCAATCAGGAAAAGGCCTCCGGGCTGATTAATATCAACACGGCTCCCGAAGAAGTGCTGCTGTGTCTGCCCGGGCTGGAGCAGAGCGATGTGGATGCAATGATTAAATACCGCACCTCTCGAAGTGAAACGGAAGAGAGCATCCTGTGGATTACTAAAGTTCTCAGCCGGGAGAAAGCCGAAGCCATCGGCAGCTACATTACCACGCGCACGCTTCAGTATTCGGCGGATATCGTGGCCGCCAGTGCCGACGGACGCGCCTTTCGCCGCTATTATGTGGTGATTGATACGGCCGATGGAACGCCGAAAGTCATTTACCGCCAGCCGCTGCATACGCTGGGCTGGCCGCTGGATCCTGCGATTTTATTGCAGCTGCGGGAAGGCAAAGGAATCTGAACCATTAAAAAGAAAGAGTATCAATGAAGCAGAATCGAACTATGCTGGGCATTGTCCTGTATGAACGGAGCATCGCTGTCTGCGAGGCGCATCTGTCCGGCGAGGGAATCCGCATTCGAACCTCGGCCTGCTATACGATGCCGGAAGGACAGTCTGCTGATACGCTGTCTTCGCAGAGCACGGCATTCAGGGCATTTTTGAAAGAACACGGCTTTAAAGCCGGCAAGGCGGTGGTAGGGATTCCTGTCAAGCAGATGATGACCACGCTGGTCAAGGCGCCGCCGGTAAAAAATCCGGAGCTGCTTCATCAGACCATTCAGCTCAATCTCGAGCGCAAGATCGAGGCCGATCTGACAGACATCGCCTTCGACTACGAGGTGGATGCAGACAGCAGCCAATCGGATATTCTGGTGACAATGGTTCTCAAACGCACGATTGCCCAAATTAAAGAACTGCTGGAATCCTGCCGGATTCATCCTGTACAGATTACCAATACATCGCTTGGATTGGATCTGCCGGTTTCCGGTACGGCTGACTGCCATATTATCGAATATCCGGACTCATTTGAGCTGTGTCTTTTCCGCCGAGGCCGTCTGGCCGCTGTCCAGTACATCGCCAAATCCGGTCAGCAGGGACTGGATGCGCAAACAGCCCAGAAAATAGTCCGTTTGGTAAACCAGACGCTGTGGACAGCATCCGGTCAGACCGATACCGCTTCTTACACTCTTTGGACATTTGATGCCGCCAGCGACACATCCCGCTCCGGGGCGGCTGTCTTCGGGAACTTCCAGTGCCACCGTCTAAAAGCAGCTGCCGGCGAGGGTTTGAGCGGGCTGGCGGCGATTTTGGCCGAAAAAGTAATCACCGGACATCCGATACCGATCAACTATCTTAACGGACGGCATAGTCAGGCCAAACCGACACTTTATAAGCAGTGGCTGCGTCGGGGCATTTTGGGGGGGGCAGCGGTTTTGGTTCTGATCGGCGGCTTTTTGTTTAACTGGCATTCGGACACCAAGCAAATTGCCCGCCTGCAGGAGCAGCTGGAGTCGATGAAGAGCGGTGTTGCCGCAGCCCAGGAAATGATAGACCGGGTTTCCACCGCACGGGCGTGGTTCAGCGACAGCCCTGCCTTTCTGGAAATCCTGCGTGAATTGACGCTGTCGTTTCCGCCCAACGGCAATATCTGGCTGACCTCGCTGGCAATGGACGAATCGCACAGCCAGATTCTGACCGGCCGGGCTGTTCGAGAGCAGGCCGTATTGGATGTGGCCGAGGAACTTCGAAAAAAGACGGCCTTTGATGATGTCAAAATTCTTTACATCCGAAAAATGGGAAAAGGAACAGATATTATGACCTTTGCCATCAGTCTTCGTGTTCGGGAGGGCATCTGATATGGCTCTGACAAACCGTGAACGTCTGATTATGATTTTGGCCGCAGCGGCTATTGTGATTCTTGCTGCCGACCGGTATATTTTGACGCCGATACTGGATAAGCGGGAACAGACGCGGCAGATGCGCAACTCCCTGCAGACAGAGCTGGAGCAGTCGCTGGCAGCTCTGGAGCGGAAGAAAGTGCTTCAGCAGCGGTGGGCACAGATGCAGGAGGCGGGGCTTTCGTATGAGGTGGAAGCCATAGAAAACCGCGTTCTTCGGCATCTGGAAGAAACATCCGGACGGTCGCGCTTTCTGCTGACGTCTATTCAGCCGGATCGGCCTACTGCCGGCAAGCAATTAGGGGAGATAGATTTTATGGTCTCGGGCAGCGGCACAATGGCGGCTGTAACACAGTTTCTGTGGGATATTGAAACATCCAAGCTGCCGCTGCGGATTAAATCGCTCCAGCTCGGCGCCGCCGATGAGAACGGCTCGCAGATGAC
>JAGPMT010000061.1 GCA_018052735.1 Phycisphaerae bacterium | reverse complement strand
ATATTTCCGATTTTGCTGCGTTTGCAGCAACATGGCTGGACAGCTATCGGATTTACCCCGATTAGTCAATAGGGATTTTTAGGATAGGTGTGAACGGTTTCCGGGCGTTTGCAGCCAGCGCCCGGAAACCGGATTATATGCCGGCTGAGTGACAATAGAGGTGTGCATGGATAGAGAGCGGTTTTAAGAAAACAGCTCAAATGCACAGCAGGCAGGGGAAAAAGCGCCTGCGGAAGGCTTGGCAGGAGTACCCCGATAAATAATGAGGACAGTATTCGGCCCGGCTGATAGGGATATGTATCGGCAGGCCGGAGAACCAACATTCATAAATGGGGCGGGACTATGTTAAAGCAGTATCTAATCCTCCAGCGGATTTTGAAAACAGCATCTGTTGCAATGCTTGTATGCGCACTCGGTCCGGTATTTGCGGATTACCCGATTATGTCGCAGCATTATGCCGCTGACCCGACAGCAATCGAATGGAATGGCCGGCTGTATGTGTACTGCTCCAACGACGAAGAAAACACCGAAAACAGCGGCTACATTATGAATTCTATTGTCTGTTTCTCGACAGATGATTTGAAAAACTGGACGGATCACGGTGTGGTGTTTGATGCCGACAGCGTCCCGTGGATAGGGACGGCGTGGGCTCCCTGCATTGTCCGAAATAACAATAAGTTTTACCTGTATTTCGGCGATCCTTACTGGGGCATCGGCGTGGCCGCAAGCGATGTGCCGACCGGTCCGTTTACAGATATCAAGGGCAATCTTGTCGTAAAACGGGAAGGATTGACAGGCGGAACTCCGGGAGCCGACAGCACTTGGCTGTTTGACCCCTGTGTATTTGTTGATGACGATGGCCAGCCGTATCTCTACTTCGGCGGCGGCGGCGCCAATCAGGCACGGGTGATTCTGCTCAATTCCAATATGATGGATCCAATCGGCTCGGCCCTGACGATTGAGTTTCCGGATTTTTTCGAGGCCTCGCTGATGCACAAGCACAACGGCCTCTATTACTATTCCTATGCCGACAACTACGACGATTCAACGGCCGGTTCGCAGATTGCGTATATGACCGGCACCAGTCCTCTGGGGGGATTTGTTTATCGGGGAACGGCCCTTGGGCAGCTGCCGTATAACTATAACAACAACAATCATCATACCTTTTTTACCTATCAGGGGCAGTGGTACTGTGTCTATCACAACCGGTATCAAGCCGGACTGGATGGTGTCTCGACGACGGAGCATCGCAATATCTGTCTGGACCGGATGTATTACAATCCCGATGGAACGATACAGCCGATTGTTCCCACGCAGGACGGCCTTGTCCAGCTGAAATATCTGAACCCCTTCAGCCGCGTGGAGGGCGAGACGCTTGCCCAGCAGAGCGGCATCAAGACCGAGGTTTGTTCGGAAGGCGGTTTGCAGGTGACGGCCATCTCCCATGGCGATTGGATACGCATACGCGGAGCGGATTTCGGCAGCGGGGCAGGCAGTTTTCTGGCCCGTGTCGCCAGCGCCGTCAGCGGCGCAGCCATTGAGCTGCGGCTGGACAGTCTGAGCGGCACCCTGGCCGGGACGCTGCCAGTACCCAATACGGGCAGCACACAGACATGGACAACTGCCTACTGCAATGTAAGCGGGCTGTCCGGCGTGCATGATTTGTATCTGAAGTTTACCGGTCCGGCGGATGGCGATTTGTTCAAGCTCAACTGGTGGCAGTTTCAGACCGAGCCGGTTACGATGGCAAATGTCAGTGCCGATTCTTCTGTGCTCTATCAGACGATTGAAGGACTGGGCGGGGCGATCTGCTTCTACAACGGCTGGTTTACGGCCCATCCCTACAAGCAGGAGATTTTCGACTATGCATTTTCCGGATTGAATCTGTCGATGCTGCGCATCGGCAACTGGTGGCGGGGCACAAATGGTCAGGATACGGCGATTTATGAAATCGTTGCTGCTGCCAATCAGCGGCTGGGCAGACCTGTGCCGATTCTGATTAGTTCGTGGTCACCGCCGGCTTATCTTAAGAGCAACGGCCAAACAACCAACGGCGGCACGCTGATTCAAAAGGACGGTGCTTACGACTACGCAGGATTTGCCGACTATTGGTATGCATCCATTCAGGATTATATTGCCCATGGAGTCACCCCGACCTGGATCGGCATTCAAAATGAACCCGACTGGACAGCCGATTACGATTCCTGCCGGTTTAATCCGACCGAGGACCCTGTCAGCGGCCAGTATTATGCAAGTTTTGCCTTGGCGCAGGATGCGGTGTATCAGAAGCTCCAGTCGGCCATGGCATCGCCTCCCAAGCTGCTCAGCCCGGAATGCGTAGGCCTTTACGGCAATGCCGCCGGCCTGCGCAACTATATGGCCGCACTGAATCCTGCTACTTTTTACGGCATTGCCCACCACCTTTACGGCGGCAGCACTGATGGCACGCCGGATGGATATAATTCTGCATTTACCGCGGTGCTGAATGCCACCAATACGCTTTTTGCCGGCAAGCCCCGTTTTATGACCGAGTTCGGCGACATCAAAGGATTGATTCCTGTTGCCAATCTGATTCATAATTCCCTCGTAGTCGAGCAGGTCAGCGGCTATAACCACTGGAGTCTGATGTGGCCGGGCGATATCGGATTGGTCGAAATCGAGTTCCCGTGGGGCTCCAGCTCGTGGACATCCCCGAAAGGATATTGGCTTAATCCTTCCTATTGGGCAATGAAGCATTATTCCTATTTTATTCAGCCCGGCTTCCGCCGCGCCAAGGCCGTTTCCGGCCAGCCGGATATTTTGGCCTCATCATATCTGTCGCCGGACGGCAAGCGGCTTGTTACAGTGTTAATTAACCGCAGTACCGCCAATCCGGCCTATGTTTCATTGAATTGCGGTTCGTTTACGTATGATAATTCCTATGTCTATCAAACGGCGGCAGAGGAGCACTTTCAGCTGCTGGGTCCGCTGGTTGGGTCGCATATAACGCTGCCGGCATCGTCGCTGACTACGGTGGTGCTGGATCGTTACGGCCCGCTGCCCCCTGCAGGACTCTGTGCGACGGCGATTACCGGCAGTCAGGTGAATCTGTCGTGGACTCCCTCTGCCGGTGCGGTCAGCTACAATGTCAAGCGTGCAGCCACCAGCGGCGGTCCTTACGCGCTTCTTGCTGCAAATATAACAATTCCCCGTTTCTGTGATACCACGCCGGCACCGGGCCAGCAGTACTATTATACAGTCAGCGCCAATACCGCCGGCGGCGAAAGCCCCAACAGCAACGAGGCAGTCCCTTCCAAGGTGCGGGCTTATCTGAGGTTTAACGAAACCGGCGGCACCGCTGCTTCTGATTGTACCGGCGGCGGCTGGAACGGCACGCTGGTCAACGGTCCGCTCTGGGCGGTCGGAAAATTCGCCAACGCCGTCGATTTGGACGGCACCAATGACTATGTGAGTTTGCCGACCGGCGTTGTCAGCGGCCTGACGAACTTTACAGTGGCAGCGTGGGTGTATCTGGATGCAGTCAGCAGCTGGTCGCGGATATTTGACTTCGGCACCGGCACGAACGTCAATATGTTCCTGACGCCCCGAAGCGGTTCGACCGGCGTTGTGCGCTTTGCGATTACAACCGGCGGCGCCGGCGGCGAACAGCGCATCAACGGAACGGCCGCACTGCCGTCGGGTGTCTGGACCCATGTGGCTGTTACGCTGGGCGGGGGGACAGGCATTCTGTATGTCAACGGTGTCGAAGTCGGCCGCAACAGTGCCATGACGCTCACACCGGCCTCGCTGGGGGCCACAACACAGAATTATATCGGCAGATCCCAATATTCGGCAGATCCTTATCTCAACGGGCGGGTGGATGAATTTCGCATCTATAGCAATGCCTTGAGTGCCGCTGAAATTGCGGCGCTGTATGCAGAACAGATTCCAGACGGCGTTCCCCCTGCTCCGACGGGGCTGCGTGCTGCGGCGGCTGCGGCTGGCCAAATCAGTCTGCTTTGGAACGGCTCTGCCGATGCGGTCAACTACAATATCAAGCGATCTGCTGTCAGCGGGGGGCCGTACACGCTGATTGCCAGCGTATCCGGCACAAGCTTCTGCGACACAGGACTGCCTGAATCTGCGGACTATTACTATGTAGTCAGCGCCGTCAACAGTGCCGGCCAGAGTCCCGACTCGGTACAAGCCGGTGCCATGACGCCGGGGGTGCCGCCTGCTGCTCCGGTCGGGCTGACAGCCGTTGCCGGCAGAGACTGCATTGTGCTGCGTTGGCAGGCCAATACCGAAGGTGATTTGGCCGGATACCATGTTTACCGGTCGGTTTGCCCGACCGGCGGCTATACGCGGCTCAATGCGGATATGGTGGACAGACCTGCATTTACGGATCTTACAGCTTCATATTATACGGTTTATTATTATGCGGTTTCGGCGGTGGATGCGGACGGTTTGGAAAGCGTTTTATCCGAAGCGGCGGAGATG